>DAOUCV010000066.1:0-53922 GCA_034432095.1 Dehalococcoidales bacterium
GACCGCACCAAAATCGCCCCTGGGCTAAAATTCTTCGGGCATTAGCTCATGAGAGCTTTGGAGGCTTAACTTGATAGTCATCCGGGATTCTTACCGACCGACAGTTGACAGTTACCCGTTACTAGACGACCCTTGACTTGCTAACCTGGAACGGTTAAACTAATTACGGGAGAGGGAAAGATGCCGATATATGAGTACGTCTGCCATAGTTGTGATTCCAGGTTTGAGCTATTACGCCCGATGAGCCGGGCTACTGAGGCAGTCGCCTGCCCTAAATGCCAGCAAAAAGCTGAGCGGGTATTGTCCACTTTTGCCAGTTTCTCTATGGACGAGAGTGGTATGACCTCTGCCATAGGGGGTAATTCCTGCGCCACTTGCAGTGCCACCAGCTGCGACACCTGCGCTATGTAATTGGTGTCTAGGGCAAATGTCAGGCGCCATTGGTCCCATACGCACCGGAATTGCCAACCTGCCCCTTCACCACGGCAAAGCCCCACGCTGGCTCTTCGACCGCATGGTCAAGCTGGCTCGAGAGATTACCATTGCCATCGTTGCCGACTTTGGCGCTGAGGAGATGCTCAGGCGTCTGTCTCACCCCTACTGGTTCCAGGCTTTCGGCTGCGTTCTGGGCTTTGACTGGCATTCAAGCGGCGTTACCACTACCCTGTGTGGCGCTCTCAAGGAAGGAATAAAGGGTCTGGAACGAGACCTGGGCTTGTTTGTTGCCGGGGGCAAGGGCAGAACTTCACGGCAAACTCCCTCTGAACTGGAAAACTGGGGAGAGCTAATCTCAATAAACCCGGCACCGCTGGTGTATGCCAGCCGTATGTCTGCCAAGGTGGATAGCGCCGCTGTTCAAGACGGCTACCAGCTTTACCATCATACCTTCCTCTTCACGAAAAACGGCTCATGGGCAGTCGTCCAGCAGGGGATGAACGAAGCCACCCGCTACGCCCGACGCTATCACTGGCTGGGCGAGGCGGTCACTGACTTTGTCAATGAACCCCACTTCGCTGTCCTCTCCGAAGCCAGAGGGCAGGCATTGAACCTCGTTGCCAGTGAAAGCAACCCCGCCAGAAACACCATCACCGGGATAGCTACCAGTCAGAAGCCCGAGGATACTTTACTTGACCTGAAGAAGATTAAGACCCTGAATCTGCCCACGCACCACTATCTGAGCACCGCAGACCTCCACCCCGATAGCCTCAAGCGCATTATTTTGAGCACCTACGAGCGCCAACCAGAGGACTTTGAGCAGCTCCTGGGCTTGCCAGGGGTGGGAGCAAAGACCCTCCGCGCCCTGAGCCTGATTTCGGAGCTAGTCCATGGGGTTGCCCCCAGCTACCGTGACCCCGCCCGCTACAGCTTCGCTCACGGCGGCAAGGACGGCATCCCCTACCCGGTTCACCGCCAGACCTACGACCAGTCAATCGAACTATTGAGAAAAGCAATAAACAGAAGCAAGATAAGTCCTGGCGAGAAGAGGGATGCTGAAATCAGGCTGGTGGGGCTGCTGAGATAGAAATGGCTGAGTTTATTGAGGGTAAGAACTCTGTCCTCGAAGCGCTTAAGGCTGGCCGCCCGCTCAACAAAATACTGCTGGCGAAAAACGCCAAGCGCGATACCGCCATCGCTGAGATACTCAGCTACGCCAGAAACAGAAAGATTCCCGTAGAGTATATCCCCAGGCGTGTCCTTGACCGACACAGCCTGACCGGCGCCAGCCAGGGAGTCCTTGCCTATGCCGCTGCCAGGGAGTATGTCACTCTGGATGAGTTGCTGGCTATCCCGGAGGAAAAGAGGGAACCGGCACTCTATTGTGTCCTGGATGGTATCGAAGACCCGAGGAATCTGGGAGCTATTCTTAGGACGGCTGAGGCCACTGGTGTCCATGGTATTATCGTGCGCTCAAGGAGAGCGGTAGGTCTTACTGCTATGGTAGCTAAAGCCTCCGCCGGGGCTATTGAGTTTGTGCCGGTAGCTAGAGTAGCCAATATCGCTCAGACGATAGAGACACTGAAGAAGAATAACATCTGGGTTATTGGTATAGACATGGCTGGTGGAGTGGATTTCAACAACGTAGATTTCAGACTACCCGTGGCTATTGTCATCGGGAGTGAAGGAAAGGGACTGTCTTCTCTGGTCAGAAAAAGATGCGATTCCATCGCCTTTATCCCGATGAAGGGGAGGATTACCTCCCTGAATGCCTCGGTCGCCGCCGCCCTGATTATGTACGCCGCCTTCCGACAAAGAAATCAATAACTACCCTATTTATGCTTTACCGTTGAAGCCCCTGAGATATCGACAATACCGATTTCTGGATTCCCTAGAAAGTAAAGCCTTGACGCACCACTTACCACCATATCTAATGTTTTTTTCACATTTACCGTGGCTTCACTGGCACTACTCAGCGTAACATCAGCTTCGCCAACTGGAAAATAAGTCAAGTCTACGTTGCTGGCGCCGGAGGCGTTGAGGACAATACTGTTCGCTGCACCCTCTAATTCAACTTTACTGGCTCCTGATACTTCAAATTGTATAGAGTTGGCTTTAATACCACCGGTAACTTTACTTGCTCCCGATATCTTGAATTCTGCATCTCCCACTTCAATGTCACGCATCTCCAGGGAACTTGCCCCCGACACCTCAAGGCTGAAATTATCTGATGACTTGAACCCGCTAATGATCCCTTTGCTTGCCCCGGACAAGCGCAATTCGTGAAGAGCGGGCATGGTAATTTTCGCTTTCAAGGTTCTTGATTTCAGGGTGAAGTCGGCAAAAATGTTCCGGGGGTTGAGATATATCTTTAGCGTTTCTCCTTGCCTAGAGACAGCAACATAATCACGGGTGTTCTTATCGGCACTTATCGTAACGCTGAACGAATCTGAACGTTTTATTTCTACCTCAAAGGTATCCGCTACATCAACCCGGGTAAAATCGGTAGCTTGCGTTTGCGCGGTAGTTATATCTCCCGCACCGGCAAGCGTACACCCTGAAAGCAGGGCTACCGTTACCACCACTGCCGTCAATATTACTGCAGTAATAGCTTTTCTCATAATCAGCCCCCTAATTTCTGGTAAACACTCTTGATTGTTTAATTGTATTATGACACCTATTGCCCGGAATGCCAACTTTTTCTGGTAGCCAGTAGGTAGCTCCCCGCCACCCCGCCCAGGATTATTGCCGCAATTGCCGTCCCCAGAGCCCAGAGTGAAGCAACATTATACTGAAAACGCTGGGGAACCAGCATTATCAGATAGTCGCTTGTTGGGTCGAGTTGCCATAGCTCATTGGTGAAGCTAAGAAGATGGAAGCGGAGAAATAACTGGTCGAAGTTGAATATTATGCCCAGTCCCAGAGCCAGCATCAGGACTAAAGTAAGACCGCTTCCTCCCACCACTCCCCAGGCAAGCCGCCGCCAGTATTGGCGCCGGCGCCAGAAGAAACAGACCCCACCATAGCCCAGAACATAAACCAGTGTCCCAAATAGAACCTTATAATCCAGCCAGACAAGCCCTTTTACGTCTTTCAGGTGGACTATCTCTCCCCGATTGAATAGAACAAAAGGCTTACCGTCTTTTATTACTGTGAGGTCTATATACTCCTCGTGGGAATTAAAATAGCCAACCAGTCCGGCGGCTACTTTCTCCAGTTCCGAATCAGCCAGACCGGTGATAGAGCCAACATTGTATTTATTGAATCCGTATCTATATAGCCAGGCGCTATTGAATGTACAAGCAATGCTGGCGGTCAGCAGCAGGACGGGTAAGCAGAGCATAAAAATCCATTTAGCAATAATACCGCAAATTCTCAATTTGCATCCTCATCAAGATTTTACATTGTTAATGCTAAAAAGCATAGTATTTTCTCCGTCTCAAAGGAGAAGGGGGGAACAGACAGACAGGTGACCATATTTGGTGAAGGAAACTGCATCTTCTGCCAGGTTTACTGATAGCCTAAAAGAGTGTATGATGCATATAACTGCGATTGTCTTACACGTTATATGCGGTATGCCTATGATTTAAAAAATCGTTTCACCGTGAATAAGGGTTAAACAAATGAAAAAGAAAGGAGATTGGATGGCCGGGACGAAATACGGGAAATACATCAGAACGAAGCCTGTAAACGTGCCCCCACGCGGGAAGTTGGCTTTTCACAGCGACAGCTTTAATGTCGGACTTATTGAAGCGGCTAAAGAGGGGAAGCCGGCGCCACGCCCTGGTTCGGGAGTATACCTGAATGCGGATGCTTTCCCCGAGTGTCCGGTGTACGTGAGTATCCAGAGGACATCGGAGGCTCCCGCCGAACAACCTTTCCTTCTGGCTCACAAACACGACGATGCGGACGAAATCATAATGTTTGTCGCTGCCGGTCCGGATGCAGAACTGGGAACAACTGTTACATTCCAGATGGGTGAGGAGGGAGAAAAGCATACATTCCACGAGACCACCGTGATTTATGTCCCCGCGGGGGTAACGCACGGCCCAATGTGGTACAGCAGCCCCTTCAAGGAAGAGAAAGAGTTCTATTTAATCGTCTATCTAAATCAACCTGACTATCCGATGGTTGGAGACTAGTCAGGATAACACACGAGTCTACAGGGCACTCCAAAGCAGCTGCTTAAGGATGCGGGCTACCCCAATGGCTTCAAGGCTACCATCTTCACTTCCATCTTTTGGGGCAGGGCATACGATGACATGATATATGCCGCACCGGGGCCTGTGGCTAATGTGTACATCTGTTTGTTCGGATGAGTGGTGAATGAACCCGGCTAGGGATGAATGGCGTGAAAACCGCAACTGACGACGAGGTTATGACCGGTGATGGCGCTGGATTCGTCTGAAGCCAGGAACAGGGCAGCAGAGGCTATCTCAGACGGTTCGGCTATCCTCTTGAGGGCATAGTGAGTAAGCATCTCTCTTTCCCTTTCTTCGTAGGGGATATTCATCGCTTTTGCTATCGCCCTCTGCGGGCTTTCAAACCGCTCGGTTCGGGTAGCGGCGGGACTGATGGAGTTGACGCGGATATTGTATTGTCCCACCTCAATAGCCATCGTCTGGGTAAGACCGATAATTCCCCACTTGCTGGCGGAGTAGGCGCTCAGTCCGGGCACTCCGTACATTCCGGCAACACTACTGATATTGACGATGCTACCACTCCGGCGGGGAATCATGTCCTTGAGTGCCGCCCGGCAGCAGAGCAGGGTGCCGGTCAGATTTATAGCTAATGTCTCCCTCCACCCTTCAAGGTCCAAGTCAACCACATTGCCTCCACCGCCTCCCCCAGCGTGGTTACAGACCATTACATCAATCTTTCCGTACTCTCTGATTGTCTCATCAGCCATTCTCTCTACCTGCTTTTCATCCGAGACATCGGTCTGAATCGCCTTTGCCTCCCCTGCTCTGGATTTGATTTCTTCAACCACCTCTTCTAGTCGGGAGAGCGTGCGGGCGGCTACCACCACTTTAGCTCCCTCAGAGGCAAAAGTAATGGCAATAGCCCTGCCGATACCTGTCCCCCCACCGGTAATAATGGCTACCTTATCTTTCAGTCTCATGGGTCTTAACCTCCTTTTCCTTCAATTGGATAGGTTCGGAAAGTTGGCTGTTTGAGTGTGGCTTAAAAATTACTACACTTATCGAGCCGTGTCAATCAAGGTCAATCTGCACCACTTGAACTATCGAAAGCAGGGAAAAGCATGATATGTTGAATATGGCGGATGTTCCATGTTATGTTTTGGATTAATTATCCGGTGAGGCTGTTAAACAAGCTACACGCTAATTATCGTGTCAATATGAATTGCTTATGGGAGGTGCAAGCAAAGATGGCTGAATCGAAATACGGGAAGTATGTTCTCTCGGAGTTGAAGCTTGCCTCGAAGCTGTCCCCACCCAGGCAGGGACCTGACCCTTACCGTATCCCCAAGCCGGGTGAAGGCGGACGCATACAGCTACTGTACCTTGATAATGAAATCATAAAAGATGCTTTCTATGTGGAGTGTGTCTGGATACTACCGGGGGAAAAACTGCCCGGCGTGGCTGAACCTAACCCGCACACGCACGAATTCGATGAAGTGGTTACATTTATCGGGAGCAACGTTGAAGACCCGTATAATCTGGGCGGGGAAATCGAAATATGGCTTGAGGACGAACCGCAGATACTCACCAGAAGCAGCCTCATTTTCATACCAAAAGGAATGAAGCATTGCCCGTTGATTATCAGAAGGGTAGACAGGCCCATATTCCATACTGCTATGGGGACCGGGGGTATCTACCTTCAGGATATTAAGAAGTGAGGGTTAATGTCTAGTAATTACTGACCGGCCGGTCTTTCGAAGAAGCTGTCAGCCCATCCCTCGGCATAAGTCCCGGCGCCAAGCATTATTGCCATCTCTATGTAGGGCTTTCGGCAGGTCTTGAAGTTTAATGGACCGTGACGCAGGCCCCAGGGAATAAAGACAGCAAAGCTGGTATTGAACGAAAATAGCGTGCCACCGAGACCAAACTCCATGTTAGCCCCCAGGTCTTCTGGATTTGCGTAATCACCCCCGATGTGCAGGACAATCTCATTATACTTCTCATGCCTCATCTCGCCAATACTGGGTTCAACCTCGCCCCATATCCAGCCGAACTCGATATAGCAATTGGCGGCGTTTATTTGGGTTCGGCTCATGTAGGTCATGGTAGGCGCCTGCCTCCCCCTGGTGAATATGCCTCCCGTTTCCCGCAGGGGACTGCGGATAACATACTGCTCATAATCAAACTTGTCTTTTTTCACAGGCAGTTCCTTTCTGGATTTTGATATGCTCTTACTCCATATCTCCCTAGCGTCGCCGGCGCCGAGCGTCAGAGTCATCTGAACATGGGGAAACCTGAATTTATTCCACGTTACCGGTCCGTGCGGCGTTCCCTTTGGAATGAATATTCCCACCGTTGTGTTAAATGTAATAGGCTGACCGCCGATGTAAAACTCTATTTCCGCACCGAGGTCCTGAGGCGTCTCTGCGTTACCACCCCAGTAGATGATAATCTGGTCGAAATCATGAGCGTGCTCATTAATATAGGTACTTGGTTCCGGTATACCATATATCCAGCCCAGTTGCACATAATTGTCGACACCCGGTATCAGCCTGTTGCTGATGAAGGTCATTGGTGGAGACTGACAATTTTTGATTCGAGGGGCACTCTCCTCGTAAATAGGCTTTCTGATAATGTATTTTTCGTAATCGGACTTTGCCATTGTCTGTTTTCCTGCTTTCTTACCGCTTTGTCCAATAATACGGCACGGCACCGGTCGTGTCAAAATAGGTGCAGGAATTGTGAGAAACTGGATTGACAAAAAGACCCTACAGCACTAATATTAGTGCCATCAAAGGAGGAAATTATGGACCTAGGATTGAAAGGAAAGGTAGCCTTGGTAACTGGAGCTGGTAGCCAGAGAGGGTTTGGTAAGGGTATCGTGATGGCTCTGGCTAAAGAAGGGTGTGATATAGTCGTCTGTGACATCAACCTTAATGGAGCGGAACAAACAGCAGCCGAGGTTAAAAAGTTAGGGAATAAGGCTATTGCGATAAAAGCGGATATAACCAATAGCGCTGAAGTAAAAGAAATGGTTAAAAAAGCACTGGATGAATTCGGCAGGATAGATATACTGGTAAACAATGCTGGTGGTAGCACTCCGCCGCAGAAGTTCCTTGAAACCAGTGAAGAGAATTGGGCTAAGGATATCGCCCTTAATCTTCTTGGAATGTCATATTGCACCCGGGCTGTTCTGCCGCAAATGATTGAGCGCCGGAGCGGCAGCATCATCAATATATCATCGCTTGGTGGCATTATTGGTGTCAATGGTGGTACTGCCTACGGTGCGGCTAAAGCGGGCGTGATTAATTTTACCCAGTCTCTGGCTCAGGAAACGGCAGAATTAGGAATAAGGGTAAACTGTATCGCTCCCGGTTTGGGTGATACCGCTTTTTATGACCATTTTCCTAAAGAGTTCAGAGACAACTTTGTTAAAAAAGCGGCGACAGCCGGTAAGACTACCACACCGGAAGATATCGGAAACGCGGTAGCGTTTCTGGCATCGGATGTTTCTAAGCGTATTGTGGGGCAGTGCCTCAGAGTAGCCGGGACGAGTGGTGCTTAACCGACCTGCCAGTCGACCCGAAACGGAGTAGCAATAGATAGAGGGAGGAAACAATGGACCTGGGTTTGAAAGATAAAGTAGCACTGGTGACCGGGGCTGGTAGCCAGGTGGGCTTCGGTAGAGGTATCGTAATGGCTCTGGCTAAAGAAGGGTGTGATATAGTTGCCTGCGACAAGGATATTGAAGGAGCCAAAAAAACGGCGGCTGATGTCAGGGCTCTGGGGCGAAAAGCCATTGCCCTGAAAATGGATATTACCAATACCGCCGAAGTTCAAAAAGCTGTTGATGCAGCGCTTAAAGAATTTGGTAAGATAGATATTCTGATAAATAATGCCGGAGTCGGCACCCAACCAAAACCCTTCGTTGACACCACCGAAGAAGAGTGGGATACGAATATAAATGTTAATTTGAGGGGGACGATGAATGTCACCAAGGCAGTCCTTCCCCACATGATAAAGCGCAAGAGTGGCAAGATTGTCAGCATGTCCTCAACCGCCGGTCTGTCGGGAATGAGCACCGGTGGTGTCTACGGCGCGGCTAAAGCCGGCATTGTCATCTTTACTGCCGCCCTGGCTAAAGAACTGGAGGAGGTTGGAATTAACGTGAACTGTATAGCACCAGGCTTAGGAGCAACCAACTTCCATAAAACCAGTAATTTCCCTCCTGAATATATTAATAAATTCGTTAAGGAAATGGCGGCAGCAGGAAAGACGACCACTCCTGAGGAGATAGGGAATGTAGCCGCCTTTCTGGTCTCAGATGTCTCCAAGAACATTACCGGACAGTGTATCCGGGTATCAGGTCTCATGTAGATTAGATATATTCACGAGGGAGGAGAAATACGATGGAATATAAAGATATTATCTATCAGCCGGGGAAAGTGACGCGGATAATACTGAACAGACCGAAGTACCTTAATGCCATCAGCCACCCTATGTATGCCGAAATAGAGGACGCCTTCGACCGCTTTGCTGAGGACCCGGAGTGCAAGGTAGCGGTCATTTCTGGAGCCGGTCCCTGTTTCTCAGCCGGACACGATGTTATCGGGCTGACACCAGAGTCAGCGCCTATGCTGGCGGACCGCAGAACGCCTGAGCAGCTAATCAAGGACTATGGCTCCGAAGATGAGGTGTGGCGCCAGTACGGGAAAGAGCACCACTACTTTTTGAATGAGATGCATCTCTATAAACTACACCGCATTCCGAAGCCCACTATAGCCATGGTACACGGATATTGCATCTGGGGAGGGTATTTCTTGGCTGGCGTTATGGATATAATCTTTGCCTCAGAAGATGCCCTGTTCCTTGCCGAGGTCGGCCAGTGCGATCCGGGGACATGGGACTGGGGTCCGCGCAAAATGCTTGAGGTTATATACGAGCACCGGTTCCTGACTGCCCGCGAATGCTACGAGATGCATATGGTCAACCGTATCTTTCCCGACTATGAAACGCTGGAAAGAGAGACTCTTGCCTATGCCAACCGTGTCGTTGAGAATGAGCGCCTGTCGTTTACTGCTTTGCAGTATATCAAGCAGGCGGTCTACCACACCAGAGACCTGCAGGGCTTTACGATGGCATGCCAGGACACGTGGACCATTGCGGCGCCGGGCCGCCGCCCGCCAGGAGAAGAGAGACACGGAGAGAGGGTTGAAGGAAGAGGGATGGCCCGCACCCCCAGGGCTTTAGCCAACCTCAAGCTGAAGCTGATATCAGAAGGTAAGGAAGTACCCAAGCTGGTAGAAGAGGCGCTGGCCAGGGCTAAAGCCAGGGATGACAGGGCAGTATGGCGTAGAGCCCTCCACCAGGAATGGCGGGATAAAGAACGGATAAAGAGGGCAGATGAATTCGAGAAGAAGCTCAGGGAAAGAGAGCAGGGCGAAACAGAGCAGAAACCTTCTGGCTAAATCAGGTGAAGTCATCTAAAGAAAAAGCCTCTTGCCGGCTGGCAAGAGGCTTTTTCTATCCGGGGCAATTTTCAGAATCGGTTCCGTTAGCTGGTCAACCGTATCGGTTCTGTGCCATCGTCCAGTTTTTCCAGGTTCCTGATAAGCTCAATTATCTGTTCGACCCTATCAGGGGGTAGCGGCTTTAAGGCGAATGGGGCGCATTCCCTGAACTTCTTCGCGCAGTCGTCGAATGTCATCGGATTGCCAATGCTACCAAGCCAGTCTTCCACAAACTCGGAATATTCCGTGCCGTCATTCATCACTATGGTCACCCTGCCCGGTGACACCCCGTGTCTGGTCAGATTGTCATCCAGCTGTCCGGTTACCTTTCGGGCAACCTCCAGGATGTTCTCCCTCTTAATGCTCTCGGGGGTAAAGTCTTCTAGAGTGACTTTCCCTCTGACAAGGGCGGTAGCTATGGTATATGGTAGACTGAACTGGGCATCGACTATCGTTCGAGGGGCACGCTTTATTTCAATAGGCTGACATAATCCGTAGCCGGACTGTCCGCCGACAGCTATTATTTCTCGTATCTGGTCCACCTTGATACCATACTTGGCTCTCAGAGAAAGTGCGGCGTCTATGAAAGGGTGAGAGAACCCACAGCAGGGGTATGGTTTATCACCGATATTTACTCCCTCGAATCTCTTTCCCAGCTCATCAGTCAGTATCGTGGGGTCGTAGTCTCCCCGGATGTAGGTGTTATACAGCCCGCCTCTACCCTCTCTGCCTTCCAGCGAGTTTCTTTCGCCGGTGATTCCCCTTTCCGCCATCAGGGCAGCAGTGACACCGGCTTTGGCGGCAAATCCAGGCCCCATCCTCTTGGCTAAGGCGCCGTCTCCCACGCCGGTACCGGCACCGCCACACTGGTGATAGGCAAGACCGATGGCGTTAATCATCTTTTCTTCGTCGAGTCTCATTATTTTCGCTGCCATGGCTGCTGAAGCGATAAAACCGAAGAGGGTCGTCGGGTGCCAGCCGGCGCCAAGAGCGACACCTCCCGGTCGGCTTGCCAGACCCAGCCTGCAATCAAGGTCCTGTCCCAGGACGATAGCCGTAAGCAACTCTTTGCCGCTGACATCTCCCATCCGTTCTGCTACGGCAAAGCACGTTGATACAGCAACGCATCCGACATGGACGAGAGATACGGTGTGCCCGTCGTCATAGTCCAGAGCGTGTATCATTGTGCCGTTGACCTGAGCCGCATTCGGGGCAGGACATTTTATCCCATAGCCGATGATGGTGCTCTGTGGGCTCCCTCCCCACTCCTTTACCATATCTACCAGTTCGCCAACACCGGGTTTTGTCGTGCCGCCAAGGGCGGTAGCCAGACTGTCCACGATTTCTCTCTTAGCCGCCTCCACGGCTATATCGGGGATGTCCTCATATTTTGTTCTAACAATGTGCTTAACAAGGTCAAATACCACATCCATCTCTATCGCCTCAATGATTTATTATTTCTTTACGCAGGGTTTTAATCACCCCTTCTTTTTCCAGCTCGGCAATATTTTCAGATGTATATCCCAGTCCGAGGAGAATCTTTTCGGTATGTTCCCCCAGAAGAGGGGATGGCCCCTGAGGGTTACCGGGGGTCTTCTTCAGTTTTATCGGGTTCCCCAGCATTTTTATCTCCCCGCGCACCGGGTGATTGGTGGTGTAAATTATTTCGTTGGCTTCAACCTGAGGATGAGCACAGAGCTCTTCATAGGTCAAGCAGGGGTCACAGCGCATCTTCGCTTCCCTGAATATCTGTGCCCATTCCGCCCTTGTCTTCTTGCTGAAGGCTTCATCAAGAATGGGCGCCAGTTCCTCGTTATGCTTCCTTCTGGCAGCGTCGTTCTCGAACCTGGGGTCGTGCGCCAGGTGCTCTATCCCCAGCAGTTTGCAGAAAGCTGGCCATAAGGGGTCGGAGCCATAGATGGTCAGCACATCGCCGTCCTTGGCTTTGTAGGGTCCGAACGGCGGCGCCATGCCTCCTATATCGCCCTTCTCCACTTTTCCGCGATGGTGACGCTCCATAAGGTATCCTGCCAGGGCGGAAAACTGAAGGTACATCGCCGCACTCAGGTTGTTGAGGGCCACATACTGCCCCTCCCCTGTCCTTTCCCGGACATAGAGGGCTGTCATTATCGCATAGGCTACCATTATCCCGCTGGTATTGTCGACTACACCGAGGATTTGCATCTGCGGCCGTCCGCCGGGGTGTGGTGACTCACTTATCATACCTGACATTGCCTGGCTCCACATATCCCCTCCGGCACGGTGTGCCAGGGGACCGGTTTCGCCGTAACCGGTGAAGGAACAATAGATAATCCTGGGGTTGATTTTCGATACGGTTTCATACCCCAGCCCCAGCCTGTCCATCACACCGGGACGGAAACTCTCCAGAATGACATCGGTATCCTTGACCAGCTTCATGATGATTTCCTTACCCTTCTCTTGCCTGATGTCAATGGCCAGGTCCTCTTTGCCCCGGTTGAGCGCAATCCACGAGGGGGTATCAACCGCCCCCTGTATCAGCCTGTCGGCAAGCACGTCATCCATACCAGCCGGGAGCCCCAGCCTCTGTGGTTCTCCCTGTATCCGTTCCACTTTTATTACTCTGGCCCCCATATCGGCAAGCATCGCCCCTCCCAGCGGTGCGGCTATAGCGATACTGAAGTCCAGAATTTTTATACCTTCCAGCGGAGCAGCCATAATTGTGCCTCCATAAAGATTTGTTTCTTTTTGTATTCAGGAGAGAAGTTCGACAATCTCGGTGACATCGTCCACCTGTTCAAGTTTACTGACCAGTTCCGCCACCCGGTCAAGGTTCCTTTCCGGTATCTTCTTGGCGGCGTATGAGGCGCAGTCTCTGAATTTTCTCTCGTTGTCGCTGAAGGGCGTTATGCCCCGGCTTGCCAGAGGATTACCGGTTGGCTCCGAGTAGGTCTGCCCATTCTTCATTTTCACCTCGACTTTCAGGGGGCTGGTTCCATCCGGTCTCATCGGGTCTGAAATTTCCTCGAGGCGTATTTTACCGGTTACATCCAGGATGTCAGGGCTTTTGATGGCTTCTTCATTAAAGTCGCCGATGCCGGCCCGCCCTCTGGCGAAAACAACAGCCACCGCCCAGGGTACGCTGAACTGGGAATCCACAGGATTCCGCGGGTGGCTTCTTATCTCCAGAGGCACACACAGGACATCCCCTTCACGGCAGACGATGGTAATTTCCTCCACGTCGTCAGGTTTTATATTATACTTGTTTACCAGCGTCAGCGCGGCGCTGACAAAACCGTGAGTACCGGCACAACAGGGATAGGGCTTCATCTGGACGCTTACTCCTTCGAAACGCTTCCCCAGGTCGGCGGTTAGAATGTCAGGGTCTATCATGCTCCGGTGATACAGGTTAAAAAGCCCGTCCTCTCCCTGGAAAATGTTCGGCGCTCCGGTAATGCCTTTCTCGGCCATCAGGGCGGCGGTCAAGCCGCCCCTGGCGGCAAATCCGGGCCCCATCCTCTTGGTTAAAGCACCGTCCAGCACGCACTGGCCGTTACCAGCGCTCTGATGATAGCCGATGCCCATGGCGTTGACAATTCCCTCTTCATCCAGTCCCAGTAGCCGTCCGGCAACGCCAGCCGTGGCGATAAAAGCGTACAGGGGGGTAAGGTGCCAGCCAGCCCCGGGCTGGGTCTGCCCCGGCAGAGTCTTCCGTATCTCAGGCGGCATGTTTTGCATCAGCCATCTAAAGCCCAGCCCCAGGCGGCACATCATATCCACCCCAAGGGCAACAGCGGTGATGAGCTCTTTGCCATTGAGCCCACCTTTACGCTCTGCCAGTGCCAGGCAGGTCGGTACAATTGCCACCGAGGGGTGAGTGGGTCCGGAGCCAGTATCGTCGTAGTCAAGGGCATGGCCCATGGTAGCATTCACCTGGGCGGCATTCGGTGCCGGGACCTTGTCCCCGTAACAGAGTATGGTGCTCTCCTTCTTGCCGCCCCAATCGATAATCAGTTCCTTTAGTTCTCTTACTCCGGGTTTGGCGGAGCCACCCAGAGCGACCCCCAGAATATCCAGCACTTCTCTTTTGGTTATCTCCACGACGTCCTGAGGAATATCGTCGTATTTTGTGTTGACAAAACTTCTGGCGAATGCGTAAGAAGCGTCCATAATGTCACTCCCTTACTCGAATACCCCTTTCTGAAACAGGTCGACAAACTCTTCATCAGACATACCGAGGAGCTTGGTACAGACATACTCGGTATGCTCTCCGAGGAGAGGGCTTGGTCTTAGCGGCTTCGCCGGAGTCTCCGATAGTATGAAGCTCTGTCCCAGGTGGGTAAAAGGTCCCATCTCGGGATGGTCCATCTTCCAGAACATACCCCGTTGTCTGAGCTGAGGGTCTTCATAAATATCAGCCGTGTTCTTAACGACGCCAGCCGCCACTCCCGCCGCCTGCAATTGCTCCATCACTTCTTCAGGCGTACGCTCGGCTGTCCATTCACTTATCAGCCGGTCAAGTTCATCCTCATTCTTCTTCCGGTTCAGCAGGGTGTTGAACCGGGGGTCTTCGGCATACTCGGGCTTGCCCATTTCCCGGCACAAAGTTTTCCACTCGTCGTCGTTGAATACGGCTATGGTACACCAGCGGTCGTCACCCCTGCACGGGTAGACACCGTGAGGGGCGGCATAAGGGGAAGAATTCCCAATTCTTGTTGGCTCTCGGCCATTGGCAGCATAGTCGAGTATGCCCGGCAATATGAAATAGAGCGCCGTTTCAAATTGCGATAAATCAAGCAGTTGTCCCTTCCCGGTCTTATTGCGGTAGTCAAGAGCGGCGATTAACGCCGCCGCGGCAAAACGCGGGCTGATGCAATCGGTATAGGCGGAAACGCCCACCGGCAATGGTTCCCTGCCCGGCCAGCCGATGTAATTGGGCAAGCCAGCAATGGGCACCAGCACCATGCCGAATGCCGGTAGTTTGGCATAAGGGCCCCACGAACCATAACCGCTCTGCCGCAGCATTATGATGTCAGGCCTTTCCTTTCTCAATTCCTCGTAGCTCAACCCCCATTTTTCCATGTTGCCCGGGGTATAGTTCTCCATAAAAACATCGCATTTTAAGGCGAGTCTTTTGGCTATGGCACGGGCTTCCGGGAGTTCCATATTCAGAGTGAGGCTCAATATGTTTGAATTATAGAAATTGAAATAGCCACCGCGGTTCAAATTTGGCACATTACCCTTGTAAGGACTCGATACCCTCATTACGCACGGACGCTTGCTCGTCTCCACCCGGATTACCGTGGCTCCGTGGTCGGCAAAGAATTTCATCGTCAGCGGACCTACCACCGCCCAGCAAAAAGCCAGGATGGTCAAGCCACTGAAAACGCCTTCGTTTTTTTCTATCTCCAATGCTATCTCTTCTTTTAAATCACTCCAGCCTGCTTCAAAATCACGAGTTCTTCTCTGGTAAGCCCAATACTGCTATAGACTTCCTCATTATGCTCCCCGATTAACGGCGCCCGAAACCGGGTAGAGCAGTCTTCTTCGGAAGACTGAACGAACTGCCTTGGATAAGTAATGGTAGTGCCTAACTCCGGGTGTTCTATTTCTTTCCAGAAATTTCTGGCTTTAAGGCACTCATCTTCTAACAGGTCCTGCATGCTCGATAAAGGACCGAGTGATATCTGTCTCGGTACTGCTCCATTCCAGAGTTCCTTTGCCGTATGGGTCTTGAAGAACTCGCCGATTGGTTCCTGAATACTAGCCATCTCCTCTCTGCCGATAGTAAACATATCAAAGTTGTCCCAGTCCTTGTTCCGCAGATAATCCGTAGCCATACCTTCGCTGTCCATCCACTCCGTCAGGGCTCGGAGAAGCTTGGCACCCTGCTTACCGCCGATTACGTTAAAGAACACATAGCCGTCCTTACAGGGCCATACCTGCCTCTGGCCAACGTCTTTACTCATGCCGACCCGAAAAGCCCCAGCCCGCCTTAATATCCCGCCGCTAAGCTCATATGTTGGTATGGCATTAGCCTGAAACCAGGCGGCGCTGTGCTGTAGTGATACATCGACACGCTGCCCTTTTCCCGTCTTCTCCCGGTGGTAGTAGGCAATCATAGAGCCTACCGCGGCATCTGCCCCGGCGTGAAGGCATGCCTGCGGCATGCTTATGTGTAACGGTGCCTCATCACGCTCACCCGTTTGGTACATTGTCCCGCTCATGCCCATGACCACGATATCGGAGTCCTTGTAGTCCCGGTAGGGACCTTCCTGTCCGAATGGTGTAATGGACGCCCAGATTATTCCCCTGTTAAGGTCGCTTATTGTCGAGTAGCCGATGCCCAGTTTGTCCATATAACCTGGAGCGAAGGACTCGATTACGAAATCAGCGGTCTTGGCGAGCTTCTTAAATATCTCCCGGCCGTCAGCTGTTTCAATGTTCAGGGTAATGCCCCTTTTGTTTGAATTATAAGCAAACCAGTATAGGCTTTTCTCCGGGTCCGGGATGTCATGCCAGAAATTGCCTATGTTGCGGGAATGGTCGCCCCCCGGTCTCTCGACCTTGATTACGTCGGCACCCAGGTCAGCAAGTATCTTCCCGCAGAGAAAACCTTTCTCATCAGTCAAATCTAATGCCCGGCAATGGCTCAGCATACTCCCTCTCCACCTCAGGTGATTAATTTTTTTAACGTAAGCTATATTTGCTTGAGATACTTTTTGGCTATGTTTAATGCCTTTTTTGGTTCGACCTGACTGAGTAGCCCTACGGCGTAGAAAATGTAGTGTTCATCTAAATAGAATCTGGGGTTTCTGGGTTTGAGAGAGAAGGCGTCTTCCTCCCGGAACAGGGCTGCTTCCAGAACTTGCCGGGGGTTACTGGAAAAAACAATGGGGCCTCCTGTCCCGATAACTGTCCTGATGCCAGTCAAATCCTTGCCATGCTGTACCAGCTTTTCTCCGGTGGGGGTGTAGATTACCTCTATCTTACCAGCGTGCCGGTCCATAGCCACACGTACCATAATACTGGATAACAATTGGTGACAGGCAAATTCCTCTTCAGTTTCGGGGAGTTTACCCTCATGGAACCCCTCGACTATGGAAGTGAAGTTGGGTGGCGTCTCTCTTCCCTTGATAAGCTCCAGCAGGGTGTCGGTATTATACTTCATGCCGAGGTCGCCTTCCACAGTCCGTTTCTGGTAGGGCTCGGGCAAGCCGACTGCGAGCGTATCGCCACGGCTCGGGTGCCCGTGAGCGATGGAGTGAACATCGGTGGTTGCCCCGCCGGGATCAATGACGATAAGCTCACCTAATCCACCGACGCCGTCATATCCATCGGCGACGAGTTTAGCCGCTTCCAGTACGGCTGAGGGCGTTGGCATGATGACGTCCTTGATGATTGATTTGGCCCGGGCAATTCCCTTTGCCTCAATGATGTTCCTCATAAATAGCTCCCGTATCTCCCTGTTGCACGGGGCTACATCCAGCACTCCTATCTCAGGCATTACATTACTGGTAAAGATGACATTCTTACCATTGTCTCTGAAGAGAGACCTGATTTCATCATAGGTTGCCTTGTTGCCGGCAACGATGATATTGGATATGGCACGGCTGGCACGGGAGAACATCCTGGCATTATGAATAATGACCTGTTCGTCTCCGCCATCTGTCCCACCGGCGATAAGGACAATATCGGGGGCGGCAGCCTCTATCGCCTTTATCTCCTGCTCGGTGAGCTTGTATGAATAGCAACCAATCACCTTGGCTCCCGCTCCCAGAGCCGCGTGTTTTGCCGCCTTGCTAGTAAAATCGGGCACGAAACCGGAACAGACCATCCGCAGACCGCCGGCGGCACTTGAGCAGGCTAATGCTTCCTTCTTCTCCAGGCTGCCTATGCCACTGCTGTCAGCAATCTGCCTTAAGGCTTCATCAAGGGCTAAGGTGATATCAGTTTCTACTGTCGAGGGGACTCGAGCTGTCGATAGTATCTCCTCTTTATCAAGGTCAATGGCAACGACTTTGGTGTACGTACTCCCAAAGTCAATGAAAAGTCTTATACTATCCATTCCTCCTAAAGCCTTTCCCGAGGAATCCGTATTAGCTACATCTTCCCTTTCGCCTTCAGGTCGTTCTTAAGGTCATTAATTGCTACGTTCAAATCCACATCAGGCGGATAGACTCTGTCAAATCCCAGTTTTTTGAATTTGGCTTCGTCCTCTTTGAAATCGTGTCTGCCCAATCCGAGAATACCGCCGATGTAAAGAAGCACATCTCCAAGTCCAGCTTCCAGACGCTTTTCATTAAATCCTTGCAGGTCAAGGTCAGCCATGCCGTAGAGCGAACTCATTAAAATAGCATCGGCATTTGTTTCCTGGGCTACCTTGATAAACTCCTCAGGTGATACCTGCATACCCAGCGCTACAACATTGAATCCGGCGTCTCTTAAGGCACGGGATAAGACTTTGGTACCAATCACATGGACGTCACTTCCCACGGTCCCTGTTATTACTGTTGGTGCTTTTTTCATCATTGCTCCTTCTGCACTGATTGAACTCTAGCAAATCAGAAGACTACTGGTCATAAGGAGGTAAGCCCACCATCTTCCCCTTGCTCAGACTCCACAAGTCCCTAACCGCCGTATAGTAGTCTACTTTCTTTCCTTCAATCTTCTCCCTCTCCGCTATCTTCTCACGGTGGAAGTCCTTAATATCTTCGGGTATGGGCAGGTTACCAAATTCGAGGTAACGGCAAGCCCCCCTGGCATCCCGCACCCCCAGCACCTCATCTTTTACGGTTACATTGGGACTCCACGGTGAGTCAAGCACTCCCGATTCAATGGCCTTTATCGTACCGTCGGCTATGTCACCGTCACCGAGGTCCAGCACTCTCTCGATGATTGCCCTTACCTCGGCTTCGGTTACTTTCTCCTCGATATCAACATCCTTAATCTCAATCTCGAGCTTCTGTTCCCTTACCACGTCGAATATCCATTTCGCCGCCCTGTAGCTTGCCTCATGACTTTCCTTGGTGGGAATTCCGGCGCCTTCGTCAACGCTTCTCAGGTCCACCGCGTTACATTTAGCCAGTGCCCCTACCATTGATATGTAAGTAAGATAGGCAAAGGCTCCGCCCAGATGCCTGGCAACCGGAAAAAGAGGAATCTGGGACGGACAGGTCCCTGTTATCATACAGTCTTCATACCCGAACCTGTCCAAGTACTCCCTGATTATTCGTGGAGCAAGCCTTATGGAAGCCATATCCTGGGCTATGTTACCCATACAGATGACCAGGGGATAGAGGGCTTTCTGTCCCTGCTCTGCGGCGGTAACGGCTTCAATTATCAAGGTGGCTATATTTACACTCGGCGGGAAAGGAGCACTGGGAAGCCACCCATGGAGGTCAGTGCAAAGGATAACCCCTCTATCAGCATACCATCCGACCAGGCTCATACTTTCCTGGCTCCGCTGAACTACCTCTCTTATAGACAAATTTTTGGCATAACTACCGAAATGCAGGAATCCAATCCCTCCGCCGCCTGTGGTCATTCCTGCAGCGATGGCAATATCGCCACCGGCAGCCCTGGGGCTGAAAGCGGCATCGACGCTCTCAACGAGCTTCCGGCACTGCTTCACTCCGTAGTAATAGATTGGAAACCCATTGAGCAGTGGCTTGCCGGTCCTCTCCACTTCTTTCATAATCTCCGCAACCTTCTCATGCTGGCCGGTCCGGGTGTAGCTGTCGGTCGTTACTGGAATCAGGACCACACCGGCTTCCCTCAATGACTGGCAGAGTTCAATCATATCTTTGAGGAGAGGCGTTCCTGCCCTGGGGAAAACACTCATTCTACCCTCGTCCTCGAGCTTCTTCATCACTTTCCACCAGACTTTGCTATCAGGCAGGCTCTTCTGATATGCCACCGCTTCATCGAAATCGACTTCATCACCATGCGGCAGACGGGCTAGCTCTTCCCGCCTCCTTTTCATCAATAGCTCTTCATCAATCCGTTTGTTCCTTATCTTTTTCTTTTCCATTCTTTTCCCTCTCTTCAGTAACTCCGGTAAAATCCCGGAACGGCGGAGTTTTTAAGCCTGATTAGCAGTTGTTGCTCAGATTGGTGGTACTAAGAGAATACATCCCCCCAGAAACCTGTGTCAAGGGAAGGGGTGCTCCGCTAGATATATGGCTACTATCCCGGGGTAAGCTACAACTTCGCATATTTGGGGGCAAGCGTGGCGTGGACAAACAGAACCGGTCTATCCACTCTCCTGAAATTAAGCGGACAGTGCTTTAGCCCCTTCGGAATATAGACTACGGTAGGTACGGTGATGACATGTTTTTCCTCTTCTTCACCGAGCGATAGTTCTATTTCCGCTCCCAGGTCATTCATGTTGTCCGGGTCGCTGCCGCAGAAGACCAGATACATGTCAAAGTCGTGCGAGTGTGCCGTCTCCTCCATCAGGTTGGCTTTGGTAACATAGATGACAAATATGGAGAAATCGGATTGAAAGTCCTCCTCTCCAGAGAAGCGGAATACGGGGCCAAAGGGTGCGTCCTCAATAGGATGGGCTTTCAGATATTTTCCGTATTTTGTTTCAATCATTTTTTCTATCCTCCATTATTTTCATTGTTAGAACGAAACGCGCTTCTATATATTATGCCCGGTTCGTAAGCCGTCACGGATGGCATCTACTATCAGCCGTGGCTGGTGGCAATCGCCGATGGCGTAAATCTCAGGAACTTTTCCCTTGAGGCTTTCAAGAAGCGCCGTATTCGGGCTAAGCGGCAGGGCGGGTACTATGGTATCGGCTTCTAAGGTCTGTCTTTCCCCTTCTCTGGTAATGAGAGTCAGACCTCTATCCGTAATTTCCACGTATTTGACTCCGGTCATCATTTTCACGCCTTTTTGTTCGAACCACATAATCAGCTGTTGTCTGAGATGCATTATCATTCCTTCTCCCAGAGCTTCGTCCGTGTGTACGATGGTGACCTGTCTGCCCCGCTTGACCAGAAACTCAGCAAGCTCGCACCCCTGTATTCCCCCGCCGATAACGATAACGCGTTTCCCGATGGGCAGCCAGAACCTTGTCAGCCACCTCAGGGCTACCGGTCCGAGGAATCTCAGGTAAAATCTGAGCTTGCGGTGCAGTTCGGTCACGCTGATTACTTTGCGATTGTTAATCCCGGGTATCTCCGGCACGGTAGGGGTGCCCCCTGTTGCCAGGACAACCGCATCTGGCTTAATCTTTTCTACCAGCGCTGCATCAACCTCTTTGCCGAGGTTTATCTTTACGCCGAGTTTTGTAATCTGGGTTTTCAGGTAGCGGACAAGTTTCGGCAGTGGTTCGATTTCCACGCCTTTTACCAGCGCTGCCATAGGTATCAGCCCTCCCAGCCTGGGGGCTTTTTCATAAAGGGTAACCTCATGCCCTCTCAGTGCGGCAACTCTGGCGGCTTCCATTCCTGCCGGCCCGCCTCCGACTACCAGTACCCTTTTCTTCTTTTCTGCCGGCGGGTGTGTCCACAGGTCTTCGGTTCCCAGGGCGCCGTTTATCCGGCACCGTTTGGTCACGCTGGCATCTATGCACGTATCACAGGCGGTACAGGGTGCGATATCGCCCAGCCTTCCCGAGGCAACCTTGTTGGGGAGCTCAGGGTCTGCCAGCAGGCGTCTGGTCATGGCAATAAAGTCCGCCCGGCCCTCTCTCAGGGCTTTTTCGCCGAGTTCGGGACCCATCCTGCCGACAACGATGACGGGAATGGACAGAATCTTTTTCATCCCTGTGGTCAGAATTAGGTTGGCTCCTGCTCCCCGACGGCTGCGGTCGTATTCCCTGGGGAATTCCTTCAGAGGGATGGGGGGTTCCGGATAGAAAATTGCTTCAGTAAGAAACGAGGAGGTGTGCCTTCCCAGCCAGTGAGACCTTATCTGAATGGCATCAGCGCCGGCATCCTGGAGGAGTCGGGCTATCTTCTGGCTGTAGTCGAAAGTCATGCACTGCTCATTATCAATGCCCATAACCTGACCAATTTCGATGCCATTTATGGTAATAGAGACGGGAAAGTCCTCTCCCAGACGCTTTTTTATCTCCCGTATGATTTGAACGGGGAACCGCGCTCTGTTTTCGGGGCTGCCCCCGTACTCGTCCTGACGTCTGTTCCAGAAAGGGGAAATAAAATTATGCAGTAAATGGCTACTGCCGGCGTTTATATCTACACCATCAAACCCGGCTTTCTCTCCCCGCACCGCGGCACTGGCGAACTTGTCTATGATCTCTTCAATCTCACCGACAGACAGCTCTCGGGGTGGTTCATTGTGAAAATCAGTTGGTGAATTCAACGAAACCGGTGAGGCGCCTATCGGCGGTCCGGGTATGATAGGTTGTGGCCCCCACATCGATTGCCATGGCCCGTCATGGTTCATCTGCATAAAGGTCGGGCACCCGTGCTGGTGAATAACTTTGACCAGTTCGCTGATGCCTTTTATATATTTATCATCATCAATACGGTACCTCTGATGCCAGCGCCGGCCAAAAGGATAGTCGACGGTCGGGGACTCCACTATTAGCAGACCTACGCCACCTTTAGCCAGTGCTTCATAAAAAGCCATCATCTTTGAGTCCACATCAAGCGCGTCCTCGTGCCAGTAAAGCATCGCCGCGCCTGATTTAATCATCCTGTTCCTGGTTCTTACCTTACCTATATAACCGGGTTCCAGAAGTCTTTCGAATCTCTTATTGGGAGTCATTCACATTTCCTTCCCGTTAGCCTACATAGAATGTTCGGGCTAATTCCGTCCAAAGATTTCATAAAACTCTTTTACTCCCGGTGGCATCACTTCCCAGAAGAACCGAATCGTTTTAATCTTGATAGTTTTGTTCTCGTCCAGCATCAACTCATAATGCGCCAGGGCGCTTTTCTTAATCACCACTTCACCCCGTTTCGCATCCACCACCTCCATCCGGAACAGGACAACAGCAACCTTTCGTCTCTCATCAATGGTAATGTCATCGGGTATCAACCTCTCGTACCAGGAGGGGTGCGATTTCGCCGTTTGTATGAACTCATCACGGCTCCGGAAACCTCCTTCCGGGCCTCCCAGCCCGGCAATGTAGGGGATGAATCTCAAATCCGGTGCAAAGAAGTCTTTCATCCGGTCTGCCGTCTCCGGTTTTTGTCCGTATTTGCTGTAGGTCTCGAAATACTCTTTCAGCCACTTCAGGATATTGTCGTAGGTAAGCTCCATCAGTATCACTCCTTCTCAAAAGTCAATCGGGAAGTGCCATCCCCGTATGCATCGGCACATTGATGAAAATCAAGATAAATCAGCCCCAGTGTACCTATACCATCTGTCACTGTCAATATCTCCTAGCACCGGATAGTGTTTCATCTATTCAGGCTTTTCTTTTAAGGGACTCATCTACCTTGTGTAGGTTTGCCAGTCCTCTTCTGTTTAGTTTACCACAGTCTTAAGCCAGTCTTCTTTTGCCATTCTGGCATTTTCTTTAGCTAGCCAGGTCCTCAAGAAGTTAATTGCTCCAGCACTAGACTTAAAACCGTCCATAGGTCTGGTGCGTCTGCGGTATTCCTTTATGCCTCGCTCTAACAATTTTGGCGTAAAGGCACATATTGCACCTGAACCACTAATAATCGGAGCCCTTGGGGCAGCGTTTTTTGCTCAAGAGCTAGCTAGAAAGGCAGCACCGGATTAGTACGCAAGAAGACGATTCTTTAAGCCGCAAGTGACCAGGGCAACGCAACCTAGGTATGAATATTGAATTGCCTGAGAGTGTGCCTCATTGCCAGAAAAGCGGCCGAGCGCAGGATCACTCATCCCCGAGCGAAATGCGAGAGCCTTGACAGGTAACATTGCCGAAGATGTTGGAGCCATATATAATACCAGCGGACACTTGGAGTAGCGGAATAATTCCTGGCAAACCGCGGCAATACATGGCGTCTACTCCTATCAAATGAGGACCTTCACCAGGTATGCCGTGTATTGCACCTCGGACTTCGCCCCTCTTTGACGCCCTATGGATAAAGAGATTTCGCTTCTTTCTTGGGGAGTCTAAGAGGGGCTAACGCCCCTCTTCAAATAAATCCTCCTTCCCTTATCAAGGGAAGGAGGTCGGGGGGATAGGTTACTAAACGACCCTATTGAGGAACGAGGGAAATGAAGGGTCTCTTTATTGAATGGTTCATCTTTTAGTGGTATCATTGCCTTTAAATAAACACATGCTAAATACAAACTAGATTAGGAGTGAAACAACTATGATGATGCGAAGTATGGTGAACAGGCGAGTTAGCCTGCCCGATAACTGGGCACAACTAACTCCAGAGCAGAAACGGCAGTATAGACTTAATGCTTTCCTCAATCCGGAGGGTATCAATTTTGTCAGCCCGGAAGCCGAGAAAGCCTATAAGGTAAGGGCTAAGAGGCTGGTGGATGTCTATAACGTGCAGGAGCCGGATAGAGTCCCGGTCAACTTGCCTGTCGGCAACCTGCCACTCATTTCTTACGGAATCGACACGCATACCGCAATGTATGATTATGATAAAGCGGTCGAAGCTTGCCAGAAATTTAACGAGCAATACTCCGCTGAACTGGAATATTTTGCCAGCCCCTCTGCCATACCTGGCAGAGTCCTAGACATTCTCGACTATAAGCTCTATATCTGGCCGGGGCACGGACTCCCTCAGGATGCGCCTGGTTTCCAGTTTGTCGAAGGCGAATATATGAAGGCAGATGAATACGACGCTCTGATACGCGACCCTTCTGATTTCTGGTTGAGGACTCACCTACCCCGTATATTCGGCGCTCTTGAACCCTTCAGAATGTTCCAGCCTCTGACCAATATGATAGAAATTGTTAGCATCGGGCAGTTTATGCCTTTAGCCATGCCGCAGGTACAGGATATGCTCAAGAAAATGCTCAAAGTCGGTAAAGAATACCAGAGAATGATGAAAATTGTAGGAGAGTTCGGCAGTATGAGACTTGCCCATGGGTTCCCGATGATGATGGGCGTCTTTTGTAAAGCCCCGTTTGATACCCTCGGAGACACCCTCAGAGGGACCCGAGGCATCATGCAGGACATGTTCCGCCGACCGGATAAACTGCTGGAAGCTCTGGACAAAATAGCTGATATAACCATCAGTTCGGTCCTGAACTCTCCCAACATCGCCACAACCGTTATGGTAAGTTACCCCCTGCATAAAGGTGCCGATGGCTGGATGTCACAAAAGCAGTTCGAGACCTTCTACTGGCCGTCCCTGAAAAAAGTTATGGACGCCTTTATTCAAGAGGGTCTTATTCAGAGTCTATTTGCTGAGGGAACTTTTGATAGCCGCCTTGAGACGGTGAACGAATTCCCCAAAGGCACGGTCAGCTGGTATTTTGACCAGACAGATATGTCCCGAGCAAAAAGGATTCTCGGTGATAAGTGTTGCATCCAAGGCAATGTGCCCTCCTCGCTGATAACTACCGGCTCACCCAAAGCTGTCAAAGAGTACTGTCGCAAGCTTATTGAAGTCTGTGGCAAAGGCGGTGGATATATCCTAGCAGCAGGTACCATTGCCGAAAATCCGAAACTGGAGAACTTGCGAGCTATGATGGAAGCCGCAAGAGAATACGGGGTCTATAAGAAATAATCCCCATACAATTCAGCAAAATGAATAGACAGCGGAGGAGGTCACGTTAATGCCGACTTTGAAGGAATATAATAGCTATGGAGAGCAACTCGAGAAGCTACTACTATTGAGGACTTCTCCAATAGCCGTAAAAATGCTGGAGAAAGAAGAAGATATTCCGGAGGGAGCCATCAGGCCAAAGAGAGACCGCGGTTACCATCTTGCCCAGTGTCAGGCCTTTGCTATGTCACGCCGCCAGAGAGCCACCGTTGCCATGTTGAAAGAAGATAACTGGTGCTGGGCTCCTTTGATGGGCTATGGTCTGGTGGAAAACCCGCATGACCCTTTCGTTGATTCGCACGCTTATTTCCCCTGCCTGGAATACGGCAAGTATATCGGTATTGTCACTGCACCCCTGAAGACAGCTAATTTCGAGCCTGACCTGGTGCTTATCTATTCTAACACCGCTCAACTGCGAACCATACTTACGGTGGTGAAATATCAGGAGAAGTCCCTGGTGAAGTCTGAATTTGACCCCATCGACTCCTGTATCTACTCCGTGGTGCCGGTACTATTAAATGGACAATATCGCATTACCCTGCCTGACCCTGGCGACTACGAACGGGCAATGGCGGGAGAAGATGAGATTATCTTCTCCGTGCCAAAGGATAAACTGGAAGGGCTGGTATCTGGGCTCAGGCAACTCGAAGAGAGGAAAGCCGGTTATACTCATCATACCATGGAGATGAGGCCAGATTTCCCTCGACCCGAGTTCTACAAAAGATTATTTAGAATGTGGGGGCTGGATGTGGAGGACTGAGAGACTCAACTTAAAAGACCTCTGGAGACATAAATCAGGAGGGCTAAATGGATAATTTTGAGTGGGCACAGGGCTACAAGCAACGGTTCGGCATCATTTACGTTGACTACGCTACGGGCAAGCGTACTCTTAAGGACTCGACCTACTGGTATCAAGATGTCATAGCCTCCAACGGGTCAGTTCTACTTTGACCACCGACGGGGTCTACACAGGGGTTTCAATAGCTTTTGCCTTCCTCCACCCCTTCTCTTTCGTGAATGTTAAAGTAACCAGTGCTGGAATAGAAAGAGATGCCCAGAAGATAAAGGGCAATCCCGGATTGACACTGGCGAAGCTGTTACCCAGAGGAGGAGAAGCAACGCTGCCAAGCTGGGCAAGGGTGAAAACAATACCCAAGGCTGTCCCCGAATATAAAGGCCCGACTCCATCCGATTCCAGCAACATGGCAGTAGTGACCGCCATAAAACCATCCATAAAAACGCCAGCCAGTACCATCAAAACCCATACGGCGATGCCTTCAACTACCGATAACAGACTCACACATACAATAGTAACCAGCAGTGCGGGATACAGTATTGCTTTCCTTGACCCAAGTCTATCTGACAACAAGGACAGCGGGACAACACACATGGTACTAACTCCGTAGAAAGCAGCCAAAGTACCGTCAGCGCTGGCTGCTACCCATCCTTGTTCACGCAGATAGAGTGGCAGGTAGCCGGTCATTCCCATAATACAACTTGAACGGAACATCAAAGTGAATCCTATGAGCCACAGCGCCTTAACGCGAATTAACCTTGAAAGCGCCTGGCGAACTGGCACGGCGCCAGAATACCCGGTAGTTGAATCAACCCGACGGGGTTCTCTACCAAACAGAAACCAGAGTATGCCTACGAAAACCGAAACAGTGCCATACAGAAACAGTACATTTCTCCAGCCGCCGAGTAATGGCGATAATATGGTGGCACTAATCATTGGCCCCAACATAAGTCCAAGACCCATACCCATAGCTGATATACCCATGGCTGTACCGAGTTTTCGACCTTTGAACCAGATACCGACTGTTTTGTTCACTGTGATTGGTACAGTCAGCCTTACGATACCATTGATGAAGGTGGTGACCATGAGGGTAAGGAAGTCAACTGATAGTCCTCTCAGTGCACCGGTTATTCCCACCAGCAAGCAAGACACACTCAGGACGAACTTCACCCCAAAGCGGTCGCTCAGAACTCCGGCAATTAAGCTCACAAAGACGCCAGCCAGACTGGTTATACCCCAGACACTCCCTATCTGCACCAGGCTTAAGCCCAAATCCTCTGATATCTCATTAAAGAGGGCTGGCATGCAGGAAAAGGGCATAGCCGCCACAAACGCCCCGGTGACGACTAATAGCGCTAGTAAATACCATCTATAGGTCGCCCCATGCTCATCCGACATTAAGTATCCTTGTTACTCCAATTATTATTGACACAACTTAGGAAGTATATTGCATGATGCCAGACAGCGTCAATCTTGAGTGACGTTTGAAGTAGATAAGGTAGAAACCTCTAACTTCTACGACGCACCAAAATGCCGGACAATCGTCAGAACTTCAGAACGACCGCCAACCACCTTGACTATCGAACCGGCTGTTGTTAGAATTAATTAACGTTAAAAAGAACTCACTATTTAAGGCGCAATCATATGAGGACTGTTAAAGCTTTTATCGGTCTGGCTATTGCCGCACTGGTCGGTGCGTTAGTACTCATCTCGTTGAAAGCCTACTATGTGCTTGTGGCTGTGGTTGCCGGGCTTCTGATACTGGGTTATCGCGAGCTCTGGTCTTTGATAACCACCAGGAGCCTGCCGCCGCTTGATGAACGGGTAAAAGGAAACACCGGAAAGGCTATCCGGAATGGCTTTGTCTTCTTCGTGGCGGTTTCCATCTTCCTGATGCTCTTTCTTAGCGTAAGACAGACTGTAGAACTTGAATTGTTGCATGTTCTGGGTGGTCTATTCGTGGCAACCGGGTTGGTGTACCTGCTGTCTTATGTTTTCTATGACCGGGCAGAGCCCAATCTCGACGAAAGGAGGTCAAGAATGCTGAAGACCTTCTTGATGGTGGCTGGCATCTCAGTAGCAGTATTCATTCTGAGCGTTTTTCTCCACAATATGAGTAGCGGCTTGTTTGATATAGAGGAGGCAGTCTTTTTCACCATCGCCACAATAATTGCTCCGCTGGGACTGGTTGTCGGACTGATTGGCAGTCTTGTGGTTTTTATTAAGGGGTTGGTTGGTCACAAATAACAGCCAAGACTGGTTGAGAGTTCGGTGAAACCATGAAGACGAAGATGAAAGAATACCGTGCCAAACTCAACCTGACACAGGAAAAACTGGCTCAGATTGTTGGTGTCAGGCGAGAGACAATTATCTTCCTCGAACGGGGGAAGTATAATCCTTCACTGAGGTTAGCCAGCAAAGTGGCTAAGGCCCTGGGGGCTACGGTTGAAGAACTATTCAGTTTTGATGATGAATATACCGGAAAAGGAACTTGATGAAGATAAAATAACAGTTATATGTAGCCCCGATTGTCACTCTTAATCTTTATACTATTTACTAGGCTATCTTGTTAAAGGAGAGACGTTATGGTAAAATGCTCACCGGCAAGCAACTAGGCATAGGATGTCCGTGCTCAAGAAGTGGATTCTCTTAGCTATCGTAGTAACGGCTCTCAGTCTTCCCGCCTGTGAGACGGCCCAAAAGACGACGGTCAGCCCGGGAGAAACTGTAGTGTTCCCTGACCGGAATCTTGAGGCGACGATTAGAAACACTATCAACAAGCCCAAAGGCACCATCTACGCCTCGGAACTTGAGGAACTGACCATACTTTTTCACTCGCTCATAAAAGTCACTGACCCGCAGTTGGGGGAAGTAATAGTTAACCAGATTACTGACCTCGGCGGTCTGGAGTATTGTCCCAATCTTACCTGGCTTTACCTGGGCGGGAACCAGATAAGCGACATCTCACCGCTTACCTCTCTCACCAAACTAAAGTGTTTGTTCCTCCCCGGCAACCGGATAAGTAACATTGAACCTCTGGCCTCACTCACTGACCTTACTGTGCTGGACCTAACCAAGAATCAAATAAGTGATGTCTCACCATTAGCCTCCCTGACTAAACTAACCAAGCTGAAACTTGAGCAGAACCCGATTACCGATTTATCACCACTGCGTTCTCTCGTTAACCTAACCGAGCTGTCGCTTTCGGGGGGCGAGATAAGCGACATATCGCCACTGGCATCCCTGACCAACCTGAACTGGCTCAGCCTTAAACAGAGCCAGATAAGCGATGTCTCACCGCTAGCCTCACTCACTAACCTGAAGTGGCTCTTCCTTCATGAAAACGAGATAACCGATGTTTCACCGCTAGCCTCCTTGACTAATCTCACCGGGCTCTATCTCCACCACAACCCGATAGGCGACCTTTCACCATTGAATCAATTGACTAACCTCTACTCACTCCAGCTTCTCGCCGACCAGAAGTTAGAGCCAGCCATAAGGACGGCTATCCGCAAGCCTCAGGGCCCCATCTACGGCTCCGAGTTAGGCAACGTTACCAGCCTTTTTGCTACGGGCAGAGGAATTACTGACCTCGCCGGTCTGGAGTACTGCGCTAACCTCACAGTCCTCGACCTGAGTGGGAACCAGATAAGCGACGTGTCCACCATTTCCTCCCTCAGCAATTTGACGGAGCTATACCTCGAGGGGAACAAGATAAGCGATATCTCGCCACTCACCTCCCTCACCCAGCTAACCGTGCTTGGTCTGTCCGCTAATCCTGTAGTTGACTTTTCCCCGTTGACTTCGCTGACCAACCTCCGCAAGCTCTATCTTGGGACTGAGCCCTACCCCGGAATAAGCCAGACTGCCAACATCTCATCAGTAGCCTCCCTGCTGGCTTCCCTCCCCAACCTTGCTGAGCTCAGTTTGGTCGGGAACCGGATAGCTGACCTCTCACCTCTGGTTTCGGAGCTGATGGCGCTACCTAGTCTTGTTGCCCTGAACCTTGGTGGTAATCAAATAAGCGACGTCTCGCCACTGACTTCACTCCCTAACCTGACCATGCTTGACCTCCGGGAAAACGGAATAACCGATATCTCGGCATTGGCCTCCTTGACCAGTCTGACCTCGCTCAGTCTTAAGGGCAACCAGATAAGCGATATTGCACCATTGTCCTCCCTCACTAGACTCACTCACCTTGACCTTAGCAAGACTCAGACTAGCAATATCTCAGCCCTCTCTGCCTTCACCAGCCTTACCGAACTCGACATCAGTATGAATAAGATAAGCGATCTCTCACCCCTGATGTCCCTGCCTAACCTCACCAAGCTAAACATTAGCGGGAACCCCCTCAGCGCAGAGTCAAGGGATGTCTACCTGCCCCAGCTTAGAGAGAAGAAGGTGCAGATTATCCTGTAGACACCAATCATCTTCGGCACCGGTGAAGTACTGGGGTATCGGCAATGAAATATTATTCATTTTTATGCCTTCAGAGCCGATAGTCAAGAGATAGACTGTTTATCAACCTCAATTAAAAAAGAATAATAAATTCTTCACTTCTCCAGTAAACCCAGCCGCAAAAGCATACCCCTAAAGTTCTCCCTGTGTTATAATTAGTCAAACGCCGGGTCGGGAAGGTCTGATGTTCGTTCACCTTCATGTCCACACCGAATACAGCCTGCTTGATGGTATGTGCCGAATCCCTCAACTGATGGCGCGGACTAAGGCACTGGGGATGGACAGCTTGGCGCTCACCGACCACGGTGTTATGTATGGTGCTATCCAGTTCTACCTGGCAGCCAAAGAGGCGGGTATAAGACCAATTATCGGATGTGAGGTCTATATTGCTCAGGATAGCCGCTTCAACCGGACTGCGGGCGATAAACAAAACTACCACCTTATTTTACTGGCTAAAAACCAGACCGGCTACCGCAATTTAATCCAGCTTACCACCAAAGCGCACCTTGAGGGCTTCTACTATAAGCCTCGCCTGGATAAGGAGCTTCTTACCCAGTATCATCAGGGTCTCATTGCCCTCTCCGCCTGTGTCAGTGGTGAGGTCCCCTCCCTCATTCTGGCCGGGCGACTTGTTGAGGCAAAACAGGCAGCTCTGTGGTATAAGCAGACCTTCGGTGACTTCTATCTGGAAATACAGAGGCACCCCACCCCTGAACTGGAGCGGGTAAATCAGGAGCTTATCGCGATGAGCAAAGAGCTGGATATACCGCTGGTGGCAACTAACGACGTCCACTATGTTAACCAGGAAGATGCCTCAGCCCATGACCTGTTGCTCTGCATTGGTACCAATACTACCATCTATGACGAGAAACGAGTGAAGATGCCTGGCGACTTCCTATATCTCAAGAGTCCACAGGAGATGGTAGAACTCTATCGAGATATTCCTCAGGCGGTGGAAAATACCCTGCGCATCGCTGCGATGTGTAACCTCAAACTTGAGTTCGGACGACTCCATCTCCCTGAGATAGAACTACCTGAAGGTAAAACCGCCGACCAATTCCTGGCTGACCTCTGTTATCAGAGCCTGCCTCAGTATTATCCTAATCCGTCTCCTGAGATAAGGGAGCGACTTGACTACGAGCTAGAAGTGGTAAAGCGAACCCAATTTGCCAACTACTTTCTTGTTGTCTGGGATATTATCTCCTTTGCCAAGAAACGCAATATATTGTTCGGTGTCAGGGGTAGTGCTGCTGCCAGCATCATCCTGCGTTGCTTGGGTATCACCGCGGTTGACCCCATCGAAAATAAGCTGGTCTTTGAGCGTTTTCTCAACCTGGAGCGTCAGGAACTGCCGGACATCGATTTAGATTTTCAGGATGACCGGCGTGATGAGGTTATCGCCTACGTAACCCAGAAGTACGGACCGGACCATGTCGCCCAGATTATTACCTTCGGCACACTTGGTGCCCGAGCCGCCCTCAGGGATGTGGGTCGAGCTCTGGGTATGTCCTATGGCGATGTTGACCGGGTAGCCAGGCTAGTCCCCTTTGCCCTGGGTATGACCCTGACCCGAGCCATGGATGAAAATCGAGAACTCAAGAACATCTACTCCCAGGATGCCACCATCCGCACCCTGATTGACTCAGCCAAGAGGGTAGAGGGCATTGCCCGTCATGCCAGTACTCACGCGGCTGGTATCGTCATCTCCAAGGAACCTCTGACCAGATATGTTCCTCTACAGCGGGCCAGCAAGACCGATGGTGAAGCTATCGTCATGACTCAGTTTAGCATGGATGACATCGCTCAGATTGGCCTCCTGAAGATGGACTTGCTTGGTCTGGCTAACCTGACCATTCTGGGCAAGGCAAAGGAAATTATTTCCCAAAATCGTGGCATTGATATTGACTTAAGCCGTATCCCGATGGATGATGCCAAGACCTTTGACCTGCTCTCCTCAGGGGAAACCACCGGTGTCTTCCAACTGGAGGGAGCCGGCATGCGCCGTTACATCAAGGAGCTTAAGCCAACCACCTTTAGTGATATTGCGGCTATGGTGGCACTGTACCGCCCCGGACCTATGGAGCACATCCCCACCTTTATTAAAGCCAAGCACGGCAAAGAGCCTATCCGTTACCCCCACCCAGCCCTGTCCAGCATCCTTGAGGAAACCTACGGGGTAATTGTCTATCAGGAGCAGGTGCTCTTCATCGTGCAAGCCCTCGCTGGCTACAGCCTGGGACAGGCAGACATCTTCCGCAAGGCGATGGGTAAGAAAATCCCTGAAGTTATGAAGAAGGAAAGGCGCAATTTTATCGCCGGAGCTAAGAGCAGAGGATTCTCTACTGAAGTAGCTGAAGCAGTCTTTGCCCTTATTGAACCCTTTGCCGGCTATGCCTTCAATAAGGCTCATGCTTTTAGCTACGCCCTTATTGCTTATCAAACTGCTTATCTCAAGGCAAACTACCCGGCAGAATATATCACTGCTTTTCTCATTACTAATGCTGGCCAACCAGAGAAGGTAGCCGGTGCCGTTGCCGAATGCCGTCGCCTGGGTATTACGGTCCTACCGCCTGATATACAGCACAGTCAGGCTAACTTTTCCATTGAGCAAAGTGGTGACCATACTTCAGCCATTCGCTTTGGCCTGACCGCCATCAAGAATGTCGGACTTGGCGCTGTAGAGCCAATTATTGCCGAGCGACATAAGGGAGGTAAGTTCAAATCTATTGAAGATTTTTGCCGCCGCTGTGACCTGCGCGGCCTCAACAAGCGGGCGATGGAGAGCCTGATAAAGGCTGGAGCCTTTGACTCTCTGGGTGACAGAGGCACCCTGCTCCACAACATTAATAGCATCCTAGCTTTGGCACAACGGGAGCAACGCTTACGAGAGACGGGTCAATCCACGATGTTTGATTTATGGGGACAGACCACAGCACTACCCATGCCCAGCCTCGAGCTGAAGACAGTAGATATCCCTGCCAGGGAGAAATTAGCCTGGGAGAAGGAACTGACGGGGGTCTACCTTTCTGATAACCCTTTTAGCTCTTTTGCGGGCAAATCAGCTCCGGGAACTACCATCCTGTGTGGTCAAATCAATGCGGAGCTCGTTGGCCAAACCGTCGTCGTGGCTGGGATGGTAGCTTCAGTCAATCACCTCTTTACCAGGGACCGACGTAACTTTGCCAGCGTTATACTGGAAGACCTTGACGGCAGTGTCGAGGTTATGGTCTGGCCCAATGTTTATGACAGCTCCAGGGAGCTGTGGGAGGAGGGGAATATACTGCTCGTTGAGGGTAAGGTGAGGTTGCGGGAGGACAGGGTACAGCTAAACTGTGAGAGTGTGCGCCGCTACCAACCAGAAGCCGTCCCTGCTGAAGAAGCCGCCACCACGCCCGAGGAGCCAGCGCCAATTGCTAAAGAAACTCCGTCTGAAATTACCCCGCCCCAGAAATACCGACTGGTCATCACCCTGGCTCAGACCAGTGACAAGGAGAGTGACATATCTCGTCTGCATGAATTGAACAGGATTATCAAAGACTTCCCCGGGCAAGATACCGTCATACTGCGGGTAGAAAATGGTGAAAGAGTTAATAGTCTCAGACTCTCTGACACCAGCTACTGCCCCGAACTCCACCAGCGGTTGGTAGGGCTGGTGGGGGAAGAGAGGCTGAAGGTGGAGAGCGTTTCCTCCTGAAGTGGTAGAATAGGTAAAGAGGAAAATATAGATGCCTTCAGAAAACACATCACTAGGTCACCGGAAAAGGCTCAGGGAAAAGTTCTTAAAATCGGGGCTCAGGGGTTTCCACGATTATGAAATTGTTGAGTTGCTCCTGAGCCTGGGCATACCCCGTAAGGACTGTAAACCACAGGCAAAAGAGGCAATTAAGAGGTTTAAGACCCTTCGAGGAGTCCTCGAAGCTTCTCCTCAAGAGCTACAGCAAATAGACGGCATTGGCCCTCATAGCGTCTTTGGCATCAAGCTGGTGCAGGAAGTAGCCAGGGAATTCCTCAGAGAAAAAATTATTGACAAACCCATATATAAATCTGCACAGGAGATTTTTGATTACCTTTACCACTCAATGCGAGACCTCAAAAAAGAGGTATTCAAGGTTATTTATCTAAACAGCCAGAACCAGATTGTTGAAACTCAGGACCTCTTTGAAGGGACAATAAATTCCAGCTCAGTCTCCCCCCGCGAGGTTGTAGAAAGTGCCATTAAAAATAACGCCGCCTCGCTAATATTTGTCCATAACCACCCCTCAGGCAACCCGGAGCCCAGCCGGAGTGACAAAGAGCTGACCCGAGACTTGGTCTATGCCGGAAGTATCATGCGGATAAGGGTCTTAGACCATATTATCATCGGCAATAATAAATACTTCAGCTTTGCCAGCCAGGGACTGATTGAGGAATACGAACTGGACTTCCTCAACCTTAAAATAAAGGGGGTCTCTGAGGCTAAACGTAGAATATACCGGGCCAAATTGTATCCCCCTGACCTTCCCTGGTACCAACAATAAGCTGAAAATACTATCAATATTTTGTTGTAATACCACATTATTAGTGGAAATGAGACGATAAGCGCTCTATATCATCTTTGGATAATTCCCACCCTGCGGCGCCGGCATTTTGTTCCAGGTGCTCTGGATTGACAGCTTTTGGTATGGCGATAACATTCTCCCTGGTAATAAGCCAGTTGAGCGCCACCTGTGAGGCAGTTTTCTGGTATCTTTGCCCGATTTCTCTCAGGAATTTATTTCTAGATAGCTCACCCCCTGCCAGGGGCCGGTATGCCATTACGGTTATCTGATGCTGCACACAGTAAGGAAGTACGTCCCTCTCAATACCTCTCGCCAGTAGATTGTATTCCACTTGGTTCACCACAATTTCATTTTTAGAAAGATAGCTTCTCGCTTCTTCCATCTGGTCTATATCAAAATTGCTCACGCCGATAAATCTCACCAACCCTCGCTCAACCAATTTTTCCATTGCGGCTATCGTCTCCTTCAAAGGCACCCGGGGATTTGGATGATGGATTAGATACAGGTCCAGCCAGTATGTCTTGAGCCTTTCCAGACTCTTTTCCGCCGCCCGTATTACGTCATTGTAATGCAGATTGTAGGGCGCAACTTTTGAAACCAGGAAAAGTTGCTTGCGGCGAAAGGGTTTAATCGCCTCGCCAACAAGTTCTTCGGCGTGTCCCGCGGCGTACATCTCAGCCGTATCAATAAGAGTCATACCTAATCCGATAGCTTTTCTGATGGCCCGAATAGCCTCATTGTCATGAGTGGTGTCTCTAGAGATACCACCACCTATTTCCCAGGTACCCATGCCTATCACCGGTACCTTTACGGAAGTCCTCCCCAGTTCCTTAAACTCCATCTCCACCCTCCCGTCAGGTTGTTAAAAAACAAATTACCTGAATAGTTCTACCCGGTGGAAAGCTTCAGCCAGTTCGTAGCTCTCCCCCTCAGCCATCAGCCTATGTCGCTCTTTTATCCATTCAGTTCTCTCGGGGGATATATTATCGCCTATCTGGCTCTTGTGGCAGCGCAGAGCAGCAAGCTTGATATCCAAGGTATCGGTAATATTGGAGCGGTAATTAGGCTCTTCTGAGCCCCAGAGCAGCACCTCTTTCACCTTATGAGGCTCTAGCCCTTCTTCTATCAAATCGGGGTAGGCATATAAATCTCTGGCATAGGGGAAAACGGCATCCAGTACCACCTGCCCGGTAATCCGATGGTCGCGATGCCAGATATAGCGCCGGTATGGGTCAACGGTTACCGCCGTATCCGGCTTATACATCCGTATCAAGCGGACAATCTCTCTCCTGAACCCAGGTGTATCCTCCAAGCCCTGGTCTGGATAACGCAAGAAGATAACCTCCCTTACTCCCAGCACCTTAGCCGCCTCTAGTTGTTCTTGTTCCCGGATTCTTGCCAGTTCCTCCGGCTTTATTTTGGGGTCGCTGGTGCCTTTGTCGCCATTGGTGCATACCACATAGACAACGCTCTTCCCTTCGCGCGTCCAGCGAGCTATAGTTCCACCGCACCCTACTTCAGCATCATCCGCATGTGGCGTAAATACCATCACCTGGGCCGGTTCGGGCATAGCATCTGAACCTCCCTTGATTTAAGATACCAAGCTATAATTGTATAAGATTGCCCGTCCAGTTGACAAGCTTGCCAGCGCAGACTAAACTTAAGCTCCACTATTTGAAATAACACCGAAAAACCGGGCTAGGAGGTGTAAAAATGAAGGCGTTAGTCACTGGGGCTACGGGTTTTATCGGTTCGAGTGTGGTTAGAGAGCTACTGAAAGACGGTGTAGAAGTAAGGGTTCTGGTGAGAAAAACCAGTGATACCAGAAACATTAACGGTCTGGACGTAGAAAAAGCCTACGGCGATATTCGAGACAAGGAGTCGGTGAAGTCAGCGCTAAAAGGATGTGACACCTTCTATCAGACTGCTGCCTTGTATTCCTTCTGGGTGCCAGACAACAAAGTGTTCTACGATATAAACGTAGAGGGCACAAAAGCCGCCTTGAGTGCTGCTTTGGAGCAAGGGGTAGAGAAGGTAGTTTATACCAGCAGCATCGTCGCAATAGGTTCTTCTGGACCTGACAAACTGGCTAATGAGGAGACAGAATACAATCTGTGGGACACAGGGAACCATTATTCCAGGTCAAAGTATCTGGGAGAAATTGAGGCGAAAAAGTTCTGTGAGAGGGGACTGCCAGTGGTAATTGTCAATCCGGCAGAAGTCATTGGTGTACGAGACATTAAGCCGACCCCCTCAGGCGAGATGATACTCGACGTTGTCAACAAGAAGATGCCGGGATATATCGATGGGGGTGTAAATCTCGTCGATGTTGAAGACGTGGCTCGAGGGCACATTTTGGCTGCCCAAAAAGGAAGAGTCGGCGAGAGGTATATCCTGGGCAATGAAAACTTGTCAGTAAAAGATTATCTAGGATTAATCGCAGAAATCGCCGGGGTTGAGCCACCGAAAATGAAGCTACCCCTATCATTGGCCCTTATGCTCGGCTACGGTTACCAGCTTGTTTCCAGTGTTACCAGGAAGCCACCGGTCATCACTCCGTCAGTGGTGCGAATGGGCAGTAAGTACCTGTATTATGATTGTTCTAAAGCGGTTAAAGAGTTGGGTATGCCCCAAACACCCATCAGAACAACCATTGAGAAAGCCATTAACTGGTTTAAAGAAAACGGGTATATAAAGGGAGCCTAGACCCGCGTGGGCTTGGACGAGCAGTTTGTGGTACCAATAAGGTGATAGACTAGGTCGCGGGAACACAATAATTATCCAGCAACCGCCGGAATTCTCTGACAATCGCCTTGGCGATATTTTCCCAGCTAAATCGGCTTACCGATGCCCGTATTGAGAAAGCAGAATTTTTGTCAGAGACAGGTCTGGAAAGCAGCAAATCTATTTTCTCAGCCAGATGACGGGGCTCATTGTCAGTTAGCACATAACCCGTCTCTCCCTGACGAATAACGCTTTTCAAATCTCCCACATCATTAGCTACCACCGGAGTGCCACAAGCCAGGGACTCCAGGGCTACCAGCCCAAAGCTCTCATAGTAGGAGGAGATGACACAAACATCAGCCGCACTATAGAAATAAGGCATCCTCTCGTGTTTTACCGCGCCGATGAAACTAACTGAGTCCTCGATATGGAGTTCATAGGAAAGCCTCTTCAGTCTCTCCATCTCCTTTTGGTTACGTTCACCGCCACCAATGATGACCAGCCTCGTATTACGTCTGTTTTGCAGACGGGGTACAGCCTTCAGTAGCTGTTCTATGCCCTTTATTGGCTCAATCCTGCCGACAAACAGGATAATTCTATCGTCACCAAAGCCCAGTTCCTGCCTTGCCGCCTCTTTGCCCACAGGCTGGAATAGCTCCATATTCACGCCGCAGGGAACGACGCTGATTCTCTCCGGTGAAGCACCATAGCGCTGAATGAGCTCCTCCTTTTCTTTCTCTGTTGGTGAGACGATATGGTAGCAGCTTCTAGCCAGCTCTCTTTCCGTTTCAATACGCAGTTCCGGCTCGTCCTCCCCAATACCAATGGCATTCTTAACTGCACCCAGCGTATGGAACATAGCAATGTGAGGAACGCTCCACCACCATTGGAGATATTCCCCCACCCAACCTGAAAGCCAGTAATGGCTAAAGACCAGGTCGTACCGCAGGTTCTTACGCTTCCGGAAATCTTCCAGATTACAGGCAAAATCGGGGAGATAGGAGTACACGGCTAACTTATCTATTTGCCCATCCCCACCGGCCCTGAGGTGAATGAGCCGGGCATTCTGACCCAGCTCATAAATCTGATGGTCTTGAGGGTCATGAACGCGGGAATAGACATCCACCAGATGTCCCTGTTTTCCCAGGGCACGAGCCAGCTCCACGATGTAGACACTCATGCCACCAGTATCTTTGGTGCCTAAAGCACCCAGGGGACAGCTATGTACGCTGAGCATAGCTAGTCTAAATGGGCTGTCTGCCCTCAGGGTCTGCTCCTTTTCGGTAAAATTGTTTTCCAATCCTTCACCCTCTATCCCCCTTCTCTTATCCAGGGGAGGGGAAAAGTTTTTTAAAAGGGGCTTCCCCCCCTTTTAATCTCCTCCATTCTCTCACCTGATAGTTATCTGGCAATTATATAGAGGGATTTCTCTACCACCCAGATGGTGTTTGTAGATTTCATTTCCTTTGAGAAAGTCAAACCTTTTCTTACCCTCCTTGATACTCTCTTTGATGCAGAAGACCTTACTGAGCAGCCCGACACTCAAGGAGTTATATCGTGGGTCGTAGCCACTATTGTAAAGATAGATACAGTCATTGTAATCAAAACACATAATCATAGCCGTAGGTGTGGAATCCAGCTCAAGGACGCCAAGCCTCAGCAGCCCCTCACTGGTCATGGCGCCAGCGAGAAACCTGAAAAAGGACTCCCTCTGGCTGGTCACGAAAACCGCCTTATCCGACCGGCTCTCGGTAAACATCCTCAGGAAAATATCCATGGTGTTACCAACTGCCGCTCTATCCTCAATGAAGTGATAATCCACTTTGCCTGCTTCCAGCAGTCTCCTTACTTTGCGTCTTACCTCATGGCGTTGCTTGGCGGACAATGTCGCCAGATATTCCTCCCAGGTAGAGGGCAGGTCTAATTCCAGAGAAACATCCACTAGCTGGCAGAGAACCTCATACCCCAGGTTCAGTGCTAAACCGACAAGGCTGGTAAGCACTGTAGAATCGGGTCTCAAAGACTTCAAGTCCAGGTGGGTAATGCCCTTCTGCTTCAAATCATCAAGTAAGACACTGAAGAAATCCCCCTCCATCCCGGGAACAACAACAAAATCGAGATAATCACAGACATCCACACTGCCCAGGAGAGAAGCGGTTCTATCCCCTATCATTAGCGGAGCAATGCCGATGATTTTCCCGTTCTTTCGGACGCTACCCAAATACAGTTCAGCTTCAGTCCCAAAGACCTGCCACCAGACCTTCAACCAGGAGGGCGAAACGAAAATTGAGCTCCAGTTCAAACAGTGAGTTGGGTCAGCCCAGAAGGAAGCAAGGGTATCGAAAGTTTCTTGGGTAATAGTGTAGGTCATATGACTATCTATCAGTGTAGCATCTGGCTCACACCCGAATCAAACGTTGCTAGGAATTGCTCATCTACCTCAAAGTAAAGGAGAAGAGACCTTAGAGAGGGCTTCCGCCCCTTCTCTCACTTGCCCGGGCAGACTGGTGCTGGAAAACAGGATTAATGCCGATGTATAATATACACTAAAGCCCAGAATAGAGCTTGTGCGGAGGGTGGAATGTCAGCGATGTTTGATGAGAAATACCTGAAGCGAATAGAGCAACGGCGTAAAGAATGGGAGACAGGCACACTAAAGAGGTCCCTGGACAGGTTTGGAGTGACGGAAAGCCCGAACAAATTCTACACACCGCTTGATATCAGGGAATTTGACTTCCTGGAGAAAGTAGGGTTTCCTGGCGAATACCCTTTCACCGCTGGTGTCTACCCCTGTCAGGTACCCGGCAGTGGTCCGGTAACCGGTGGCTATCACATCGGGGGCGGCGGTGGACTGATAAGGGCTGGACGCTATCTGGGATACGGGACAGCCGAGGACACCAGGGACTACTATCAAAGCGAGATTATTCGGGGTAGACCGGGTGGTCCAAACATTGCCTTCGACCTCCCCACACAAATAGGCCTGGACTCAGATGACCCCCTGGCTCAGGGGGAGGTAGGGAAAACGGGTGTCGCCTTTGATACGCTGGCTGATTTTGAAACGATTTATGAGCCTTTTCAAGGTAAAAACAATCTGGATAAGATAGCCTCTAACTGGACGATTAATGCGCCAGCGAGCGTCATCCTGGCAGCATATATTGCTCTTGCCGAGCAACGAGGCATCCCCCTCAGTGCCCTGAGAGGTACCCTGCAAAACGATATTCTAAAAGAATATGTTGCCCGCGGCACCTATATTTTCCCCCCCAGGCAGTCCTTAAGAATGACCAGGGATATTATCGTCTATTGCTCACAACATATGCCGTTACTGAACCCTATTAGCATATCGGGATACCATATGAGGGAGGCTGGTGCCAGTAGCGTACAGACTCTGGCTTTTACCCTCTCCAACGCTATCGCCTATGTTCAACTGGGGGTGGACGCTGGCCTGGATGTAGACTCCTTTATCCACCGTTTTACCTTCAATACCCTGAGCGGAAGTATGGAAGTTCTGAAAGAAATTTGTGTCCGCAGAGCCAGCCGAAGAATGTGGGCTAAGATTGTCAGGGACAGATTCGGCAGCAAAAATCCTCGAAGCTGGCTTCTAAGAGAGGCAGGGGGATTCCTCCAGGGTGCCTGGACAGCAACAAGCCAGCGTCCTTTGAACAATCTCACCCGTGCCGTCATCGGCGGGGTAGCTGGTGCCCTCGCCGGGTATATCCCATCAGTGGAACCTCCCTATGACGAGCCTCTGGGGCTGGGGTGGAGTGTCGAAGGACAACAGCTAGCCGAGGACGCCGCCAGGATTATCCAGTATGAAGCTAAACTGACCGAGGTAACTGACCCTCTGGCTGGCTCCTACTATATCGAAGCTCTTACCGACCAGATAGAGAAAGAAGCTTGGGACTTAATCAAGAAGATTGATGACATGGGCGGTTCCGTAGGAGCTATTGAGAATGGGTATATGCAACGGGCAGTGGCTCAAAGCGCCTACGAGTACCAGAAAAGACTGGAGACAGGGGAAGAAATCGTTGTCGGAGTGAACGCATTCACAGGAGAACATGAGATAGAGGTCCTGCCCAACCGTATGGTTCCCTATCCGTATGACCCGGCGAAGCGGGCTCAGGCTGAGGAAAGGCAAATCGCCAAGCTGGCGAAGATAAGAAAGCAAAGGGATAACCACCAGGTGAAAACAATCCTGTCACAATTGCAGGAAGCCGCCAGAGACGAGAAAACCAACCTTATGCCACTTATCATAGAGGCAGTCAAAGCCTACGCCACTATCGGAGAGGTCTGTGGCACGCTTAAAAAGGTCTTCGGCGAGTATTCAGGCTATGGTACGATTTAGGAACGAGACACAAAAACACAGGAAAATGAGATAGGAGACAGACCGTGGAAATGAGTAAAATGAGTAAGAAGAGACGAATAAAAGTGCTAATTGCCAAGCCAGGTCTGGACGGGCATGACCGTGGGGCTAAAGTCCTGACCATGGGCTTGAGGGAAGAGGGGATGGAGGTAGTCTATACTGGACTGAGGCAGACTCCGGAAATGATCGCTCAAGCCACGCTAAAGGAAAAACCTGATATCGTGGCTTTAAGCTGTCTCTCCGGGGCTCACCGCCACCTCTTTCCTGCGGTGGTAAAGGAGCTACGCAACAGGGGTATGAGTGATATTCCTGTTATTGGCGGGGGCAACATTCCCAAAGAAGACGTCCCCTTCCTGTTAGAACAAGGAATAGCTCATGTGTTTGAGCCTGGAGCATCTGTCAAAGATGTAGCCAACTACATAAGAAATAAATTTGAAAGGAGTGAGAATCCGTAATGCCGAAGAAGAAGGTACCACTGGTTGAAGGTCTATTCACCTGGCCGTCTGAGAAGCCAAGGCTGATAGCCAGCCGATGCAAGAAGTGCGGTACACCGGCTTTCCCCAAATCCCCTTACTGCACCAACCCGGATTGTGAAAAGAAGACAGAAAATGTCGAAATCATCGAGCTGAGCAACCGGGCAAAACTCTACACCTATGCCGTACAGGCTTACCCGCTACCGGAGCCGTTTAAGATGGAGCCTTTCGAGCCGTTCCCGCTGGGTATGCTGGATTTGCCCGAAGGTCTGAGGATACTGGGCATGCTGACCACGGACAAGGTGAAAATCGGCATGGAGATGGAAATGACCACGAGGAAACTCTACGAAGACGAAGAAAACGAATACCTAACCTGGGCATGGAAACCAGTTGAGTAAAGCAATAAAAGAGGAGATAGGCATAAATGAAAAACAGAGAACTGGCGATTGTTGGAATGGGACTCCACCCATGGGGAGTATGGAAGAACAAGTCCATGGCGGAAATGGGTTGTTACGCTATCACTCAAGCCCTGGCTGACGCCCACATGAAGTGGCGAGATATACAGGCTATGGCCTGCGGTGCTTATATGTGGATTGCCGACCAGGGTGGCGTGCCTTCGCTACTTCTGGGCACGACCATCGCCTCGATGATGGGAGGAACGGGTATACCCTGTGCCAATATCGTTAATGCCTGTGCCACCGGCCAGTCTATCCTGAGAGAGGCGTGCCTGGCGGTAGCCAGCGGCGAGCACGATATTGCCATCGCCGTAGGTTCAGATAAATCCGCTGGTGGTTTCTTCAGACCGCAATCAAGAGATAAACAGTTCGATAATGACTACCTTCGCTACGTTATGGTCGGTGAGACTAACCCCGGCTACTGGGCAATGGAGATGCGGAGAAGAATGTATGACTGCGGCACTACTGAAGAGGACATGGCAATGGTCAAAGTAATTACCAGCCGGGGCGGCGCCCACAACCCCAACGCCAGGTACCGCAAAGAATACACCCTGGAAGAGGTGCTGGCCTCACCGATGGTCTGTGACCCGCTCCGCCTTTATGAAATTTGCGCCACCAGTGACGGCGCTGCCGCAATCATTGTGGTACCGATGGACATGGCTGAAAAATATACTGATAAGCCCCTTCGCATAGAAGGTCTTGCCGTTGGCTCGGCTTCATTCGGCGACCCCACGATACCTCTAACCTACCTGAGCTCCTATCCGAGACCGGGAGTGGGTTTCTGCAGCGAAAGCCGTAATGCTCTGGCGGCAGCTTATCAGCAAGCCGGGCGTACCCCCAAAGATATTGATGTCATTGAGCTGCCGGACAATAGCTCATGGCACTATCTTACCTATCTGGATATGATACTCCAGCTTGATTACGGCGGGTCAGATAAGTTACTGAGGGAAGGCTATTTTAACGTCCCAGATGGCAAAGTGCCGGTTTGCGCCAGTGGCGGCTTCGGTGCCTTTGGTGAAGCCACCGTCGCCCAGGGCCTCTGGCAGACTATTGAAATCGGATATCAACTCAGAGGTGAAGCCGGCGGCAGGCAAGCAACAAACAACCCGAAAGTAGGGCTCTCCCAGAGCTACGGATATGCCGGTAATAACGGCGTCTGTATCCTGAGCAAAGCCTGGTAGGAGGAATTCCAGTAATGCTAAAAGGGGTTAGTCACATAGGAATCGCCGTAAGAAACCTAGATGAGGCGATCAAGGTCTATACTGGAGCCCTCGGAGCCAAGCTGGAGGGAATCCACGAAGCCCCAGAATCAGGGATGAGAGCCGCTATGCTCTCGGCGGGCGGCGATAGGCTGGAGCTAATCGAACCTGTCGGCACCGGAGGGGTAATCGCTAAGTTCATTGAGAACCGCGGCGAAGGTATTCACCATATCTCCATCGAAGTGGATGACATTAGAAAAGCGCTGGCATCGATATCCGAAAAGGGAGTTAGACTGATAGATACCGAGCCAAGACAGGGCATTGAAGGCAAGGTTGCCTTTATCCACCCCAAGTCGATGAGTGGCGTGCTTATAGAACTGGTGGAAAAAAGCACGGACTGACACCTTACCGCTTTCTGAGCTTTTTCAACTCCTCGATGAGAGCCGGTACAATCTCACGGAAATCGCCGACTACGGCGTAATCAGCCGCCTTCATAATTGGCGCATTCGGGTCTCTGTTAATGCCTACAATAACCTTGGAGTCCTGGATACCAATCAGGTGATGCATAACCCCTGAGATGCCCACCCCGATGTAAAGGTTGGGATGCACCGTTTTCCCGCTTTGACCAATCATCTGCTCTTCCTGTACCGCCCAACCTTCGTCACAGGCTGGCCTGGTAGCTCCAACGCTCCCGCCTAAAACGGCGGCAAGCTCCTCAAGCATCTTCCAGCCTTCCTTACTGCCTATTCCATAACCTCCGGCAACGATGGTCTCGGCAAGCTCAATGGGTTTGGATTTTGGCTCTTCTCGGAAGACCTCCAGCACCTTAGTCCGGACATTTTCTTCGGTTAGGCCGACTTTAATACTTTCCACCGTTGCTTTGTGAGATGCCTTTCTTTCTGGTTTTTTCATAAAGCCGGGTGGCACGGTAGCCATCTGAGGGCGATGGTTGGCCCAGGTGATTGTAGCCATAATGCTACCTCCGAAGGCAGGGACCTGCGCTTTCAGGCACCCCTTTTCGTCAACATCCAGTCCCACGCAATGGGCTGATAAGCCAGTGTTGACCTTAGCCGCCACTCTAGGGGCTAAATCCATGCCTATTCTGGTGCCTCCGATTAACAATATTGATGGCTTATGCTGATTGATCAGCGCTTCTATTACCAGTGAGTAAGCATCGTTGCGATAAACCTCAAGGATAGGAGCATCAGCAACATAGACCTTGTCGGCACCAAAGGCAGCCAATTCGTCAGCTAATGGAGTCACATTGTGTCCCAGTAATACCGCTGCCAATTCCTGACCCAGCTTGTCAGCTAACTTCCGCCCTGCCCCTAATAGTTCCAGCCCAACATCAAGTAATTTCCCGTCTCTCTGTTCAGCAAAAACCCAGACACCCTTATATGCCTCTATCTCCAATCAACTCCTCCTTATACCCTATCTATAGCTCGGGGAGTACACCGCTAGCCCGTAATCTCTCGATAAGCTGTCTAGCCACCTCATCAGCTTTTCCCGTCAGAACCTCGCCACGGCGCTCCACCTTTATGCTGGATACTTCAGACACGTTGGTGGGCGAACCACTAAGTCCTATTCTGGCTCTGTCCACCTCCACATCATCAGCCGACCATTGCTTTGCCACTTTCTCTGTAGCCCAGAGGGCACCAAATACTGAAGGAATGCGCGGTTCATTTATCTCCTTGGTCACTGCTAAGGCTACGGGTAGCCGTGTTTCAAGCACCATGTATCCGAATTCAATCTTGCTCCTAACTCGCAGCGTATTGTCATCAACAAAATCAATTTTCTCCACATTTGTGACGCTTGGAATATTCAAAAACTCAGCCACCTGGGGTCCTACTTGACCAGTACTTCCATCCAGGCTCTCATTGCCGAGAAGAATCAGGTCAAACTCTCCTATCTTCTTAATTCCGCTGGCTAAGGCATAAGCGGTCGCCAGTGTATCGGCCCCGGCGAAGGCTCTATCAGTAAGAAGCACTGCCTCATCAGCACCCAGAGCAAATGCCGAAGCTAGAATCTCCACCGTATTAGCCGGACCCATACTTAATACCGTCACCTTGCCCCCCCTTGCCTCTTTCAGTCGCAGCGCTTCCTCCAGAGCATTTTTGTCAAGGGGACTTATTATGATAGGGATACCCTCACGGCGAAGCACCTTCGTTTTGGGGTCAAGGCTGAGTCTATCCCAGTATCGGGAATCCGGAACAGGCTTAATGCAGACAATTATGTTTAATGGTCGCATAAACTTGAATCTCCTTACTTATCATCAGTCTACTGATAAGCGATATTATATCTGCCTTAATTGTCTCTACCAGCCGGCTTCCTCCATTGGTTTGCTGCTCAGGTCCGGGTTCCCGTCCCTCTGTATCGCTGAAATGGCTATTAAGTTCTTCATTAACTCATCGGTGCCACCAGCGCTAATTCTAAGAGGTGCATGACGGTAGTAGTGGTGTGGCATGTAGTCTTCCAGCACACCATACGCACCATGAATATTGACCGCGTGTAGCGAGCATCTCAAGGCAGCCTGGGTAGCGTAGTACTTGGCGATAGCCTGCTCGGCATCACACCTTATCCCCTGGGTTCGTAGCCAGGCAGCGCGGTAAGTCAAGGCACGAGTTGCCTCTAGGTCTACTGCCATCTCGGCGATGCGGTGCTGGATAGCCTGCAGTTCAGCAATGGGTTTACCGTATGCCTTCCTTTCCTTAGCATACTGGACAGCGCAGCGGTAACTTCCCAGGGTAATGCCGTTCAACATTGAACAGATAGTCATACGACCAACGTCAGCAACGGCGGTAAAAACAGGCGGTATCCCACGTCCTATCCCTTTTTCCCCACCAACAAGGTGGCTATCAGGCACGAACACATTATCAAATACATATTCTGTCAGGTCACCTTTCCTGCCCAGGGTATTCTCCATCCTCGTTATGCGGAAGCCGGGCATGCCCTTTTCCACGATAAAGGCAGATAGTGACCTTGTCCCCGGAGTTGCCGGGTCATTAGGGTCACCCGTCTTGACCAAGGTCATTATGAAATCGGCATATTCTCCTTCGCTAACAAAACATTTTCTGCCGTTCAGAACCCAGCCGCCATCCACTTTCTTGGCAGTAGCTTGCAACCCCAGCATATCCGAGCCACCAACAGGCTCAGTAACCACAGCCGTAGCTCTGATGTCGCCACTGAGGATACCAGGCATAAACTTCTTATATACCTCCCCACCGGTAGCCTTGGCAAAATAGTAGGCAAACTCACCGTAGGTCACGAACTGCAGGTCTGGCCAGGCGGCGCAGAGTTCCTCAATGGCCACGCAGCTAGCAACAAACCCTAAGCCTGTGCCACCCTCCTCACGAGGGATGATATGGAGATGGAAGCCAGCTTTGAGCTGTTTTACCGCCTGCTCATCCCAGATAGCCCGGTCATCAGTCATCAGTTCTTTCCGGCGGGGAATTATCTCCCTCTCAGCATATTCCCGTGCCATCTTCCTTACCTGCTCTTCGGCCGGTGACAATTGAAACGGCATCTCATAACCTCCTCTTGTAAAAAGAAAAATGCGCTATTTCAGCTTATAACGCCAGTTATTTTGACACAGCTACTAGCTCCCTGTCAATCTTTAAAGATGGAATCAAGCTCAAATTCCGGGTGTAGGCAGTTTGACAAACCCTGAACGGACAGATATACTAAGTCAGAGGTTCCCCCGCTAGGAACCCGCATTTTTTAAACAGATTAAAAAAGAAAGGGGGAAAAGAGTCTATGATTATTGATGCCCATATGCACCTTAGTGGGAGTGGTTGGGTAAGGGGTAAGTATTTACGCTTTGTATGGACGATGTACATTACCGAGTATAATCGGGTGCATCGCACAAACAAGACTGCTGAGGACTTTAAGAATATGTTATTGGCTATGTGGCCGCCAGTGGTTGACCCTGAGGGCGATCATGTGGTTGAAATGATGGACAAGGCAGGGGTTGACAAGGGCGTTATTTTCCCTGTAGATTGGGAAGCTGTAACCGGAGCGCCGAAGGTTCCCGTAAGAGAGCAGAATAGGGCCCATGCCTATGCGGCGAAGAAGCATAAGGGTCGGTTCATACCGATTTGTGCCCTTGATCCCAGGCGGGGGGATGCTATGGACCTTGCCAAGGAAGCCATTGAAGATTGGGGAATGAAGGGGTTCTACCTCATGCCGCCTTCGGGATTTCGCCCGGATGATCCGGTTTGTTTCCCCCTCTATGAAAAATGTGTTGACTGGGGAGTGCCTGTGATTATCCATTCTGGGAAAGAAATAGCTCACTGGGACTATAATCATCCGTTCAGGATCGCCAATGTAGCCCTCATGTACCCTGAGCTTAAGGTAGTGATCGGACACGCTGGTACCAGAATATATAGAAGGGAAGCCATAGAGGCTTGTATAGTACCTAATGTCTACATGGACTTTTCAGAGTACCAAGGCTTTTGGCGCCTGCAGCCTGATAAGTTTTATCACTGGCTGCGGGATGCTATAGATGCCTGCGGTCCTGAGAAGATAATGTTTGGCAGTGGTTTCCCCAATCCGAATGTATTGACTCCTGAAGAAGAGTGGGTGAAGGCAATCAAGGAGCCGAAAACAGACGTGAAGTTCACTAAAGAGGAGTTAGACTGGATACTGGGAAAGTCCGCAGAGGCAGTCTTTGATACCAAATGATTTTCGTACCAATCCCAAGCTCACAAACATCGACGGTCTGAAAGAAGAGACAAAAAATTAGGATTGAGAGGATAAAAATATGGCTGATATTATTGACCTCATTTCAAGCAGGAGAAGCATCAGGAGATTTAAGGACGAGCCCGTGCCTGATGAGATGATCGATAAAGTAATAGAGGCAGCCCGATGGGCACCAAGCGGTGAAAATGAGCAGCCCTGGAGGCTAATCGTGGTCAGAAATCCCGAAACTAAGGCCAAGATTGCCGAGATAGCTAAGTTAGGCACCGGCGGGCGCGTTACTGCAGAATTCAGTCTTTCAGATTACTGGCAGAAAAAATATGCCGGCGTCAAAGACCCGGAAAAGAAAGCCAGGCTTTTACGGACATTATACACCGGTCAAGCCTCAGAATTTGCCGGCAATGCGCCAGTGGTAATTGTCGTAATTGGTGAACTAAAAGATATGTTTGACACTCCTTATGACCTGTCCTGTGCCATAATGAATATGCTCTTAGAGGCACATTCCCTCGGTCTGGGTGCCTGCTGGGTTCACGGACCATCTGTATATCCATCACTGGTAAAAAGGATGAAAGAGCTACTGAAAGTACCGACGGGGATGGGACAGTATAAGTTGATAGCCACCATCTCCTTGGGTTGGCCTGCGGAAAGCCCCAAAGCCAGAGAGAAGAAGAACTTCGAAGATATTGTTTACTGGGAGGAGTTCGGCAGGAAGGAGAGACCTAAATGAACGACAAAATAGCTTATTTCAATGATTTGTTAGTCCGGTTTGAGGAGATCTTCTACCATGAACTCTCCGGTATGTCCCACCCGAAGGTAGAATATATCGGTACGGATTTCCTCAGGTCAAAGAAAATCGAAGGGAATACAGTTGAGGAAGTAGTAGATAGCTGTATTAAGGAAATCAAAGCCGGCGGTCTTGTGGAGGACATCACCTACTCCAGAGCAGGAGAAGGCATTCTGCTTGTCCTCAAAGTCAAGAATTGCATTCATCTCCCGATGGAAGCCAAGCTCCAATACGGTTTCAAAAATGAAGGCGGGGTGGCACCCTATATGTGCCCTATAGCCAATATGATACTGGATAGAATACTGAACATCTTGCACTACGAGATGGTCTATAATGCCCTAATAGAGGATATTGATACGAACAAGGGTGAATGTAGACTTAAATGCGTGATTTACGAGAGCGTAGCCAAAATAGGCCAGGTGGGAGACTGGAGGTCTATCTAAAAGACAGGGCGGGTAAACTAGAAAAGCCTAGATTTTGAAGAGCAAAGGGGGGAAGCTAAGCAATCTAGCATCCCCCCTTGGATTTCTAGGGCGTGTACTTTTCAATTCTTACAGCGCAGACTTTGTACTCCGGTATCTTAGATGCCGGGTCAAGAGCCGGGTTTGTGAGCAGGTTGGCCGGGCTCTCCGCAAAATGGAAGGTCATAAACACGGTGCCTGCCGGCGAAGAACCGGTCACCTTCGCTTTAGCTACCACCTCTCCACGCCGGGAGATGACCTTTACCGTCTCACCATCAGTAATGCCCAGAGCCTGGGCATCCTCAGGGCTTATTTCCACCAGCTCTTCACTCCTCAATATGTTAAGCCCGTTCACCTTCCGGGTCAGGGTTCCGGTATGGAAGTGATACAGGCTCCGTCCGGTGGTCAGGAGCAGGGGGTAATCATCATCGGGAAGTTCAGCGGGTGGCTCATACTTCAGGGGCATAAACTGTCCCTTGCCTCTGGTGAAGGTCTCGGTGTGGAGTATGGGGGTTCCCGGATGCTCCAAAGTGGGGCAGGGCCACTGTAAACCGCCCTTCTCCAGGCGTTCGTAGGAGATACCTCCATAGATTGGGGTAAGACGGGCAATCTCCTCCATTATTTTAGCAGGGTCATCAAAATCAAAGCCCTTAGCCCCTATCTTTTGCCCAAGCCGACAGATAATCCACCAATCAGGCTTGGAATTGCCAACAGGGTCTATGGCTTTTCTTACCCGCTGTACCCTCCGCTCGGTATTGGTAAAGGTGCCATCCTTCTCGGCGAAACTTGTCCCCGGCAGCACAACGTGAGCCATCTGAGCCGTTTCAGACAAGAAAATATCCTGAACCACCAGAAAATCAAGGTTAGCCAGGGTCTCCCGGGTGTGCCTGAGATTTGGCTCACTCAGCACCGGGTTCTCCCCCATAAGATAGACCGCCTTTATCTGCTTACCGCTGCCATTAAATATCTCGGTAAGAGTCAACCCCGGGGAGGGGTTGAGCCTGACTCCCCAGGCGGCCTCAAATTTTTCTCTGACGGTAGGGTCATCGATAGCCTGATACCCGGTATATACATTGGGCAGAGCACCCATGTCACAAGCACCCTGCACATTATTATGACCCCTCAAAGGATTTACCCCGGACGAGGGCTTACCGACATTCCCGGTGAGCATTGCCAAATTGGCTGTAGCGATGACATTATCAGTGCCATGGGAGTGTTGGGTAACGCCCATTGCGTAGAGAATAGTCGCCGGTTTGCTGCCGGCATACATCCGGGCAGCCTCACCCACCTTCTCCTTAGGCACCCCGGTAACCCGCTCCACAAAATCTGGGTCAAAGGCTTTCAACGATTCCTTAAAACCGTCAAAGTTCTCACAGCGCGCCTCGATGAAGGCTGAGTCGAGCAGCCCCTCGTCCACAATAACCCGCATCATCCCCATCAGCAAGGCAACATCTGTCCCGGGCTTAAGTCGCAGCCATAAGTCAGCAAAGCGAACCAAATCAACCTTACGCGGGTTGACCACGATGAGCTTCGCCCCGTTACGTACCGCTTTTTTGACCTTAAGGCCAATTATCGGGTGGCTTACCGTCGTATCGGTACCGATAGCCAGAATGCAGGCGGCATTACCAATCTCTTCGATGGAATTGGTCATAGCCCCGCTACCGAAGCTCTGAGTCAGACCAGCTACGCTGGGAGCATGACATAACCGAGCGCAGTGGTCAATGTTATTGGTGCCTAATGCCACCCTGCCAAGCTTCTGAATCAGGTAATTCTCTTCATTGGTGCACTTGGCTGAGGAAATTACGGCTATCTCATTCCCCTGATAACTTCTGAGCCTCTTGGCAACTAGCTCCAACGCCTCGTCCCAGGTTGCCTCCTTCAGTTCCCCATTTCGCCTCACCAGAGGGGTAGTTAGCCGTTGAGGATGGTGGACGAATTCAGAAATGCCAAAACGTCCCTTCACACAGAGACTGCCCTTATTGACGGTACCCTCTCTCCTACCCTGGCTGATGACTACCTCGCCATGGCGGATGCCCAAATCAATCCCACAGCCGACTCCGCAATAGGGGCATATAGTTTCTACAACTCTGACCGGCCTCCTGGTCTCTTTGGGGTTCAAGGCATAAACAGGACACCGGTCAACACACTCCCCGCAGGATTCACAATATGAGTCTATTAGCTGGCTACCACCAACGGTAACGACCATCATCTCAGGACCACGGTCAGTCAGAGCGAGAGCCCCAACCCCACGGATTTCCTCACAAGCTCGAACACACTTGCCACAAAGAATGCAGTAATTCCGGTCCAGATTGAAGAAGGGGTTACTTTTATCGATAGGCAGGTCTCTGGGTTTCGCGGGAAGACGTACCTCGGTAATACCGAGAAGAGCTTCCACCATTTGCAGGTCACACTGCTGGTTCCTAGGACAAGCGTCACAATCAGTTGGATGGTTAGACCTGATCGCTTGTACAACCTGCCGGCGCTCCTTTTCCACTTCAGGAGAGTCGGTCTTGACCACCATTCCTTCAGTAACCGGGGTATTGCAGGCTGTGGGGAAACCGCTTATTCCCTCGATTTCAACGATGCAGACGCGGCACGCCCCGCTTGGTGTCAGGTCAGGGTCATGGCACAGGGTAGGAATGAAAAAGCCAGCCTCCTCGGCCGCTTCTAGCACCGTCATTCCTTTCCTTGCCTCAACCTCTTCGCCGTCGATGGTCAATCTGACTATGTCATCCAAGAAACTCTCTCCTACCGTTGCGGGCGACAAAGCTGCCAAGGTCAGGACGAGGGCTGTCTTTGATGAGATAACCTTCTATAAGCTGAGGCACAACAAGCACCGCGAGGGCACCAATCTCCTGACCACAAGCAGCAGTTCCGATGAGGATATGAGATTTGTCGTTATGATTAGGGGCTTTCTGTTCCGGGAGCGCCTGAGCTTGTATTTCATTAAAAGTCATGCTTCAAGTGCTAGTATTATTATAGAGCTTAGGGTATTTAAAGTCAACTTGGGTGCCGTACTGCGTCAATTCTATGTCACACTGCCTCCTCTCGGTAACACTTTTTTTTGAGGCAACTATACCATCTTCGGTAACAAAAATTATGAGTCAATTCGGACTATGTTAGGAATTTTTGAAAATTAGACTGTCTACAGCTATCTAATTTTTCAAAATTGGACTCTTGGGAACTCGTTTAGCGGATAGGTAACCGACTTTACCATCCGGTTCTCC
>DAOUCV010000067.1:0-10077 GCA_034432095.1 Dehalococcoidales bacterium
CCGGTTACCAGGTTGGTGGCGCCGGGACCGGAAGTGGCAAAACACACCCCCACCTTTCCTGTAGCCCGGGCATAGCCATCGGCGGCATGAGCGGCACACTGTTCGTGACGCACCAAGACATGACGAAGCTGAGGATATTGAGGCAGAGTATCGTAAAGTGGCAGAATCGCCCCGCCAAGGATACCAAAAATAACCTCTACCCCCTCCCTTACCAAACTCTCACAGATGATTTGACCACCCGTCATCTTCATTATAGTAGCCCTTTCCGTTATCTAAACACTGCCCCGGTGCTGGCTGAAGATACCTTCTCAGCATAGCGCCGGAGATAACCTGTTTTCACCTTAGGCTCAAACTCAGGTAGTTGCGCCAGACGGTTAGTTATCTCTTTATCGCTAAGGTCCACACTAAGTCTACAATTTGGAATATCAATCTTGATTATATCCCCATCAGTCAGGGCAGCGATAGGTCCCCGACTGGCTGCTTCAGGAGAGACATGACCAATAGCCGCACCACGGCTACCGCCGGAAAAACGCCCATCAGTAATAAGAGCTACCTCCTTATCCATACCGATACCACTCAAAAGGGAGGTGGGCGTAAGCATCTCCCTCATGCCCGGCCCTCCTCTGGGACCTTCGTAACGAATGACGATTACTTCACCAGCCTTGATACTGCCGCTCATAATCGCGGGCATAGCTTCTTCTTCGGAGTTAAAAACTCTGGCCGGTCCCTGATGAACCAGCATCTCCGGAGCCACCGCCGCCCTTTTCACGACAGCTCCCTCCGGAGCCAGGTTGCCAAAAAGAACCGCAATCCCCCCGGTAGCCGAGTAAGCATCCGCCCAGGAGTGGATGACCTCTCTATCCAGAATCTCGGCATCAGCAACAATCTGAGCCACTGTTTTCCCTGACACTGTTCTTGCTCCCAGCTTTAATAGCTTTTTCAGTTCTTTCATCACCCCGCCGACGCCACCAGCCCGGTCTAAGTCCTCAATGCGTTGTTCACCAGCTGGACTTAGCCGACACAGGTGAGGGGTGTGCTGACTTATCTCGTTCACCAGTGCCAGTGGGAAATCAATCCCTGCCTCATGGGCTACGGCTATAAGATGCAGCACTGAATTGGTGCTTCCGCCCAGCGCCATGTCTACCGTAAAGGCATTATGAATAGAGTCCTTGGTGATAATGTCCCGAGGACGAACATCATCGGTTACCAATTCCACAACCCGCTGTCCCGCCTGCCAGGCTAACTGCCGCCGCCTGATATCAACCGCTGGAATAGTACCGTTACCGGGGAGTCCTATTCCCATTGCCTCAGTGGCACAATTCATGGTATTAGCCGTGAACATCCCGGCACAGCTACCACAGCCGGGGCAGGCTATACTCTCCAGCTGCGCCAGCTCCTCCTCGCTCATCTGCCCGCTCGTGACCTTCCCTACAGCCTCGAAAACGGTGATGAGGTCAACCTTCTCAAACCTACCATTCCTGTACCAATGCCCTGCCAGCATCGGACCACCGCTAATGAAGATAGACGGCAGGTTCAGTCTTACGGCTGCCATAAGCATCGCCGGAACTATTTTGTCACAGTTAGGGATGAACACTAACCCATCAAAGGCATGGGCTTCAACCATTATTTCAATTGAGTCAGCGATCAGTTCTCGACTCGGCAGGCTGAATTTCATACCCAGGTGGTTCATCGCAATGCCGTCACACACAGCAATGGTATTAAATTCAAAGGGAATACCCCCGCCACTATACACCCCGGCTTTAACCGCCTCAGCGATTTCCCGTAGATGCGCATGACCCGGCACAATCTCAGTAAAGCTATTGACAATGCCGATAAAAGGCTTATCTATTTCCTCTCGCCTCCAGCCTAAAGCATAGAGCAAAGACCGGTGGGGAGCCCGCTCTATGCCTCTTTTGATAACATCGCTTTTCATCCCTTCTCCTTCTCTGCTAGCACTCTTTCTGTTTATGAAAAGGCCGTCCCGTGGGGACGGCCCCTGATTCTATGGAGACGACCCACCGGCCAAATTATGTATATACGACAAGTACTAAAACAACGCTACTCTTCATTAGTGTTAATAGAGTAACACAGGCGATGTTTATTGTCAAGTCAGCACCCGTGGATTAACCTTCCATAGCTCTTATCTTGTCCACTCGTCGCTGGTGTCTTCCCCCCTCGAACTCAGTGGTCAGAAAGGCATTAATGATTTCAGATACTGGCTCTTGTACCTGTTCTTCCCCTGCCCCCAGACACAGGATATTGGCATCATTGTGCTGACGAGTTCGGCGAGCATTAAAAGCAGTGTAACACAGGGCGGCCCTTATCCCCTTGACCTTGTTCGCCGCTATGCTCATGCCAATGCCATTGTTACATATCAAAATACCACGCTCAAAATCCCCCCTGGCTACCGCCTCCCCCACCTTCCTAGCGATATCCGGGTAGTCCACCGGGTCGGTCGTATAACAGCCAAAGTCCTTATAGCTATGCCCGGCTTCGGTGATTATCTTTATAACCACCTGCTTGAAGTCAAAACCTCTATGGTCGCAACCGATAGCAATACGCATGCCTCAGTCCCTTTCCTTGAAGGCAACGCCTTCACATACTCGCTTTAGTTCTTCCCTTGATATAGCGCCTTCCCGTAGAATCACCGGCGTTTCTCCGGTGACATCAACCACGGTGGATTCCTTACCACCCGGGCACCGCCCGCCGTCGATGATTAAGTCTACCCTATCACCAAGCTGAGAATGGACCTCCTCAGCCGTCAATGGGCTTGGCCGGCCGCTGATATTGGCGCTGGTGCCCACAATAGGAACTCCCAGACCTTCAATAAGGGCGATGGGAACGGGATGGGCCGGGACACGAATAGCTACGGTGGTACCTCCACCAGTAATTATATCAGGGACTGAACTGGACTTGTAGACAACCAGAGTTAGAGCACCGGGTAGAAAGGTATGGATTAAAGACCAGGCAATCGTCGGTACTGACTCAGCGACCTCCGTTATCTGGGATATGTCAGCCAGCAGCAACGGGAGCGGCAGATTCCGCGGGCGCTCTTTAACCGCATAAATTCGCTCTATCGCCTGAGGCAGACTGGCGGAAGCCCCCAGACCATAGACAGTATCGGTAGGATAGGCGACCAGTCCACCCTGCCTGAGTATAGCAATACCCCTTTCAATCTGTTGCTGAATTTTCCAAGAAAGCCTGTCCGTCACTGGTTAATATCCACTATTGGGGAAAGTTTTTTAGCTTGAGGATAGTATAGCATAGTACTTAATAGTAACAAAAGCGACAATGACAATTAGTTGAGATTACTTAGTAACCTATCCCCCTGGCCTCTTTCTCTTATTAGAGAAGGAGGCGGATTTATTTGAAGAGGGGGCTAACGCCCCTCTTAGACTCCCTGTTGGTTTAACCTTCCCTCTCTCCTTCTCACTTCTCAAGGAGAGAGGGATTAGGGGGGTGAGGTTGATAAATAATCCCAATTATTAGACTATTACGCTATTTTATGCTATTTTAGTCGGTTGATGTATAATAGAAACAAAAAGGAGACTTGAGAGATGGCAAAGATATTGATTATCTACCATTCCCAGAGCGGGAACACGGAAAAAATGGCTAAGGCAATCCGTGAGGGGGCAGTTTCAGCGGGTGCTACGGTGACCCTGAAAAAAGCCGCCGATGCTACCGTTGATGACCTGCTCAATTGTGATGCCGTCATCATGGGCACACCCAATTACTTTGGCTATGAGGCCGGGATGATGAAGGATTTCTTTGACCGTACCTTTTTTACTCTACGAGGTAAGGTAGATGGTAAGCCCTACGCTACATTTGGCAGTTACGGCGGTGGCGGGGCAAAAGCTATCGATAGCTTAAGTAAGCTTTGCGAGGCTTTGGGCCTGAAGAAAGCCGCTGAAAGTGTCGGAGCGCAGAGAGAGCCATCCTCTGAGGCTCTGGAGCAATGCAGGGCACTGGGAGCAAAAATGGCTCTGCTGTAACACTGGGGTAAGTGGAGTGAGATGTGGCTAGGAGTAAAGCAAAACGAACCACGGTACAGAACAGCCATCGGGTAACCACCAGCGGCGATATTGAGGTCTCCACCTATCTGGAAATCGCCAAGGAGATAAGTGGCGAGCGGCCTGCTGCTGCCGAGCAACCTCTAGCCGTTGAGCGTGAGGCTATAGTCGTCATTGACTTTGGCTCACAGTATAGCCTGCTAATCACGCGCCGGATACGAGAGTGCCAGGTATACTGTGAGCTGGTGCCCTATGATACCCCCTGGGAAAAGATTGCGCCGCTCAAACCCAAAGGTTTCATCCTCTCCGGAGGACCGGCGAGTGTTTACCAGCCTGGTGCCCCTCTGGCTCCGGCTTATATTTATGAAAGCCATTTGCCCATACTGGGTATCTGCTACGGCATGCAGGTCATCACCAAACAGCTGGGGGGGCAGGTGGCACCGGGAGCCAAGCAGGAATACGGTCATGCTGTCCTTCACCTCAGTGACGCTGATTCACCCCTCTTTGCCGGTCTGGAAGACCCGCTACCGGTATGGATGAGCCATGGGGATAGAATTGAAAAAATGCCTCCGGGTTTCACCACTTTAGCCTATACTGAGAACTCACCCATTGCTGTTATGGGCAACGATAAGCGCATATTTGGTCTTCAGTTCCATCCTGAGGTAGCTCATACCCCCCAGGGTAAGACCATCCTGAGGAACTTTGCTTACAACATATGCGGCTGTCAGGGAAACTGGACAATGGGTAACTTCATCAACGATAGCATCGCTAATATCAAAACGATGGTCGGCAAAGGCAAGGTGATTAGTGCCCTCTCGGGAGGGGTTGATTCAGCCGTGGTCGCCACTCTTATCCACCGGGCAGTCGGTGACCAGCTTACCTGTATTTATGTTAATAACGGACTGCTGCGCCGTGAAGAGGTTGAAAGAACCTTTAAGGTCTTTCACGATAATCTGGGTATGAAGATTATCTATGTTGACGCCAGTGAAAGGTTCCTCGACCGACTGAAAGGGATTGTTGACCCGGAGATGAAGCGTAAGGTCATCGGAGAGGAATTTATTGAGGTATTTGAAGAAGAGGCTAACAAAATAGGCAGGGTGGACTTTCTGGCTCAGGGGACGCTTTATCCCGATGTGATTGAGAGCGCTGCTTCAGGAAGCAGCGCCTCAGCCAAGATAAAGACCCACCATAATGTCGGCGGACTACCTGCCAAGATGAGACTGCGCCTGATTGAGCCCTTACGCTACCTGTTCAAGGACGAGGTACGCCAGGTAGGACTTAAGCTTGGCATGCCTGAAGAGATGGTATGGCGTCAGCCTTTCCCCGGTCCCGGGCTGGCGATTCGCATCATCGGTGAAGTCACCAAAGAGAAACTGGAAATACTGCGCTCCGCCGATTTCATCGTGATGAACGAAATCAAGAAAGCCAAGCTCTACCGGCAAACATGGCAGACTTTTGCCGTGCTCACCGATGTCAAAAGCGTAGGCGTGATGGGCGACTACCGAACCTATGGTTACCTCGTTGCCATCCGTGCTGTGACCAGTGAAGACGCCATGACTGCTGATTGGGCGCGCCTCCCCTACGACGTCCTGGCCAGGATTTCCAACCGTATCGTCAACGAAGTCCCCGGCGTCAATAGAGTCGTCTACGATATAACCTCCAAACCACCGTCAACAATTGAGTGGGAGTAAAAAGTAGAGGGAGTTTGCAAAACTGAAGTCTCGAAGGTGCAGAAACAAGGGGGTAGTTTGAACGGGCTTGGCTCCTTCAGAAGAAATATTCCCCCTCTCCTTGGAAGAGAGATAAAAAGGCGAATCAAAGGGAGGGAAGCCTCTCTTAGAAAGAAAAAAATACCTTTTCCTTAGCAAGGGGAATAGAGTTACATAAGGTCTAAGGGGGTGAGGCATATAAAGGTACTGGTCGTTGGGGGTGGGGCTAGGGAACATACCCTGGTCTGGAAACTGGCGCAAAGCCCCAAAATTCGGGAAATTTATGCCGCCCCGGGCAATGCCGGCACAGCCCTGATTGCCCGTAACCTTGATATTAGCCATGGCAATATAGAGGGACTGGCCAAAATAGCTCAGGAAAAGGGAATTGAGCTGGTAGTGGTTGGACCGGAGGCACCACTGGCTGAGGGCATCGTTGACCGCTTTCAAACTATAGGCATCCCCATTTTCGGTCCGACCAAGGCCGCTACCCAGATAGAATCAAGCAAGGCGTTCGCCAAATGGCTGATGCAGAAATACGGTATCCCCTGCGCCCGAAGTAAGACCTTCTCCGAGTATGACCGGGCAGTAGATTACGTCAAACATCAGAAGCCACCCATCGTAATAAAGGCTGATGGGCTGGCGGCAGGCAAGGGAGTAATCGTCGCTGAGGCCACTGCTCAAGCTTTGAGTGCCCTTGACAGCATGATGAAATCAAAGACACTCGGGGCAGCCGGTGATATGGTGGTTATTGAAGAGCGTCTCTCAGGGCAAGAAATGAGTGCCTTTGCCTTTACCGATGGCAAGACTGTAGTGCCGATGGTGGATGCCTGTGATTACAAACGGGTATATGATGGAGACCGGGGCCCTAACACCGGGGGCATGGGCAGCTATAGCCCGCCATATTTCTATACCCCGGAATTAGGTAAAAGAGTAATGGAGACCATTATGGAGCCCGCCGTAAAGGCAATGGCTGAAGAAGCAAGGCCCTACCGGGGTGTCCTCTATGGCGGTTTGATGATTACCAGTGAAGGACCAAAGGTGCTGGAATTCAATGCCAGGTTTGGCGACCCGGAAGCCCAGGTCACTCTGCCCCGCCTCAAGACTGACCTGGTCGATATTATGCTGGCGGTGATAAACGGCAACCTCAGCCAACTAAGGGTGGAATGGAGTGAAGAAGCCTGTGTTGGGGTAGTGATGGCTTCAGCGGGCTATCCCGCTAGCTATAAAACAGGCTTCCCCATTAGCGGACTAGATGATTTAGACAAGGACATTATAGTATTTCATGCGGGAACAAAGATTGGAGCAGACGGCGAGGTCTTGACCAATGGTGGGCGAGTTTTGACCGTGGTGGCGATGGGTAAGACTATTGCCGAAGCCAGAGAAAAGGTTTATCATAATATCTCACGGATTCACTTTGAGGGCTGTCACTACCGCAAGGACATCGCCATAGTGTAATAAGAGCATATTGGAAGGGGCGAAGCCCCTTCAAAAAACCTTTCTTCCCCCTCTCTTTTGAAGGAGAGGGGGATTTAAGGGGGTGAGGTAGATAATATGCCACTAGTAGGCGTAGTTATGGGTTCAAAGTCAGATAGTGATGCCGTACAGCCGATGCTGGACGTACTAAAGGAGCTTGGCATTGATTACGAGGTCAATGTAATATCTGCCCATCGAAATCCGGAGAAGGCCCAGCAGTATGGGCAGGAGGCACGGAGCCGGGGGATTGAGGTCATCATTGCCGCTGCCGGAGGAGCGGCTCATCTACCCGGGGTTCTGGCTAGCTGGACCACCCTGCCCGTCATCGGCGTGCCCTTAGCCTCCAGTGAACTAAAAGGAGTTGATGCCCTCTACTCTATTGTCCAGATGCCGGCCGGGATTCCCGTAGCCACGGTAGCGATAGGTACCGCCGGAGCCAAGAACGCTGCCTACCTCGCTGCCGAGATTCTGGGCTTGAAATATGATAAAATTCGGGATGCCTACGAAAAATATAGGAGCAAGCTACAACAGGGAGTTTAAGAGGGGGCAAAGCCCCGCTTCGTAGAATTCTTCCCCCTCTCCTTTGAAGGAGAGGGGGACACAGGGAGTGAGGTTGATAAAAAATCTCAAGGAGAAAAACGAATGATTGAGCGGTATTCCAGGCTGCCGATGAAAAAGGTGTGGTCGGATGAGAATAAGTATGCCAAGTGGCTTGATGTTGAAATCGCCGTCTGTGAAGCCTGGGCTGATTTAGGTGTCATCCCCAGAGAGGTGGTGCCCAAGATAAAGCTAGCCCGGGTCAATCTCAAACGAATGGAGGAAATTCTCAAAGAGACCCACCACGATATGACCGCCTTTCTCGGTGCCGTTGCCGAGAGCCTGGGCAGCGAATCGCGTTTTATCCACTTTGGTCTTACTTCCTCTGATGTAATGGATACCGCCCTCAGCCTGCAAATGGTTGAAGCCGCTGAGATATTAACCCAGGATATAAAGGAACTCACTTCGGTACTGGTGGAAAAGGCAATAAAGTATAAATATACTCCGATGATCGGTCGCACTCACGGTGTTCATGCCGAGCCAATCTCCTTTGGCTTGAAGCTGGCGCTATGGGTTGAGGAGATGAATCGCAACCGGCTAAGGCTCGACGAAGCCAAGAAAACTGTCGCCGTAGGCAAGATTTCCGGAGCCGTAGGCACCTACGCTACGCTATCCCCCGAGGTTGAGGAGAAGGCCTGCGCCAGACTCAGGCTTACGCCGGCTCCGGTATCAAGCCAGATATTGCAGCGCGACCGCCATGCTCAATTTGTGACTACCTTAGCCATAATTGCCAGCTCACTGGAGAAGTTTGCCACCGAAATTAGAAACCTGCAACGAACCGAGACACGAGAGGTAGAAGAACCCTTCAGTGCTGGCCAGACCGGCTCTTCAGCCATGCCCCACAAGCGGAACCCTGAACTCTGTGAGCGCATCTGTGGCTTAGCCAGGCTGGTAAGGGGCTACGCCCTGACCTCAATGGAGAATATCGCCCTGTGGCACGAACGTGACATCAGTCACTCCTCCACCGAGCGCATTATCCTGCCAGATTCCTGCCTTATACTGGACTACTCGCTGGTTCTTTTCACCTCGGTAATGAAGGGACTACAGATTTATCCCAAACAGATGAAGCGCAATATGGAGCTTACCAAAGGCTTGATTTTTTCCCAGCGAGTAATGCTGGCGCTTATCGATAAGGGATTGAGCCGGCAAAAAGCCTACGAACTGGTTCAGCGTAATGCTATGAAAGCCTGGAAGGGGAGGAACTTTCTCAGTTTGTTAAAAGCTGACTCCGAGGTTACTGCCAGCCTGTCTCCAGAGGAGCTTGAACCGCTCTTTGATTACGAATACTACCTGCGCTATATAGATGATATTTTTCAAAGGCTGGGCTTAACTGAAGCCCAATGGAAGGAGACACTAAGCAGAATTGAGCCTAGCGAGGTAGCTCCCGGACAGATATAACCTGAGTGAATCACCCTCAAAATTGGCTGGTATAATCTTAATAACAAAATGTCAATCATATCTGAAATACGCCGCCTGGTACAAAGCACCAGTGAAATCATCCCCAATGTCTACCAACTGACCATTAGGGGTGCCAATGTAATACTGATTGTTGAGGATGGGCTGACCCTTATTGATACCGGTCTTCGTGGCAGTTCACCTCAAATAATAGCTTTTATCCGTCATTTAGGACGTTCACCGGAAGAAATGCGCCTTATTATCCTTACCCATAAGCATTTAGACCACGCAGGAGGACTGACCGAACTAAAACAGCTAACCTCTGCTAAAGTGGCCATTCATAAAGCCGATATCAGTGATATTGAGCCTCAGCCATCCCGTACTTTAGCCGGGCAAAAGATACCGCTAACCCTGCCTTCCTCCACCTTACGCTCAGCATTCTCAGTCAGGTTGAGAGACATTGATATTCAGCTGGTGGGTGGTGAGGTATTTGAACCCCTCGGAGGTCTTGAGGTTATCCACACCCCTGGGCATACCCCGGGTAGCATCAGTCTTTTCTCTCCTCGAAATAAGCTGCTTATTGTCGGTGATGCACTCAGAAAACGCCGTAAGACCCTTTATCTCCCCCCCAGAATGGTCAGCTCTGACCTCAAACAGGCTATAGAATCAGTAAAAAGGATAGCTCAATTAGATTTCAAAATCCTATGTCTCGGGCATGGTCTACCATTGTCCGACGATGTCCATGCTAAGACGCAGGACTTGATAGAGAGGAACAAGGATGTTAGGAATTTTTGAAAATTAGACTGTCTACAGCTATCTAATTTTTCAAAATTGGACTCTTGGGAACTCGTTTAGCGGATAGGTAACCGACTTTACCATCCGGTTCTCCCACC
>DAOUCV010000068.1:0-8454 GCA_034432095.1 Dehalococcoidales bacterium
CACCAGGCCCGTGCCAGAAGCCACCCCCCCCGCCGCCACCAAAGCCACCGTGATACATGCTTAGTTACTCCTCTCTAGGTTCTCAAAAGCATTCTGAGTTGCGGCAAGTTGTGCCAGATATGTTTGCCGATAAAGCCCGTTCTTGGCCATAAGTTCACTATGTGTCCCCTGCTCTACTATCTCGCCGTCCTTGAGCACCAGGATAAGGTCGGCGTTCATGATGATGGGCAAGCGGTGAGTAATAATAAAGGTAGTTCGCCCCTTAATAAGCTTGTCCAGAGCTTGGCGGATGAGGTGCTCAGTCTCTGCATCCACACTGGAAGTAGAGTCGTCCAGAATAAGGATACTGGGATTTACCAGTAATGAGCGGGCTATGGTCACCCGCTGTTTCTCGCCGCCGGAAAGGGTAACGCCCCGTTCCCCTACCCAGGTATTGTAGCCATCAGGCAGGCTCTGGATAAAGTCATGAATTTGAGCGGCTTTGGCGGCTTCTATTATCTGCTCCAGGCTAGCGTCTGGTACACCGTAGGCAATATTGTCTCGAATCGTGGCTGAGAATAGAAAGACATCCTGCTGGACTATGCCAACATTTTTGCGCAGGGAAGCCAGGGTCACATCCCGGATGTCAATGCCATCAACGAGAATACTGCCACTGCTGACATCATAGAATCTGGAGATAAGATTGACGATGGTAGTCTTGCCGCTACCCGAGCCACCCAGTAGAGCCACCAGCTGCCCTGGTTGCACCTCAAAGCTGACGTTCTTAAGCGCCGGGACTCTCGAATTATAGCTGAAGCTAACATTCTTAAAGGAGACGGCTCCCTTCAGTCTGCCGAGCTGGATAGCATTTGGTTTCTCTTTGACCGCTGACTCAGTATCGAGTATCTCAAGGATACGCTGGCCGGCTGATATAGTGCGGGAAGTCATGGTAGCTATCATGCCCAGGCGCCGGACGGGCATTGCCAGCATGCCCAGATAGAGCATGAACTGGGTTACCCCGCCGATGGTCATATTCCCGGCAATAACCTCGCGCCCACCGTACCAGAGAACTAGGACTGTGGGTACACTCAGGAAAAAGGTCATAAAGGGCATATATATCGCCTGCAGACGGGCGGCGTTGATTTGCTCATCATAAAGCTTCTTGGCATCGGCGGAGAATTTCTGGCTCTCCTCCTTTTGGCGTGAGAAAGCCTTCACCACCCTGATGCCGAAGAGGCTCTCCTGTAACGTAGCGCCCAAGGCGGCGATTAGCTGTTGGACCTTGAGCCAGACCGGCTGGAGACGGCGGCTAACATACAGGGTCTGCCAGAAAATAGCCGGCATGAAAGCTAGACAGATCAATGCCAGCTTCCAATCTAACGAGAGCAGGAGATAGATGGTACCGCCAGCCAGCAGCACTGTCTGAACAATGCTCAGCACACCCATACTGAGGAACATCCGTACTGCCTCAATATCCACGGTAGCTCGGGACATAAGCTGTCCTGTCTGGGCGCTATCGTAGTAGGCAAAACTCAGCCGTTGCAGGTGGTCGTAGAGGGCATTCCTGATGTCGTAGGATGCCTTCTGAGAGACGACCTGGGTGAAATACGTGTTACCAAACCCGGCAATTCCCCTCACAATGCTGGCGCCAATGATAATGCCCGCCAGTATGACAATGGTGCTTTTCTGCCCGGAACTAAGCGCCGTATCAATACCCTGACCTAGCATCCTCGGTACCACCAAGCCGGCGGCAGTACTGACCGTCATGCATATAAAGGCGAGGAGCATCCCCACCCAGTGTTTTCGGACAAAGACAATTAGTCTTAAGACAACTTTCATTTCCCGCTCGCTTACTCCTGCCAGATTCGCTTATTTGAGCAGATATCCAATCTGGCATCCCTTTCTAGAGCTCTTGAGCTAGTCTTTTGCGATTTCCTCGTAAGCACGAGAAAAGGCCTTCCGCATCCGGCTTAGCGTCTCGGCGTCTGCGGTACGGGCCTTATCCCTGAGCAACCGGGCGAGTCTCTCAAACTCGCGCATTGTCTCCATTATATCATCAATGTGCTCGGGATTCCACCAGCTCCTCATTTGGCTCTTGATTCTTTCCTGGAACTCCTTTTGCTTATCAAGGAATTTGCGTCCCTCCTCGGTGAGAGTGTAGACCTTTTTACCCTCTTGCTCAGTAGCGGTGATATACCCCATCTCCTCAAGCATCTGGAGTGTGGGGTAAATGGTGCCCGGACTCGGTACATAGAAGCCATGGAAGCGCTCTTCCAGTGCCCGAATAATTTCGTATCCATAACTTGGCTTATCCTTTAGATGCTCTAGGATGAGGTATTTCAGGACCCCCCTCTGGAATAATCTTTCCCGCCTTGGCCAGGCAAAGAAAGGTGGCCTATTAAATCTCGGTAGCCAGTTGTACATATTCACCTCCGTCTGGTTAATGGCTGAGACAATGAGTATATTAAGTTATATTTAGATATATCATAATATATCTTAAAACCACTGTCAAGTGGATGGAGTTCTTCCGTCGTGTTATAGTAAAAAGAAACCACTGGCCGATAATCTCAAAGACCCTGGTCACTTTTGACTGGTTAGCAAGATGTTTAAAGGTATTATGCCAATGGCACGGCTAATAGCCGTGGTGCTGAGTATTCAGCTCGCTGGCCCAATTCCAGTACAATCAGCGCCAGACACCCCTACTCAGGTCAAAGAATTTAACTTCGTTTTTCTTCATGGTGTCGGTAGCCATGCCGGTTCCCTACAGCTTCTGGGTGATTGCCTTATGGCACAGCTACCAGCATACATCCTGGACTATGAACAGGCCAATCCTGGCACCAAGGTTCGCGTTGATACCCTGCAAAGATACTATCCAAACGATGTAGATATTGATACCTGGGCTAACAATATTGCCGATAGTATCGAGAAACATTTCCCCAATAAGAAGAACCTAATTTTAATTGGACACAGTATGGGAGGTAAGGCCGCCCTTTACGCCGTAGCTAAAAATGTTGGTGGTCTGGCTGATAAGGTGGTACTGGTAGTAACGATCAATAGCCCTATCAAGAGACTACAGGACTATTATTTTACTGGAGGTGGCTCGGCATCAGATTATTTTCAAGCCCGCTGGTCAATTCTAAATCGGGGGGCTTATGATTCGGTAGCCTACTATGACAGCTCACGGGATGCGTGGTGGGTAGGCACTAAAAAGCACTGGTTAGCTTTCATATCGGCTGAACCGGCACCGCTTAGCGAACAGTGTAATTTCGCTGGGGTTGACCCTCTACCCCGAGATATGGACGACGGTATTATACCAATTTCAGCCCAATACTCAGATAGGGCTGATGTAATCTATTACGGAGAGCACGGTCACAGTGATGTGGCCGAAAAAGACGAGGTAGCCGAGTTCATAGCCAGTCAAATCCTGCGCTACATTTTTGGCGGGCGTATAGAGTGCTCCATTTTTGTTCGGGGTGGTAGTTTCGAGCATAAAGCTGACTGGCTGTTGGGAACAGACCACTGGGTGGATATTGCTGGTGAAGTGCTGGCGGATAATGGTACCGTGCAGCACAAGAACGAGTCCTATACTAAGTGGCAGGAGTGGGAGGATGTGGTTGGAGAAGCCACCCCCGGTAGCGGGCGGAGTAGCTATCGGGTTAGCCGGGTTTCCTTCCCCCTTTTTTCCGGTATCAAGGAATTCCGCTGGTTGAACCCTGATGACCCTGGAGATTCCCGGCTTTACCTGCGGACTAGAGCCGCTCCCAGAAGTTTGGTGCGGGTGGAGTGGAGCATTTATCAGCAGGGAGTGCTACCCGCGGGGGTTAAGCGTGACCATTATGAAGTTAAAATAGTTGCTGGTACCCCCCTCACCGCTATTAGGAGTGTATTATGGGAAACCGATAACCCATCTGACCTGAGAATACAGATATACTCCGAAGCGCAAAGCCCCTTCCGGTGGTTCAAAGCTGAATGGAAGGTCTACTTTAAAGGAAGCCGACTGAGGCGAGTGATTGACGAAATTCCCCCGGAGACTCTGCTAGGTACTGGTGGGGGTGGCTAGCAATCCCATTATTGGGTGGTTATAGAGCCATGCTGTGCTGCCTGTCGGCGGCTGTGGGTTGCGGCGTTCTGTAGAACCAGCCCGGGAAATGCCAGCAATATTCCGACAAACCATTGCTGTGTGGTGACCACTACCACAATGCCACCAATCGTGAAAATCACCCCGATGCCCCACCCTGCCCAGCTGGCAACGCGTGCCGCCCTTTCATAATTGTCAGCCGTCTTCCACAGGAGAGCTCGCAAGACCCTGCCCCCATCAAGAGGAAAACCAGGGAAAAAGTGGAAAAGCGCCAGCATAAAAAAGATAAAGGCTAGCCATTGGACGAGTACATCAATTATAATGCTACCAGTCTGTGCCAGACCAAAATAAACCACATAAAATATTCCCGCGATTACCAGGTTGGACAGCATTCCAGCCACTGCCAGTAACAGCTCGAGGGCCGGGAGAGTAACCCCTTTGGCTGTTTGAGACACCCCTCCAAAAACAAATAAGGTAATACTCTTTACCGGAAGACCCTTGCTGGTAGCTATGAAGTTGAGGACAAACTCGCGAGTAATTATCGCCAGGAAAAAAAGCAGACTAGCGGCTATGCCCAGCATTGTCCGCTGCCAGAGGGGATAAGCCGTGGAAAATTGAGTCACCACCGCCGCCGTCAGCAAAACAATAGCGGCGAACCAGGTATAATGCAACCGTACCCGAACCCCAAAAATCTGACCCAAATTAGGGATACGTCTCACTTTTTCTCTGAGCTGTAGAAGTGGCGATTTCATATCTGTCAATTTAAAGTACCCCTGGGGCGACTCGAACGCCCGACTCGCGGTTTAGGAAACCGCTGCTCTATCCACCTGAGCTACAGGGGCTTGAAGGTAGGTTGCTAAAAGTTGGCGACAAATTGGCGGCAGAATTCTTAACTACCCCTTCCCGCAGTACTTCTCCGATAGCGAGCAATAGCGGCTTGCTGCATACCCTCTATTATATGGCTGTAGGTATCCATTGTAAAGGCGGCGGGACTGTGCCCCCACTGCCTCAGAGATAACCTTAGTTCTTACCACCTATCAGCAACATAAGGCTGGCAAAGATATGCCTGAGGTCCTGGAATCTTGCCCGCAAGCGGCTGTTCAACATAGGGTCTGGTCGGAAGAGTTGACAGGCTTTGCTTGCGCCGTTGACATTGGGGTGAGTAACGGCTTAAAGTGTTATAGTACTTTTTCAAAGGAGGTTAGAATGACCGCGGAAAGTAACCCAGATATCAAGACAGTGGTAGAATCACTGAAGGCAAACCGCTTTGACACTGTGGAGTTTGTGGAGAATTCGGAGGGCGCCGTAAAAACAGTCCTTGATATGATACCGCCTGAGGCTAAGGTTGGTATGGGCGGTTCAATGACCATAAGGCAAACCGGGCTTAGAGACCAGCTAACCAAACGCGGGAATATTCAGATGTTCCGACCGGGGCAAGCACCATCCGGGGATTTGAGGGGTTTGCAGAGTGATATTTTCCTGACCAGCAGTAATGCCGTCACGCTGGACGGGAAGCTGGTCAATATTGATGCCACAGGCAATCGAGTAGCCAACATGATATTTGGGCCGAAGAAAGTGATACTGGTCATCGGGCAGAACAAGATTGTGCGTAATGTTGATGAAGCAATTAAGCGGATAAAGGAGGTTATTGCTCCATATCATGGCATGACTATGGGGATACAGGCACCGTGTGCCGTTGACGGGCGGTGCAGCGACTGTAGGTCACCAGGGCGAATATGCAATATTACCACCATAATTGAGAAAAAACCAAGGATGACAGAGTTTGCCATAGTCCTTGTTGGTGAAGACCTGGGTCTGGGCTGGGACCCGCATTGGCCAGCAGAGCGCCGGGAACGGATAGCTTCAGCCTATCAGGCGGCATGGGAACAGGAGCGGGCTAGTTTCCGCCCACCCCGGCCCTGAGGCTATTCTTGGAACAGGGTCTATCTTCAAATTATCAAGTGCCAAAGCAAGTCCCGTGGAACGGGTGGATTGAGGTAGATGTGCAATGATAAAGAAGGGGAGTAGAGACTAGATTCTCCACCCCCTTCTGTTTAGACTGCGTCTAGCGTCAGGTTTAGTAGCCCATGGACTTCTTCAGCTTTTCGTCAATCCAGACCCACTGTGGCCAGGTCATATCATCATAGCCCACAGTGATTTCACCAGAGTAGTTCTTTACCCATGGCCAGTAAAATAGAGATACGGGTCCGGCAACATCGGGGACATGGAATGCCTGTTCAAGCGCGTATTTCGTCATTTCCCTGTATTCCCGCATGGCTTGACGAAGGTCTGTGATGGCTGCAGAGCGGACTTTCTTCAGTGACTCAGTAATAACCGGGTCGTCAATTATGCTCAGGTTGTAGCGCTTTCCCGCAAAGGAATTCCCGACCATAAAGACAGCCACAGGCCCCGTTGTGTCTGCGACGAGCGCCGGGTGGCGCCAGCCCAGACACATGCTAGTCTTGTCTCCTGCCTCTCTGATCATAAACTCAACTTCAATGCCGACCTTGCTCCACATTTCCTTGAGTATGGAGTTGTAATCTACCTCAGCGTTGGTCAGAAGCATCTGAGTCTTAAAGCCATTGGGATAGCCCGCTTCCTTGAGAAGCTGTTTTGCCTTTTCCGGGTTATAGGAGTAAATCTCCCGGAGTATTGGTGGGTAGTCGGGGTCTGTCGGCTTAAGATACATGGGGTCGTATTCCTTGGTATAAGCGAACGGGAAGGGGAACGGGTCGCCTTTGCCTTCGTAGAGCTCTCGGTTAATCCTCTCCCTGTCGATAGCCATATTCATGGCTCGGCGAACACGGACATCGTTGAATGGAGGCGTGTCCGTCCTCATAAACAATGGCATGCCCCTGCCCTGCCAATGCGGTGACTGGATCTCAATAATGCCTTTTGTCGTTTGTCTCAGTTCTTTGGCCTGGTCATAAGGTACGGGGACAAACTGGTCAATTTTGCCTGTCCGCAGGGCAGCATTCCTGGTGGATACGTCGGTTACCACCATCACCTTGACCCGGTCAACATAGGGTAGCTGGTTGCCCTTTCCGGGGCCAATCGGGTCCTTCATCCAGTAATTGGGGTTCCTGATTGCGGTCACGAAAGCGTCTTGTACATAGTCTTTGATTATGAATGGACCCGTGCCCACCTGGTTCCTCCAGTTTGAAAGGTCGCCATATTTATTTACCACTTCGGGCGGCACAATGAAGATGGCGTCGCCGAAGCGTGTGATAGCGGTATATAGGGCATCGTAGGGGACTCTGATGGTGACCTCGCGAGGCCCGGTCTTGGTTATCGGGACATTCCTCAACTCAACGTTAATGGAGTGGACAAAAGCTAAGGGCCAGGTTGTAGCCCGTACGAGAGAGAAGACCACATCATCAGCCGTGACTGCACGCCCGTTCACCAAGCGGCTGGCTTCATTATCGGGGTCAAGGGCCCAATGCACATCGGGGCGAATCTGGTAGACAATCGTTCCCTCCTGCTTTTGAGCATCAACGGTCCATTTCCAGCTTTCCGCGATGTAGCCCATCTTCAGGTCAAAAATATCATTGTTGGTGAATCCCCAGTCCGTTTCCTTAGTGCCATAGCCACCGGCAGGGCCTCTTGACCAGTCACCTTCCCACAAGCTGTTTAGATACAGGCCGGGGACTACACCTGTAATTATTCGAGTTGGATCCCACTGGGTGATGGGTAGGCTTGAAGCCAGACTGAGTGTCCCACCGTACTTTGGCACTTCTGGAGGTGGAATTCCTGGCTTTTCCTCTGCCACCTTTTCCGCTACTGCCTTTTCCTCTGTTTTTACTGCTACTGCCGCTTTTTCCTCGGCTTTTTTCTCCTCAACTACTTTCGGCGCGCAGGAGGCTATCACCAGGAATAGCGCCATCAGACAGCTCACCAGCATCCAGATAATCTTCTTTTTCATGGTTGCTTCACCTCCGCACTGAATTTTAATAACACTTACTATTCAGTCTTTTCGCCACGTCCTTACCTTGTCAACCACCTTCTTTTACCACTTCAATTGTTCAATTGTTTTACTCCAATGGCATCACCTCCTCGGCGGCAGAGCGCCTCTATCAAACTAAAAAAGGCATCAAGAACCGCTGTATCAATTAGTGATAGCGATTCCGATGCCCTTTGTCCGAAGCATCTAGTCTCTCCGGCTTTATGTGATTTTTTTACTTTTTCTACATTTTGCGAGTAAGTCTAGTCTTATTCTGCTAATTTGTCAAGAGGAGTTAATCCCCCTCTTAGTAATTTTTCAAAATTAGACTGTTAACGACTGAAAATTAGACTGTTAATGGTTCAAAACTGGACTGGGATATTACATCCTTCTGAAAAAAAGGAGGATGTATGGACCAGATCCACAAGAGGTTCACTGCCGAACAGGTGAAAGTTTT
>DAOUCV010000069.1:0-47961 GCA_034432095.1 Dehalococcoidales bacterium
TTTCTAGGAAACCTTCATCGACAGCCCAATTGAAGAGGCGCCTCAAAGCCCTGAAATATGACCACGCACTTGTTGGCTTGCCTCGCCTGACTAAACGAGCGCCGTTTCCCGCACCGTGTTCGTAGACTCTAGAGGCTGTCCATGACAGAAATTCTCTCAGCCGTTGGGTGTCTATATGGCTGATGTCTTCATGCCATCCCTTCTCGTCTGCGTATCTGAGAAAATGCTGGAGTGGCTTTGAATAGTACTCGTGTGTACGAGTGGCTCTCCCGTCCGCCTGGAGTGAAAACAAAAATCCCTGAACCAACTGGTGTAACCCGATTCCTTTGACATAAGGACTCATTTTTCATTTGCGGTCGGCCCAATGCAGTAAGTCGCATTTAGATTTGCCTCAGCTTTGTCTCCCCGGCCAAGGCAGCGGGTTGCCCAGCTTTGGTGGCGTCCCTGGAGGGATTCGAACCCACGACCCGCTGCTTAGAAGGCAGCTGCTCTGTCCACCTGAGCTACAGGGACTTGTTGCTAGCTATTCAAATTTAGCATGAGCCGAAGGGGAGGTCAAGATGCCTGCTTCTGCACGGGCTTAGCTTCCTGTCCTAGGGTCTTTATTGGTTCTCACCGGTTCTAGTTTGACAATGGCTTACTGGCATTGCTAGTATAGAGTGGATTCTAAACTTGGCTGGTGGACAGGCTAATGATGCCGAGGTTGTTGGATAGAATAGATAGTCCCAGAGATGTGAAAGTGTTGACCCACCGGGAGCTTGAGCAATTGGCTGCTGAGATTAGAGAAGAGCTGGTGACTACCGTTTCGGCTACCGGGGGGCATCTAGCTTCCAATCTGGGGGTGGTCGAGCTTACCATAGCCCTGCATCGAACATTTGATAGCCCGCGAGATAAGATTGTCTGGGATGTCGGGCATCAAGCCTACACTCATAAACTGCTCACTGGCAGGAGACAGCGTTTTGCCTCGCTCCGTCAGTATGGGGGGCTGTCTGGTTTTACGTGTCGTGATGAGAGCGAGCATGACCCTTTTGGTGCCGGTCACGCCAGCACTTCAATTTCGGCAGCTTTAGGGATGGCTATTGCCCGCGACCTTTCCAAGGACGATTATCATGTAGTGGCGGTTATTGGTGACGGTGCGATAACCGGAGGGATGGCTTTTGAGGCACTCAATCAAGCCGGACATTTAGGCACCAGACTTATCGTCGTCCTGAATGATAACGGGATGTCAATTTCACCTACGGTGGGTGCCTTTGCCAAACTGCTGGGCAGAGTACGCTTTGACCGCCGTTACCGTGAAGCAAAGGAGAAAAGCTGGCAGCTATTGAAGCGTTTCCCCTTTAGCAATCGGCTTTGGCAGGCAAGCCGACACGTTGAGAGTGGCGTTAAAAGTCTGGTTATGCCGACTACACTCTGGGAGGAGCTTGGTTTTGCCTACATGGGGCCTGTTGACGGGCATAACATCCAGGAGCTTGAGACCGCCCTCGCTCAGGCACGGGACTATCGGGTGAAGCCAACCCTGGTTCATGTTGTTACTACCAAGGGTAAGGGTTATCTTCCGGCTGAGGGGGACGCCGTTTACTTCCACGGTGTGCCAGCAAAGGGTACTGGCACCAGAGCCATACCGACTTACAGCGAGGTATTTGCTCAGACGGTGCTTCGTTTGGCTAGGGATAATCCCAGATTGGTCGTAATTACCCCGGCTATGCCTGAAGGGAATTGCTTAAACATCGTGCAGGCTGAGTTTCCCGAGCGTGTTTTTGATGTCGGCATCTGTGAGCAGCATGCCGTCACCTTCGCTGCTGGTCTGGCAACTCAAAACTACATACCTATTGTGGCGATATACTCCACTTTCCTCCAGCGTGCCTTTGATCAGATTATCCACGATGTTTGCCTTCAAAATTTACCTGTGGTATTTGCTATTGACCGTGGTGGTATTGTCGGTGATGATGGCAAGACCCACCAGGGCACTTTTGACCTCTCCTATCTAACACTGATTCCTAACTTGGTTGTATCGGCACCCAAAGACGAAAACGAGCTTCAGCACCTTCTTTACACAGCGGTAAAAGCAGGTCTTCCCATGGCGGTACGGTACCCCCGTGGCTCCGGGTTAGGAGTGAAATTGGATACAGAATTACGGCTCATTGCTATAGGTAAAGGCGAAATAGTTAGACACGGTGAGGATGTAGCCATACTGGCGATAGGCGCTACCGTGCCGGCTGCTCTTGAGGCGGCTCAGAAGCTAGCCTTAGGGGGCATTGAAGCTACCGTGGTTAACGCCCGCTTTGCCAAGCCACTGGACTCTGAGCTTATCTTAGATTTGGCTCGGAGTATTAAGCGCCTGGTTACGGTGGAGGAAAACACTCTCAGTGGTGGTTTTGGCAGTCGCGTAGTTGACTTTTTGAAAATGTCAGGCATGGGCGGCATTCAGGTGAAGAGTGTCGGTCTGCCTGATGAATTTGTGGAGCACGGTAATCAGGTGTTCCTTCGCAGTAAGTACGGTATTGACGCTGAAGGAATAGCTAAGCAGGTTTTGACCTTCTTCCCTGCCATTGATTCCGCTTCCTTAATTTCCGCCCTCAAAGTGAAAAAATGAACAAGTTGACGCTCAGGGATATCGATGTCGGTGGGAAAAGGCTTCTGGTCAGGGTTGATTTTAATGTCCCTCTGGATGAGAAGACAGGGAAAATCAGTGACGATAGCCGTATTCGAGCCGCTCTACCAACAATCAATTATCTCGTTGACCGGGGGGCTAAGGTAATTCTCTGCTCGCATTTAGGCAGGCCTGACGGAAAGGTGGTTGAAAGCCTGCGATTAACCGTTATTGCTCAACACCTATCGTCGCTATTGGGCAAACGGGTTAGAGTTACCCGGGATTGTATTGGCCCCGAAGCAAAGAAGGCTTCGGCAGGTTTGAAGAACGGTGACGTTCTATTACTGGAGAACCTTCGTTTTCATCGGGCTGAGGAAGAAAACGACCCCGCCTTTGCCCGAGCCCTGGCAGACTTAGCGGATATATATGTTGACGATGCTTTTGGGACGGCTCATCGGAAACACGCTTCAGTAGTAGGGGTTACTGAATATCTCCCTTCAGTAGCCGGGCTGTTGATGGAGAAGGAACTTGAATACCTGGGTAGTATGTTAAAAAATCCGGTGCATCCCTTTGGTGGACTTGTTGGCGGTGCTAAAATAAGCGATAAGGTTGAAATGCTGAAAAACATTATGGGTAAACTGGACCTGCTGCTCATCGGCGGGGGTATGGCGGCTACCTTCCTCAAAGCCAAGTCCTATGAAGTAGGGCTATCGTTGGTGGAGGAAGACAGACTGGACACTGTCGCCAGGTTAATGGCAGAGGCAATAGAACGGGGAGTGCGGCTGTTACTTCCCGTTGATGTGGTTGTTGCCGCTGAGATTAGCCCTGAGGCTAAAGGTAAGGTCGTGCCTATAGAAAAGATACCGTCTCGTCAAAGGATTGTGGATATAGGTCAGCGAACTATCAGGAGCTTCTCTGAGGCATTACGAGTTTGTAAAACGGTCTTCTGGAACGGACCTATGGGCATTAATGAGATACCCCAATTTGCCGTAGGCACTCAAGCCATGGCTAAATTGTTAGCCGACCTTGATGCTGTTACCATCATTGGAGGAGGTTCTACAACTGAGGTAGTGACCAACATGGGGTTGGCTGATAGATTGACCTTTGTCTCTACCGGGGGCGGCGCTTCATTAAGTTTCCTCAGTGGTCAGAAATTGCCCGGGGTAGAAGCATTACTGGATAAAGATTCGCCAGAAGCCAGTAGGTTGAAGTCGCTCGGGGGATATGTATAGATATGGATAGTCTGGAATTAGTAAAGTCAATCTCAATAGTTTCACCCACCAAGATTGTATTTTTGGTCATTGATGGCTTGGGCGGGTTGGCTAGTCCAGAGACAGGGAAGACGGAACTGGAGACAGCAAAAACGCCAAACCTTGATAAACTGGCGGCTAAAGGCGTTTGTGGCCTCATTGACCCGGTGAGCCCGGGGATAACCCCGGGGAGTGGGGCTGGTCATTTAGCTCTATTTGGTTACGACCCGGTCAGTTTCAACATCGGGCGTGGGGTATTGGAGGCGGTAGGGGTGGATTTTGACCTTAAGCGCGGGGATATAGCCGCTCGGGGAAACTTCTGTACCGTGGATAAGGCCGGTCTGGTCACCGACCGCAGGGCAGGCCGCGTCTCTACTGAGAAATGCACCGAACTGTGCCGGTTACTGGATGGACAGGTAATAGATGGGGTTGAAATTTTTGTTCGTCCGGTGAGGGAACACCGCTTTGCCGCGGTGTTTCGGGGAGACAACCTTTCTCCCGAGGTCAGCGATTCTGACCCTCAGCAGACAGGAGTGCCCCCAAAAGAACTCATTCCCACCCATGCCATAGCCCGGAGAACAGCTAACATTGCCAATCAATTTATCGCTCAGGCGAAGATAATATTGGCTAAGCATAGCCCAGCCAATATGATTCTCTTCCGTGGCTTCTCCAGCCTGCCTCACTTGCCAGCTATGAGCGAGATTTATAAGCTTAAACCAGCCGCCATTGCCACTTATCCCATGTATCGGGGGCTGGCCAGACTGGTTGGTATGGAGGTTCTGGAGACAGGAGCCAGCATTGAGGATGAATTCAAGACGCTGGCTCAGAACTATAATGACTATGATTTCTTCTTCTTACATATAAAAGCCGCCGATGCCGCCGGCGAGGATGGTGACTTTGATAGGAAAGTCGCCGTTATTGAGGAAGTTGATAGCCTATTCCCCGAATTAGTAAGTCTGCAACCCGATGTCATTGTTGTTACCGGCGACCATTCGACGCCAGCCCCGCTCAAGGGACATAGCTGGCACCCCGTGCCAGTGCTTTTATATTCTAGGTGGTGTCGCGCTGATAAGGCGAAAGAGTTTTCTGAGTCTGCCTGCCTTCTTGGCGGGCTGGGGAGGCTTCGGGCTACAGAGATTATGCCTCTGGCGATGGCTAACGCCCTCAAGCTGACCAAATTTGGGGCGTAGGAGAGGATAAGAGAAGTCTCGCCTCTCTTCGGCAGATAGCAAAAGAGGAGTTGTTAAGGAGGGGGCTTTGCCCCCGTCAATAGAAATTTTCCCTCCCTTACCGAAGGTAGGATAAATGTTCAGCAGGAGAATGGAATGCGTGTGCCTCTAATTGCCGGTAACTGGAAGATGAATACTACGCTGAGTGGAGCCATAGCCCTGGTCAATGAAATGCGATGGGGACTTGATGAAATAAAGGGCGTTGACAAGGTGCTCTGTCCCCCTTTTGTTTCTCTGGCGGCTATTAGAGATTTAATAATGGGGACTTCAATTAAACTGGGGGCGCAGAACCTGTATTTTGAAGAAGAGGGGGCTTATACCGGGGAGATTTCTCCGCTGATGCTGGCTGAACTGTGCGAATTCGTTATTATCGGGCACTCTGAGCGCCGGCAGTATTTTGGTGAGACAAATGAGATTGTTAATAAAAAAGTGAGGGCAGCGCTAAAGGCTGGCTTAAAACCTATTTTGTGTGTTGGAGAAAGACTGAGGGAAACGAACCAGGGGAAAACTATAGAGTTGGTGATTGAGCAACTAAGGTCATCCCTCGCCGGAATAGATTATTCTGGCGACATTATCATTGCTTATGAGCCAGTCTGGGCTATCGGCACCGGTCTGGCGGCTACCGGTAAGCAGGCAAATGAGACCATTGGTTTTCTTCGTCGCGGTATCTCGCAATTATATGGTAAGGAAGCTGCCCGGGACGTGCGTATTTTATATGGTGGCAGTGTTACCGCTGGTAATATTACCGAGCTTATGCAACAGCCTGAGATAGATGGCGCCCTTGTCGGCGGGGCAAGCCTCAAAGCAAACGAGTTCTTGAGCATTGTCAGGCAGACCTCAGAAATCAAATGAATCCTCTGGTAGCCATAGTTGGTCCCACCGCTACGGGCAAGAGTCGGCTGGCTCTTCGCCTGGCACAGACTTTTAACGGCGAGATAGTAAGCGCCGATAGCCGTCAGGTGTACCGTTATATGGATATTGGCACGGATAAACCAAGCCAGCAGGAGTTATCCCTCGTTCCCCATCATTTAATTGACATAATAGACCCCGATGAGGCTTTCAGTCTGGCTCAATATCAGCAGCTTGCTTATCGGGCTATTGATGACATTCAACGGCGCAATAAGTTGGCGCTGCTGGTAGGCGGTAGCGGTCTCTATGTGTGGGCGGTGCTGGAAGGGTGGGCAATACCGAGGGTGCCGCCTGACCCAGAATTCAGGCATAGGCTGGAAGAGAAGGCGGCAAAAGGGAAAGCCGGCGAGCTTTATCAGGAGTTGATGGAAATTGACCCGGTATCAGCCCAGAGGATTGACCGGCGCAATGTACGCCGACTGATAAGGGCTCTTGAGGTGTCCCGATACGCCGGGGCTCCCTTTTCCGGGCTTCAATCTAAGAAGCCCCCGCCTTTTGATGTGCTCATAATAGGTCTGACTGCCGACAGAGAAGAGCTATACCGGCGCATTGACTTCAGAGTTGAGAGAATGATGGAACGGGGTCTGGTGGAGGAAGTAAGAAAGCTGGTGGATATGGGCTACAGTTTAGAGTTACCAGCTATGTCCGGCATTGGCTATAAACAAATCGGCATGTTTCTCAGGGGTGAGCTGGATTTGACCGCAGCTATCCAACAGATTAAGACCGAGACCCACCGCCTCGTCCGTCGCCAGTACAACTGGTTTCGGTTAGAGGATAAAAGGATACGATGGTTTGACATACAAGAAGACGAAGTAGACCTGGAAATCAAGGCTCAAGTGGCTAGATTTATACCCAAATAGCTATTCCAGAACGATATTATCTATCAGCCTCGGCTTTCCGATTTTTACCGCCAGCGATACCAGAGCCGGGGGTTTAACCTTATCTAATTCTTCTAATGTCTCGGCGTCGGCGATACTGATATAATCAATCTTCTCTGCTAAAGGTTGCTTTTGAATAAGGTCTCTCATTGCTTGACGGAGGCGATTGGCATCTTTCTCACCCTGCGACCATAACTGTTGAGCCAGCTTAAGCGCTTGATAGAGGACTACCGCTGCCTGGCGCTCATCAGGTTTAAGATAGGTATTGCGACTGCTCATTGCCAGACCATCGGGTTCACGTACGGTGGGACAGGTAACTATTTGCAGGTTCATATTGAGGTCAGCTACCATTTTTTTAATCACCACCACCTGCTGGGCGTCCTTCTGCCCGAAGTAGGCTCTGGTGGGTTCAACAATGTTAAATAGCTTGGCGACCACCGTTGCTACACCCCGGAAATGGCCCGGTCGGGCGGCACCTTCAAGCCGTTCGGTAACCTTTTCCACATCTATCCAGCTACCGAATCGCGGCGGATACATCTCCTCGGCAGTGGGTATGAAGACAATGTCAGTTTTTGCCGTTTCAAGCATCGCCAGGTCACGGGGAATGTCACGGGGATAGCTATTAAAATCTTCCTGAGGTCCAAACTGCGTCGGATTGACGAAGATACTGACGACCACGCTGGAGTTTTCCGCCCTGGCTCGTCTGACCAGAGATAGATGCCCCTCGTGGAGATAGCCCATAGTGGGGACAAAGCCAACCGGCTCAGCCAGCTTACGCCTTATCTGCTTCATCTCGGCTATGGTCTCAACGACTTTCATAGCCTCGTCTACCTCACCCCCCTTTAAATAATTTCAGGGAGCCCTCTTTATCTCACTTTCCTCTTAGTGACCTGTTTCATGGCTATCACCCTATTTTGCCCTCAGCTCAGCCAGTATGCTCTCATCTATTATGAAGCTGTGTTTTTCGGTGGGGAAGGTGCCGGCTTTTACTTCGCTATCATATTCGGTAACGGCTTTGCGGATAATATCGGTGAGTTTAGCATATTGCTTGGCGTGCCTGGGGACAAAGTCGGTAAATGAGCCTAGAATATCATTGATAACCTGAACCTGGCCATCACAGCCGGGCCCAGCGCCGATGCCAATGGTGGGGATGCTTACTTTCTGGGTAACCAGAGAGGCTAGTTTATGAGGGATAGCCTCCAGCACGATAGAGAAGGCACCAGCCTGTTCCAGAGCCTGGGCGTCCTCAATTAGTCTGGCAGCGGTCTCAAGGGACTTGGCCTGTGCCTTGAGACCACCCAGCTGGTGGACCGACTGCGGAGTGAGTCCGATATGTCCCTGAACCGGAATGCCGCATTCCACAATCCGCCTCACCTTTTCGGCAACGGTTGCCCCGCCCTCAAGCTTGACTGCCTGAGCGCCACCTTCCTGGATAAAACGAGCCGCATTTCTAAGCGCCTGCTCCACGCTAAGGTGATAGGTCATAAAAGGCATATCGCCGATTATCATTGCCTGTTTGGTGCCTCTCACCACAGCTTTAGTGTGATGCAGCATTTCCTCCATGGTCACTGGTATGGTCGATTCATAACCCAGCATTACCATGCCCAGACTGTCTCCAACTAGGATTAGGGGTATTCCTGCCTCATCGATTATCTTGGCGGTGGAGTAGTCGTAGGCAGTGAGCATAACAATTTTCTCACCCTTCTGTTTCATTTCCTTTATCTGGTTTATCGTAATACGCGGCATTATCTTCCTCCTAGAGAGTTGTCGTTTTGGCGGGTCACTTGGTTTTGATGATGGCATTTTTTTCGTCAACGTATACCAGTTTAGGGTTGATGTTGTGGGCTTCTTTATCTTCCACATAGGAATAAGTGAGGAGGATGATTATGTCTCCCTTGGCGCCTAACCTAGCCGCCGCTCCATTAAGACAGATTTCACCTTTTTCGCCCTCTATAGCATAGGTATCAAAGCGGGCGCCATTGTTGATATTTAGTACTTCCACTCGTTCGTAGGGTAGGATGTCAGCGGCTTCCATAAGTTTCTTATCAATTGTGATACTGCCTTCATAATCAATGTTGGCGCCGGTAACACGGGCTCGGTGAATTTTGCTTTTGAGGACTACTCTCACTGGACTCACTCCCTCCTTTGACTTTTTACTCAGTTAGTATCGCTTGTAGCTCCTCCGCCTGTTGGGCATTTATTCTCCCTTTGGCTAAAGCAACCGGGATGGTTTGACGACCAAGCTCGAGGTAAGTAGAGAGCACGGCGGGAGCTATCTTTTCTAAAGCATTAATGTGTTTCTTGATGGTGCCGGTATCACCCCGGGCAATCGGCCCGGTGAGGCACTGGGGTATGCCGACAGTTTCAATATTGTGAATTGTGCCTCGTAGCAGCGGTATTAATGCCCTGGTTGCTTCCGATATGGGGACATTAAAAGTTTGCCACAGGTCAGTGGCTAGTTTGACAAGGGTTACCAGATAGTTGCAGGCGATGACGGCGGCGGCATGATAAACTACTTTATCTCCCGCCTTTAGCTCGATAAAGTGACCATCAAGCGCGGTAGCCATGTCTTTGAGCATGGTTAAAAGGGGTTCTTCTGCCTCAATGGCGAAGGTTGAGCCGGGCATGTTCTCTATGGCTTGTTTGACACTGGCAAAGGTCTGCAGGGGATGAAAAGCCCCAACCTGAGCACCTGATTCCTTGGCTGGTTTTAGAATGTCGGTCGAGTCGGCACCGCTACAGTGGATGACGCTCTGCCCCGGGCGCCACCTTACTTCAGAGGCTACCTGGGCGATAGCGCCATCGGGGGTAGTGATGAAGATAAGGTCAGCCGCATCAGCTACCGCCTGGTTGCTGTTGAGGGCATGGCACCCATTGATGGCTGCCGCCAGCCTGTCGGCTGAAGCCTGACTTCGGCTGGACACAGCTACCACCCGGTAGCCCCTATCGTTCAGCCTGATAGCTAGGGCAGTGCCTACGGTGCCGGCTCCGATGAAGCCTAGTTTCAGCATCTTAAATTTCTCCCTGAGCCAGATTGATATAAAAAACCTTCTCCGACACAGCCAGAGAAGGCACTCATGACATAGTGATTATTTTTGCCGTCTCGGTCGTATCCGATCCAAGCGACATTAGGTTATTAATGTTCTCTACTAGGAAATCACCGCCAGTTGGTCGGTAGTTTCAATTTCAAATATACCAACCGAACGGCAGTTTGTCAATAGTATGTAGGTTGTTGGTGAACCTCGCCCCCCTTTTCTTCCCCTCTCCTTGAATACTTGCTGCTTTGGGAGAAGCCCTTTCTTGGCGCTCTATTGGAGAGAGGCAGAGTCCCTTTTCAAGTAAATTCCCCTCCCTTGCTAAGGGAAGGGGGAAAGGGTGGAGGATACGTTACGTTGTATTACTTTATATATTTACCGAGTATCAGGTTGAGTTTCGTCTTCTGCTCCGGCGGGATCATTTCCGGAGCGGTGACGATAGCCGTCTCCAGTGCTGTAGCGCAGGGGCAGTTGCGCTTCTCTGGTATCCGGCTTACCGCCAGCTTTATGACATTTTTGGTGGTCTCAATATTCTGGCGCTGGGTGTTCAGTATGACATCCACCGTAATTGGCTTGGCGCGCTCCCACCAGCTATCGTAGTCGGTAACACAGGCGATAATAGCGTAGCAAATCTCAGCTTCCCGAGCCAGCTTGGCTTCAGGCAGGGCGGTCATGCCGATAAGGTCTGCCCCCCAGGAGCGGTAAAGCCTTGATTCAGCCCTGGTAGAGAAGGCGGGACCCTCCATCACGACAAAGGTCCCCTTAGGATGGACAGTGGCACCTATTTCTTTAGCTGAATTGTATAGAATCTGGCTCAGTACGGGGCAGAAAGGGTCAGCAAAGGGAATATGGGCAACGATACCCTCGCCAAAGAAAGAGCTGACCCGGGTGCGGGTGCGGTCGATAAGCTGGTCGGGGATAAGCAGGTGACCGGGCTCTATCTCCTTCTTGAAACTGCCTGCCGAGCAGACGGCGATGATATGCTCCACGCCCAGCGATTTTAAAGCGTAGATATTAGCTCTGGAGTTTAGTTCGGAAGGGGAGACACGGTGTCCCCTCCCGTGTCTGGGAAGAAAGGCAATCCCCACCCCTCCCAGTTTGCCGATGATAATGGAATCGCTCGGCTTGCCAAAGGGCGTATCTACATTGACCTCTGTAATACCCCTCATCCCCTCAATATCATAAAGCCCGCTCCCCCCAATAACCCCGATTTTCGCCTCAGGCATTAAGAGACCTCCTTGTCATTTATCGACTTCACCCCCTTCAAAGAAAAGGGGCGGTGATTTCTAAGAGGGACGAAGTCCCTCTTTGCTCCCTTTCATATAGAGGTTTTGCCTCTCTTAATCTCTCCTTAGTTCCTCCACCAAAAATATTAGAGGTGTTTGGATAGGGGGCGAAGCCCCCTCTTTTATCTACACTCCCCCTTCCCTTATTAAGGGAAGGGGGTCAGGGGGATGGGTTACCTAAATAAAGTCTTTAAATTTCTTAGATATGGCTTTCTTATTATACCACGTTCGGTGATGAGGGCGGTGATGTATTTATGGGGGGTGACATCAAAGGCGGGATTTTGGGCCTCGGTGCCTTCGGGGGCGATGGCTAAACCCTGAATATGGGTTACCTCTTCGGGTCTCCTCTGTTCGATGGGGATTTCCTTTCCTGATTTTAACGAAGGGTCAATGGTGGAGGTGGGGGCGGCAACATAGAAGGGGATGCCGTTCTCTCTGGCTAAAACTGCCAGCGTGTAGGTGCCAATCTTGTTGGCGGTATCGCCATTGGCGGCAATCCGGTCGGCACCAACGATAACACAGTCAATGCCACCCTGGCTCATAAAGTAGCCAGCCATAGAGTCGGTAATGAGGGTGAATGGGATACCAGCCTTCTTCAGTTCCCAGGTGGTGAGCCGTGCTCCCTGGAGGAGGGGGCGGGTCTCGGTAACAAAGACCCTGATGTTCTTGCCCTGCTCCTTTGCCTGTATGACGACTCCCAGGGCAGTGCCATAACCGGCGGTAGCTAAAGGACCGGTGTTACAGTGAGTCAGAATAGTGAAGCCATTACTGATTAAACTGGCGCCAAACTGACTGAGTTTTCTGGTAGCCTCAATTTCTTCAGAGTGTATTCTGGCGGCTTCTTGAACGAGGCTCTTTTTTATCTCGGTCACATCATTGCCAGCTTTGGCTAAGTGTTCCATCCGCTCAACGGCGCGAAACAGGTTTCGGGCGGTGGGTCTGGTGTCGGCAATGGTCTGGCTTACCTGCTGGAACTTTTCTAGGAAATCATCCCTTGCGATGGATTCAATTTTCAGGGCACCGAGGGCTATCCCATAGGCACCAGCTATGCCAATGGCTGGAGCACCCCTGATTTTCAATTGTGTAATGGCTAGAGCTACATCTTGATAGGCATCCAGTTCCAAATAGACTTCTTTCTGCGGAAGTCTGGTCTGGTCGAGGATTTTTACCCGGTTATCAAGCCACTCTATTGGTTGTACCGACATTTAGCTCCGCATGCTCCTCCTGAACAGGATAACGCCAAGAGCAAAGACAACCACTGTCCAGACAATTAAGAAGAGAAAGTCAGTGCTGATTTCCCCCAGCCCGACTCCCCGGGTAATAACACCCCTTGAAGCACTAATGACATGGGCGTAGGGGAAAGCATCAGCTATCCTCTTAAGATATGAGGGCAGCATATCTGTAGAGAACCAGCACCCGGAGAGCATCGCCAGCGGCATAGAAAACAGCCAGCAGAGGGGCTCAGCCTGGTTCTCCGACCCGGAGAGTGAAGCGACAACCATCCCGATGCCGATGCTGCACAAGCCGGTGAGGAAAAAGATGAGGAATGCCAGCCCCACACTGCCGACGAAATCCATGCCAAACCCCCAGGCAATAGCCATAAAGATTATTATTTGAGCGATAGCGATGGCAGCTAGGCACAGGGTGTAGCCCAGGATAAAGTCTACGGGTGTGGTCGGCGTAGTCAGCAGACGAGACAAAAATCCCTTTTCCTTATCGCGAACCATTATTCGGGCTGAGGTGGGTATCATTATCAAAAGACCGAAGATGATTATCCCTGGAGCGATGAAGTCAACATAGGTTATCTTGGTTTCTATGTGGATAGGGTTGGCATTAATGGTTACTGGTATCTCGATACGAGCAAAGGAGCGGGTAACGGCATTCATTATCGAAATCAGCTGCTGTGATACCTGAATATCGCTTTCGTCATAGGTCATATGAAGGCTGATGCTGGTCTCTTTACCCTGCCAGTTCTGTGATACTTGCTCACCGAAACCCTGCGGGATAACGACATAAGCTGACAGGTCACCAAACTTGAGGTCTTTCATAGCAGTGGCATTATCATCATAGGTAGAAAGCTTGAAGACCTCTACCTTTGCCAGCGCGTCACTAACAAAGGCTTGCGAAAGCGGAGTATTGTCCTCATCTATGACACCGAGGGGGTAATGCGGCACATTATCGCCGCCAAACATCGCCCCAAAAAGCAGCATGAATAGCAACGGGAAACCGAGAAGGAAGCCCAGCGCCAGAGGGTCCCTATAGGTTTCCTTGAAGTTCCGGCTGGCTAATTCCAGAATTCTCATTCTCTCAGCTCCTTCCCGGTTATCTGGAGAAAGACTTCGTCCAGGGTCGGCTCCTTCATATAGGCAGAGCGAACCATAGCCCCCAGGGAGTGCAGTTGGTCAACAACCGTCTTAAAATCAAGTTGCTTATCGCTAATCAGCATCGTGCCATCACTCACCTTTACCTCGGCGTATTTGCTCTGCATCTCATTTATCACCTTCTGGGTGAGGTTCCAGGCATAAATAATCATGGTTCGTTTTTCCGTTACGCTCATTTTGAGTTCACGGCTGGTACCGAGCGCGACAATCTTACCCTCATCCATAATGCCTATCCGGTCGCTGAGGGAGTCTGCCTCATCCATATAGTGAGTGGTGAGCAAGATGGTCTTTTCACCCTTTAACTGGGCAATATAGTCCCATATGGCTCGCCTGGCTTGAGGGTCGAGACCGAGGGTGGGTTCGTCTAGAAATATGACCGCTGGATTATGAATCAGTGCCATTATGATATTAAGTCTTCGTTTCATGCCGCCAGAGTATTTTCTCACCTGGTCTTTAGCCCTCTCGGCAAGCCCCATCGTCTCCAGTAGCTTCTGCGACCGGCTTTTCAGTTCTTTAGCATCCATGTTGTGAATCCTGCCTATCAGGTTGAGGTGTTCCTGAGCATTGAGGTGTTCGGAGATAGTGGTCTCCTGTGGTGAAACACCAATGATTTCTTTAATCCTGAACGGTTGCTTAATAATATCGTAACCCATAACGGTGGCAGTACCGCTGGTTGGTTTCAGCAGGCAGCAGAGCATATTTATGGTGGTGGTTTTGCCAGCGCCATTAGGGCCAAGGAGAGCGAACAGTTCCCCCTTTTTGATACCTAGGTCAATACCGTCTACCGCCACCAGACTATTAAACAGCCTGGTAAGCTTAACGGTCTGGATGGCAATGGCATCGTCCTTTTCTCCTGCTGGCTGTGTATTAAGACTCACGTTGCCCCCCTTTTATTTATTAACCTAGCCTCCTTCCCTTATCAAGGGAAGGAGGCAGAACTTATTTGAAGAGGGGCTAATGCCCCTCTTAGACTCCCCAAGGAGAAAGGCAAAAAAACCTCTCTATTATATAGGGTGTTAAAGAGGGGCTAAGTCCCTCTTTTGAATTTTCTTCCCCCCTCTCCTTATATAGTATTACCCTAGCGAGCTTCAGAGGCAAGCTTTCAGGAGGGAGGTTGAGCCTCTTCAATCTCTATCACTTTCTTTAACGCTGCTAGGGCAACCTCTAGCTGGCTATCATCGGGTTCTCTGGTCGTCAGAGCCTGCAACCACAGCCCGGGAGCCAGGACAGCCCTGACTAAGCCATTGTTGATATGCCGGCTACCAAAATAGATAACTTCATAGCCAAGGGCGGCAATAACCGGGATGAGGACAATTCGTGATAACACCATCTGCCACGTCGTGCGCAGACCAATCAGAGCAAAAACAAATATGGAGATGATCAACACCACAAATAGGAAGCTGGTGCTACAACGTACGTGCGCTGTATTGTATCCCCTGACCGCCTCTATTTCCATCGGGACACCATTTTCATAGGCATTTACTACCTTATGCTCGGCACCGTGATAAGCAAATACCCGTCTGATATCAGGCACCAGTGTCATTAGCCAGAGATAGACGATAAAAATAACCGAACGGATAAGACCGTCAATGAGATTGAATAGCAGCGATGAGCTGATATTAAGCAACCTGGTGAGGAAAAGGGGCGCAATAAAGAACAGGGCGACAGCGAAGACCATTGAACCAGCCACGATGAGCCAGAGCAGTGCCCCTGAAATCTCCTCTTCTTCCTCTTCCAGAGATACATTAGCTGAGTGAAACAGGGTCTTGATACCCAGAACCAGAGCCTCAATCAGGACAACAATACCTCGTATTAATGGGAGCTGCCTTATCCTGCCGGTATAGAGCTTGGGCAGTGGCTGGGAATCTATGACCAGCCCGCCGTCGGGACGGCGCACCGCCGTTACTAAAGTTTCCCGCCCTCTCATCATTACCCCTTCGATAACCGCCTGCCCTCCGTAATAAAACCTGCTTGCCACCGTATCCCCCTATTAATAAAAGGGAGCGGCTCAGCTATGCCGCTCCTGTCTTTGCTCGGACGCCCATACTAAAAATATTTCAGACCATACCAGAGTTCTTTGCCCGTAGGCAGCGGTATGCCACAGCCTAGTCTTTCATCTTGTAGCGCTGCTTAAACCGCTCGACTCGTCCCGCCGTATCCAGCATCCTGCGCTCACCGGTGAAGAAGGGATGACACCGGCTACAGGCTTCCACCCTCATTAGTTTCTTGGTGGCACCGACAGTAAAGCTGTTACCACAGGCGCAGACTACTTTGGCATCAGGATAATACTGGGGATGAATCTTTTCTTTCATATCGTTCAGCTAGCGTAAACGCTAACTTTTCTCCTGTTCTTGCTGGCGGGTTCAAATTTGACCGTGCCGTCAATCAGAGCAAAGAGGGTATGGTCTCTACCCACACCCACATTGTTGCCCGGATGAATACGGGTGCCCCGCTGTCTGACCAGTATCGTGCCAGCACTGACAATATTGCCCGCGTACCTTTTCACGCCGAGCCGTTTTGATTGGCTATCCCGTCCGTTCCTTGAACGCCCGGCTCCCTTTTTATGTGCCACTTGCCGTCACCTCTTTCTTACGCCGGCGAACGTTCTTGACCAGTTTCTCCTCCGTGGTTCCCGGCCCAATTATCTTATCTATCGTCAGCTTGGTATAAACCTGACGATGCCCTGTCTTCTTACGATAACGCACCTTATTCTTATACCTGAAGACGATAACCTTCTTTCCTCTGTCTTCCCCCAGCGAGGTAGCAATCACCCTTGCCCCATCAACAGTAGGAGTACCCACTGTTACCTTATCATTATCGGCAAGGAGTAATACCCTATCGAGCTCAATAGTATTACCCTCAGCCACGTCCAGCCGGTCTACATCAATAACCTGACCGGGGGTTACCTTATACTGTTTGCCACCTGTCTCAATAATAGCGTAAATCTCTAGCCTCCAAAAATCAAATTCTACCAGCTCGTATAGCTGGGTGTCAAGCGGAGGGAAAACTTGAGATTGTTTATCAACCTCAGGTTACTAATCTATGTATCTCGCTTCGCTAACTGCTGAAAGAAGCAGGTCCTACTACCGGTATGACAAACCGGACCGGTGGGGTGGGCTTTGACCAGAATGGTATCGCTATCACAGTCTTTCCATACTTCCCGTACCTTGATACGGTTGCCCGAGGTCTCTCCTTTGTGCCATAACTGCTGCCGACTGCGACTGTAAAACCACACCTCATCACCGGAGAGGGTCCGTTTTAATGCCTCTTCGTCCATATAGCCCAGCATCAGCACCTCACCGGTATCAGCATCTTGCACGATAGCCGGAACAAGCCCCTTTTCGTTAAACTTTAGATTATCCATCTACCTCACCCCCTTTAGGCACCCAGAAAAATCTTTGGTTTTTCTGGGAATGCGCTTGATCCCCTTCTCCCTAACTTTCCTTTAGTCCTTCTCTCATTCAGTTAACCGCCTCTAGCGCTTGCTTCAGGTTGATGTCTCCGGTATAGAGCGCCTTGCCGATGATGGCGCCTTCAGCACCAAGCTGTTTCAGCATTTTGAGGTGAGTCAGCGATGAAATACCACCGGAGGCAATGACGGGCAGTCCGATGGCATTGATTAGCTCAGAAATAGCCGTGAAGTTCGGCTCAGTGAGAGTGCCGTCACGATTGATATCGGTGTAGATGAAGCGCTTCACCCCGAGCCGTGTCATAGCTTTAGCAAAGTCTATAGCTTTTAGCCTCGTTTCCTGTTGCCAGCCGTGTGTCGCCACCCACCCGTCCCTGGTATCAATACCAACAATAATAGAGTCACTGAACCGGCGACATGCGTCCTCAACCAGGTTAGGATTTTCCACAGCGGCGGTGCCCAGGATAACGCGCTCTATACCGGCACTCAGCAATTCTTTTATAGTGTCCATATTGCGAATGCCACCACCCAGTTGGGTGGGCACCAGTATGGCGGTGGCTAGAACCTTAATAATCTCCAGATTACCAGGTTTGCCCCGGACAGCACCATCAAGGTCAACGATATGCAGTCTGGGTGCCCCTAGTGATTGCCACTTTAGAGCCACCTCTACCGGGTCATCAGAGAAGATAATCTCCTCGTCGTAGTTACCCTGATACAGGCGAACGCAGTTACCACCTTTAAGGTCTATGGCGGGTATTATCTCTATTTCAATTCACCTCACAGACTAGTCTTGACCTATTGAGTGCTCTCCCCTAAATGAGTCTCATCTTTTGTTTGACTTCTCGGATGGTCTCACGGGCAATGACCCTGGCCCGCTGAGCGCCATCGGCAAGGACATCGCTGACATAGTGGGGTTTAGCCGCTAGGGCAGCCCGCTTTTCCCGGAAGGGTTGCAGGGTAGCATTAATCTGCCGAGCCAGTGTTTCCTTGTGTTCGACACAACCTACCTCAGCCCGACGGCATCTATCAGCAAACTGCTCTCGTTGAAGCGGGTTAAAGTATTCATCAAGCTTGTAGATATTACATATTTCGGGGTGCCCCGGGTCATTACGGTAACGGCGAGCCGGGTCAGTCACTGCTGTCATTACCCGCGCTAACGTCTCCTCCGGAGAAAGGGCTAGGTCAATAGTATTGTCCAGCGATTTACTCATTTTTTCTTTTCCGTTTAGCCCGAGTATTGAGGGGAAGGAGGTAAGCTTGGCTTGAGGCTCAGGAAAGGTATCACCGAACTGATTATTGAAGCGTCGTGCAATCTCCCTGGCTAGTTCTATGTGAGGCAGTTGGTCTTCACCGACCGGTACCACCTCAGCTTTATAAAGGATAATATCAGCCGTCTGTAGCACCGGGTAGCCTACCAGCCCATAGTTTACATTGTCCGGCTGGAGCTTCACTTTCTCTTTAAAAGTAGGCACGCGCAGCAACCAGCTCAGAGGGGTAATCATGCTGAGATAAGTATGGAGTTCCATTACCTCCGGGACATGCGATTGGACGAAGATGATGCTCCGTTTGGGGTCGATACCGGCTGCCAGCCAGTCAAGCACAATATCGCGAATGTTTGACTGCAGTTCATTGGTGTCCTTTATGGAAGTTAGAGCGTGGACATCTACCACACAGTATATACAGTCATACTCATCCTGTAGTTTTACCCAGTTTTGTATCGCCCCGAGGTAGTTGCCGATGTGTTGCCGGCTGGTCGGACGAGCCCCGGAAAAAACTCGCTTCTTCATCTAATCATTCGCCTCCGTTCAGAAGTGTAGCATAAAGGGCGGATAACGACAAGCCAGGTTTGACCACAGGCAAGGCTAGCTGGTATATTAGCTAGTCTGGGAGGTGAAGATGATTAGAAGCTTTAACGGTAAGACACCTAAAATAGCTGATTCTGCCTATATCAGCGAAGCCGCCTATATTATCGGTGATGTAGAGATTGGCGAGAACTCCAGTGTCTGGCCTGGAGCTGTAATCAGGGGTGATATGGGCAAGATAACCATTGGCAAGAATACCGTTATAGAAGATAACTGCGTTATCCATTCCGGGGCACCTGCCTTGCCTCACATTGCTGATGTTACTATCGGTGACTTTGTCATCTTTGGCCATGGTGCTATCTCTAACGGCCGTAAGATCGGGCACCATGTCGTGGTAAGCATGGGCGCCACCATTCTTCATGATGTTGAGATCGGTGATTATTCCATAATTGCTGCCGGTTGCGTGGTCACAGAGAAGATGAAGGTTCCCCCAAAATCATTCGTCGTTGGTGTCCCGGCAAGAATCAAGAGAGAGGTCGCCGATTACCAGTCGTACTGGTTCACGGAAAGCCCGAGAATCTACGCTGAAATAGCCCAGGAATACAAACGCCAGGGGCTTTAGAGGTTGATACCCTTACATTCTTTCTGGTGCTGTCATCCCCATAAGGTGCAGAGTTTTCGCTAGAACAATCTTGGTTGCCTCTACGAGCTTGAGGCGCGCCTTGGTTAGGGCTTCATTCCGTGAAACGACGCGGCACTGCTTGTAAAAGCTATGGAATACGGTGGCTAAATCCTGAGCGTAATAGGGGAGGTGGTGGGGCTCAAGAGTATGGGCTACCGTCTCAATTAGTTCAGGCAAGAGTAGTAACCTGCGTAATAAGGTTAATTCAGGCTCGGTAGTTATCAAGGAGACATCTCCATCACGATAATCGATCTCCCGCTGTTTAGCCAGACGAAGGATGCTGGCAATACGAGCGTGAGCATACTGGACATAGTAGACGGGGTTATCCGCTGACGCTTTTTTGGCTAATTCCAGGTCAAAGTCCATCTGGCTGCTCGCTGAGCGGGATAAAAAGAAAAATCGGCAGGCGTCAGTTCCCACCTCATCCATTACCTCACGCAGGGTAATAATGTCACCGCTACGTTTAGAGACCCGAACCAGCTCATCACCACGCCGCAGGGTGACCATCTGGTGGATGATCAATTGAAGTCGCTCAGGGTCAATACCGAGGGCACTGACCGCTGCCTTCAGCCGGGGTGCATGTCCCTGGTGGTCAGCTCCCCAGATGTTAATCACCCGGTCAAACTTGCGCTCCAGGAATTTGTTGTAGTGGTAGGCGATATCAGTGGCAAAGTAGGTAGGGGAGCCATCACTGCGCACCAGGACGTTGTCTTTGTCTTCGCCAAGAGCGGTGGACACAAACCAGGTAGCCCCCTCTTTTTCTGCAATATATCCTGCTTGGCGTAAAAGCGACATGACTTTGTCATACTGACCGTTATCGTAGAGGCTCTGTTCCGTAAACCAGGCGTCAAAGGTGACGCCGAGCCGTTGGAGTTCCTCCTTGATTTGCCTCATTATCTTATCCAGCCCGAGCCTCCCGACCTGGGCTACCGCTTCAGGCTCAGCTAGAGAGCGAAGCCGGTCCCCCTGTTCAGCAATAATCTCTTTAGCCAGGTCGACCATATAGTTGCCCAGATAGCCATCGGATGGCATCTCGGCTTCGGTGCCGAGGCATTGCAGATAGCGGGCATAGAGTGAGCGATTAAAGGCGTCCATCTGACTGCCGGCATTATTGAAGTAATACTCCTTCTGCACATTATAGCCGGCTGCCGTCAATATGTTAGCCAGGGTGCTGCCCAGAACGGCGCCTCGTCCATGCCCCACATGGAGCGGACCGGTGGGGTTGATACTGACAAATTCCACCTGTACTCGGCTGTTCTGACCAATGTTAATATTGCCGTAGCTATCTCCAGCCGACAGGATGGAATCAATCTGGCTGGTCAGCCAGTTGCTCTTGAGGGTGAAGTTGATAAACCCTGGCGGTGCGGCAACAATACTCTCGACCTCAGGAATAGGTGCCATAAGCCCGACCAGGTCTTCGGCGATAGCCATCGGCTTGGCTCCGGTCGCCTTAGCCAGCTTCAGGGGAAAACCAGAGGCGTAGTCTCCGTGTTGCGGGTTCCGGGGGCGTTCTATATATGCTTTAGGCAAAATCACTGAGGGTAGCTTTCCTGATTTCTGGGCCTCCGTTGCCGCCCGATTAAGCATTTCCGCCAGTTTTTGCTTAAGTGCCAGTATGTCCGTCCTAGCCCCCTAACTCAACTCTGAGTTTTTACAAATCAGATTTATAATTATAGCACAAAGCTGGTCTAAAGGGGTAATCCGAAATTCTATCAACCTTACCCCCTCTAAGCACCCGGAAAAATCAAAGATTTTTCCGGGAACCCGCTTTATCCCCCTCTCCTTGAGAAGGAGAGGGGGAAGATTTTGTAAGAAGGACGAAGTCCCTCTTTAACACCCTTTAGGATAGGGAGATGAAGTCTTTTCGGGGAGTCTAAGAGGGGCGTTAGCCCCTCTTAAAAATAAATTCCCCCTTCCCTTGATAAGGGAAGGGGGTCAGGGGGATAGGTTATTAAACGACCTTTTCTGTTACGCTGTTGCATAAAATGGCAGTTTGTGCCATTATGAAATGTTTATGAATGGAGGGAGATGATGCGGTTTATTATCTACGGGGCGGGAGGGATTGGAGGTGTGATTGGTGGGCATCTGGCACGAACGGGGCATGAGGTGGTCTTGATTGGTCGTCCCGGTAATGTGGAAGCGATTAACGAAAACGGTCTACGCCTTATCACGCCGACCGGCACCCATATTCTGCGGATACCGTCTGTTACCAGGCCGGAGCGGGTTGACTTCGGGTCTGACGATGTAGTTTTTCTCTGCATGAAAGGGCAGGATACGGAAGGGGCTCTCCGTGATTTGCGGGCGGTGGTCGAGGACGTGCCCATTTTTTGCTTTCAGAACGGGGTGAGGAACGAGGAGATTGCCGCCCGGTATTTCCCAAGGATATATGGCGTGATGGTGCGAGTCGGTGCCGTTTATCTTAAGGACGGTGAGGTTACGGCTCGTCGTGACCCGCCCGGCTGGTTTATTATGGGGTGTTACCCTCAGGGCACTGATGAACTGCTTGAGGAGGTGGCAGACGAGCTGCGGACTGCCAGCTTTCTGGTGAAGGTGACCGGAGACGTCATGCCCTATAAATGGGGGAAATTGATGGGTAATGTGGGTAATGCTATCGGCGCTATTACCAATGGCAGATGGGAGGAAGTCATCCCGATTATGCAAGCCGCACAGCAGGAGTTGCGTGAGCTTCTGAGTCAAGCTGGCATTCGCTGGATATCAGGAGAGGAAGTGGCTAAGGAGTGGCCAGAGATAGCCGCGCCACTGCGTGGCAGGCTTGATACTGAGGCACAAAGTTCGACGTGGCAGAGTCTAGCCCGGAGGCAGGGTAGTGTTGAAACTGAGTTTCTGAATGGCGAGGTCGTAAGATTAGCCAGGAGATTAGGTCGCCAGGCACCAATTAATGAGGCGCTCGTCCGCATCACTCAGGAGATGGCGGTCAACCACGAGCTACCTGGCAAGTACACGCCGGCTCAGCTAAGCTCACTACTGGGACTGACTCACCAACTGAAAAACAACCAGAATGACCGGTAGTTCTAAATCTTGATTGGCGCTATTAACGCAGTCGCCTCACCTCATATATTACCCAGTGTTCGGGGTCAGGGCAGGAGACATGGGTAACATCTTTATCTCTGTCCCAGGGGTGCTCTCCACCCAGGCGGAAGAGTCTGATGGCAGGGGCTACTGAGTCATAAGCCCCGGCGCACATTCCGCCGGGGGTTTTGCCATCCTCGATGAGCCATCTATCCCCTGCTTTGAATCCCTGGGGGCATTTGCCTTTGGTTACTGATTTCACTATCACTTCAACCTTGTAGGGTACAGGCATAAGGCACCTCCGCTATACTAGGCTATTGCGTTATTCTTGGAAGGCAGCCAGTCCAGCGATTAGTCCCGGAATGCCAGCGACGAGGAAAGCCAGCCGCACCGTTTCCACTATTTCCTCTTTCGTGGCACCGAGCGCTCTGGCTCTGGCGGCTAAGGCTCTGACACCTTCGGGATGGCTACCAGCCGCATCAAGGGCGAGAGTTATCAGGCTTTTTGTCTTCGGGTCAAGGGCACCTTTTTCGCTTGTCTTCGCCATTATAGCGCTTACCAGCTTGAAAAACTCCGGGTCATGCTTGCCAAGTTCCTCCATAAAGTTTGACCTCTGAGCCATCTTTCCTCTCCTTGTTTCTTAGATTTGATTACTATAGCGGCAATATTCACGGCTTAATCAGTACTTTCATCCCTTTCCCTGCCAGGAGGTCATGAAATGCCTGATTTATCTCCTCAATAGGTCTGATTGAGATTAACGGTTCAAGTTCAAGCTCCGACAGCAGGTTCACCGACCTGGGGAAACAATAAGGAGAAATAAAGACGCCTTTAATGGTCAGTTCTTTGTCGTACATATATGACGGCGGGACACCGACTTCGGCATCTCTCGGGTACATCGCCGCCCAGACGACGGTAGCGCCGTAATCTGCCAGAGCCAGCGCCTGCTTGGCCACCGCCAGCTTCCCACTGGCATCGATAACCCGGTCAAAACCTCTCCCGTCAGTGAGTTTCTTCCCCACTTCCTCCAGGTTTTCGTTGAGGGGGTCTACCACCACGGTAGCTCCGAGCTTTTTGGCTATTTCCCTTCTACTGGCTACTGGTTCAGAGACAAGCACCTTTGCTGCCCCGGCTTTTAGCGCCACTTCCTGTATCAGGATACCGATAGGTCCAGCGCCCAGTATGGCTACCGTACAGCCCGGGTAGATACCCGCCAGGTCAACCGTGTGGACGGCGACGGACACCGGCTCAAGCAGAGCCCCAACTTCAAGGCTAATATTGTCGGGGAGGACATACACCGCGTTGGCGTGGTAAAGAGCGTACTCGGCGTAAGCCCCCGAGGCCGGGATTACTCTTTCGCAGAAGTGCTCCATTTTGTTCCGGCAATAATAACAGGTGCCGCAGGGGCTCCGGAAATTCATTGCTACCTTCTGTCCTACTTCAATACCCTTTACCTCACTACCCACCGCCGCAACCACCCCTGAAGCCTCATGCCCCATGATTCTTGGCCCCGTACGCCCCGGCGGTGGCTGTTGTCCCGGACGTGGGCGGAAAAGCGGGCCCCTCTTGATAAACTCGGGGTCAAACATATGTAGTTCGCTACCGCATATCCCGCAGTAGGCTATTTTGACCTTTACCTGCATAGGCCCCGGCTCCGGTGGTTCGGGAACATTTTGTATCCCTAAAGTACCGTCGTCCAGCATTACGGCTGCTTTCATAATTTTTCCTCCCTGATATTTTGATTTGTTAAATCGCACCTATTATGAAGCACAAATGACATGCCGTCAATTGTAGCCGGGCTCTTTGTAATCCAAGAATTGACTACCTTTTGTTCTTCAGGATAGAATACGCTGAAGGTAAGGCGCATGGGTGTGAATCAGGCTGAGTTACTACCTGAAGAAAAACTGGCAAAGATGTTCGAGTCTTGGCTTTCTCAGCAAAGGATAGATTTTGTCAGCCCGGAAGCGGCGAAGGCATACCGTGATAGAGTAATCAGGATTAGGGACGTCATTCAACTCAAGGTGCCTGATAGAGTGCCAGTTTATACCAATATGGGGTTTTTCCCTGCCTATTATGCCGGGATATCACCCGAGGAAGCCATGTATGACTATGACAAACTTATCACCGCGTGGAGAAATCTTATCTTGGAATTACAGCCAGATGTGCACGGAGGGTCAGCAATTCCCGGTCCGGGGAGAGCCTATGAAATTCTCGACTATAAGTTGTACCTGTGGCCCGGTCACGGTACTCGTGCCGATACGCCATACCAGTGTGTTGAAGCCGAATATATGAAGCCAGAGGAGTATGATGCCCTGATTCAAGACCCGTCTGATTTCTGGCTGAGAATCTACCTGCCCCGCATATTCGGTGCGCTGGAACCTCTCAGGAGACTTGAGTCCTTGTCCAGTGTCGTCGAGATGCCGTTTACTGGCGCTTATCTTGCGTCCCTTGGTGTACCCGAGGTGCAGTCTGCATTTGAAACCTTGCTGGCTGCGGGACAGGAAGCGGCAAGATGGCGGAGAGCGGTTAGTGCCTGTAATAAAGCCCTACTGGAAGCGGGTTTTCCCCTCTTCACCGGAGGCTCGACCAAAGCACCCTTTGATACCCTTGCCGACACGCTCAGAGGAAGCCGGGGGATAATGGTGGATATGTATCGGCGGCCGGACAAACTTATCGAAGCCATGGAAAGGCTAACGCCATTGATGATTCGGATGGGAGTAGCCGGCGCACAGTCGTCAGGAAGACCTCTGGTGTTTATACCTTTACATAAGGGTGCTGATGGCTTTATGTCTCGGGAACAGTATAAGACATTCTACTGGCCTACTCTAAAGAAAGTAATTTTAGGTCTAATCGACGAAGGATTGGTACCGTATATTTTTGCCGAAGGGTCCTATGATAGTCGCCTGGAAATTGTTCGGGATGTACCCAGAGGCAGGACTGTATGGCACTTTGACGACACGGATATGGCAAGGGCAAAAGAAGTGCTTGGTAAAACTGCCTGCATTGCGGGGAATGTACCCATCAGTCTGCTGAATACGGGCACCCCTGGTCAAGTCAAAGAATACTGTAAAAGGCTTATCGATGTTGCGGGTAAAGATGGCGGGTTCATTATGACCAGCGGTGGTGTCATTGACAAAGCCAAGCCGGAGAATGTACAGGCGATGATAGAATTTACCAAGGAATATGGTGTATATTGACGGAGTGGGGCATAATAGACTAATATACAGCAATGTTAATCGTAAGGTAAATAACGATTAATAGAAAAAATATTAAGGAGGCCAAAAGTAAAATGAACGGAGAGTTAGCGAAGGCGATTGCTGATTTGAAGGAAAACGAAGCCCTGAGGTTAACTAAAGAAAGGCTGGACCGTGGCGAAGACCCCAACAAGATTCTTGAGGAGAGTAGAGCCGGGATGGAGACAGTGGGCAAGCGATTTAGTGCTGGCGAATATTTTCTGCCGGAGCTTGTCTATTCAGCCGAAATCTTCAAACAGATTGCTGAAATCGTCAAACCGAAGCTTGTCAAAGGTGTGCAATCCAAACGGATTGGCAAATGTATTATCGGTACGGTCGCCGGGGACATACATGATATCGGCAAGGACATCGTCGTATTTATGCTGGATGTCAGCGGTTTCGAAGTGTACGACCTTGGGGTGGATGTACCGGCCCAGAAATTCGTTGAAAAAATAAAAGAGACCAATGCTCCCATCGTCGGCTTAAGCGGGTTTCTAACCCTGGCTTTTGATTCAATGAAAGAAACGGTGGAAGCGATAAAAAAGGCTGGACTGCGAGATAAAGTCAAGATAATGATTGGCGGTGGGCAGATTGATGAGCAGATAAGGAAGTATTCCGGTGCTGACGCCTACGGCCGAGATGCTATGACGGCGGTAAAACTGGCCAAACAATGGCTATAAGGGAAATCAAGAATGGGTACAACGCCCGAGGAGCTATATCAGGAAAGAGACAAGAGGGTCACTGAGGCTATCCACTTAAGAATACCTGATAGGGTTCCTCTAGAGATTGCCCTTAGCTATTTCCCGGCAAGGTATACTGGAATAACCTGTGAAGCCGCCTGGTACGACTACGACAGGTGGCTTGAGGCGTGCAAGAAGACGCTTCTGGATTTTCAGCCGGATATTGGTGGGGTACAGCCGTTCTTCCCCGGTAAGGTTCTGGAGTACCTTGACCCGAAGTCGCTCAGGTGGCCGGGTCATGGTGCTTCTCCCCATCATACCCACCAGGCTGTCGAAGGCGAATACATGAAAGCCGATGAGTACGACGCCTTCCTTGGGGACCTTTCTGACTACCTGCTGCGGATTTATCTGCCCCGTGTGTCTGGAGCGATGGGGCCTTTTGGTCTGCTTCCACAGCTTTCGTCACTGGGGTACGGCTACCGGGGGACGCTGGTTCTGGCTGAAGCGCTGACCAAGCCAGAGGTTGCCAAGGCTATCAGGACACTTCAAAAAGCCGGGCGTGAACTCCAAAGGTGGCGCTCGAAGATGGCGGCATTTAGTCGGGAAATCGAAAAGCTGGGCTTTCCCCCGCTCAGCCAGATGTTAGCACTGGCGCCTTTTGATGCCATTTCCGACAGTCTAAGGGGGATGGCGGGCACGATGCTGGATATGTACCGGCAGCCTGACAGACTCCTTGAAGCCTGCGAGAAAATACTGGGAATGACGCTAAAGAGAATTAGGGCGACAATGACAGGCGGTGGCAATAAGCGGGTGGGGATACCTCTCCATCGAGGCTCGGAAGGTTTTATGTCCCTGAAACAGTTTGAGAAATTCTACTGGCCTACTTTAAAGAGGCTTATCCAGGGCATAGCCGACGAAGGGTTAACACCCTGCGTATTCTTTGAAGGCGACTATACTTCAAGGCTGGAGTACCTTCTTGAGCTACCCAAAGGCAGGGTCTTCGGCCATTTTGATACTACCGATATCTTCAGAGCCAAGGAAGTCCTCAAGGGTCACATGTGTATCGCAGGAGACGTCCCCTGCTCGTTGCTTCAGGCAGGAACACCCGAGGACGTGAAAGACTATTGTAGGAAGCTTATTGATGTGGTCGGGAAAGACGGTGGTTTCATCATGTCCACCAGAGGCCCGGTGGATGATGTAAAAGCGGAAAACCTGAAAGCCATGATTGATTTCACTAAAGAATACGGCGTTTATCGCTAATAGGTTAGAGAATGACCGGGAGGAAAGTGATAATGGAGAAAACACCTGAGGAACTATATAAGGAAAGAGATAAAAGGATTAACGATGCCATCCAGCTGAGAATACCCGATAGAGTACCAATCCTGATGTCCTTTGGCTACTTCCCGGCAAAGTACACCGGGATAACCTGTAAGGATGCCTGGTACGACTATGATAAATGGCTGGCAGCCTACAAGAAGACAGTTCTTGATTTCGCGCCGGACGGGCTCTGGACGGTACAGGCATTCTCGCCCGGAGCTTTGCTGGAGTATATTGACCCGAAACAGACAAAGTGGCCGGGGCACGGGGTATCCCCAAATCACGGTCATCAGGCTATCGAGGCGGAGAATGTGAAAGCCGACGAGTATGATTATTACCTGACCGACAGGTCTGATTTCATTTTGCGAGTTCTTTTGCCCCGTACGGCGGGAGTAATGGAGCCTTTCAGGATGCTGCCGCCACTTTCATCACTGGGATTTGGCTACTTTGGAGCCCTGACTCTTGGTGAGGCGCTGGCCAGACCGGAGGTGGCTCGGGCTATTAAGACTCTTCAGAAGGTTGGACGTGAATTCGGCAAGTTGCGCCCCAAGATGGCTCAATTTAATAGGGAAATCGAGAAGCTGGGCTTCCCGATAAATGACGCCCCCGGTGGAGGAGCACCTTTTGATATGATTTCTGATTTTTTGCGCGGGATGCACGGGGCCATGCTGGACATGTACCGCCAGCCGGACAAGCTCCTTGAACTCTGCGAACAACAGCTAGCCAGTACTCTGGAGAGGATAGAGGCAATGCCGCCAGTTAGCGGCACTCGCCGTGCTTTTATGGCTCTTCACCGGGGGTCGGATGGTTTTATGTCCCTGAAACAGTTTGAGAAATTCTACTGGCCGGGTTTTAAGAAAGTCGTCCTGGCTCTGGTGGACAAGGGTATAACGCCCTGCCCCTTCTTTGAAGGTGTATGGGATGCGCGTCTGGAGTACCTGCTTGAACTGCCCAAGGGAAAAGTCCTTTGCCATTTCGCCCAGACCAATATGGTTAAAGCGAAGGAGGTACTGGGCGGTCATTTGTGCATTATGGGAGACGTTCCCTCAACTCTGTTGCAGGCAGGGACGGTCCAGGAGGTGAAAGATTACTGCAAGAGGCTTATTGATATCTGCGGTAAAGATGGCGGCTTTATCCTGACCAATATGCCTCTAGATTTTGCTGAGCCGAAGAATGTCAGAGCCATGGTCGAGTTCACCAAAGAGTATGGCGTATATAGATAGGATAGAGTGGGTTCAGATGCCGTGGGTGGTCATACCATAGTTTTTGAGCCGATGGGCAGAAAAGACGAGTGCCAGGAGGGTGAGTCTATTCTGGCATGTGCTCGCCGGCTGGGTATTGATATTAGCAGTGTCTGCGGAGGGCGTGGAACCTGTCAGACCTGCCGGGTGCAGGTTACCAGTGGAACACTGACAAAGCCAACTCCCAGTGAAAAAGAAGCCTTCTCCCTTGGAGAACTCGGTGGCGGCTGGCGTCTCGCCTGCCAGGCTATTCCGACCAGTGATTGCCAGGTGGTGGTTCCCCTGGAGTCAATGAGCGCCTCACAGCGGATTCTCCTGGAGGGGTTGGAGGTAACTGTGCCTCCAGAACCTGCGGTTAAAGCCTACCACCTTCAGCTTAAAGAGCCATCTTTATCGGACCCACGGGCTGACGCTGACCGCCTGTTAAAAGCACTGGAGGAACGGTACCAGCTGCCCTGCCGTAACATTGATGTGAATGTGTTACGTTCTCTTTCTCCGCAGCTACGTAGCTGGAACTGGGAATGTCAGGCCCTGGTTCGCAACAATGAATTAGTGGCTGTGGGTTCCTGGGCGAGCCGCCAGCTCGGATTAGCTATAGATTTAGGCACGACGACCATTGCCGGCTACCTGGTTGATTTAGCTAGCGGGCAGACCCTGGCTTCTCAAGGGGTTATGAATCCCCAGATTCCTTATGGTGAGGACATCATTAGCCGCATTGACTATGTCATAAAGTCGGCAGATGGAGGTATCCAGCTACAAAAACCGGTCGTAGACAAGTTAAACGAACTGGCTTCTGGCCTCTGTTCCAAGGCTGGAGCTGATGTCGAGGCAATTGTTGAAGCCGTAGTCGTTGGCAACACCGCCATGCACCATTTATTACTTGGCTTACCGGTAAGGCAGCTTGCCCTCACTCCCTTTACCGCCACGGTGAACCAGTCCCTGGATGTCAAGGCTCGTGACCTTGGGCTACATATAGCTCCGGGAGCATATGTACATTTCCCGCCCAACATTGCCGGCTTTGTTGGTGCTGACCACGTCGCTGATTTACTGGTTACCGGTTTAATTCACCCGAAAGGGCTGACGATTTCAATCGATATAGGTACGAATACCGAGATCTCTCTGATTAATGGAGAAGAGATAACCTCGACCTCCTGTGCCTCCGGTCCGGCTTTTGAAGGTGGTCACATCAAGAATGGTATGCGGGCTGGCAGTGGAGCTATCGAACGGCTTCGCATAACAAAAGACGCCGTACTCTACCAGACTATTGATAAAGCCTCGCCAGTGGGCATATGCGGGTCAGGAATACTGGATGCCCTGGCTCAACTTTATCTGGCAGGAGTTATTGATGATGGCGGGCGATTTACAGGGGACGACCCGCGAGTGCGGACGACTGATGACCAACTTGAATTTGTCATCGTTGACCGTAAAGAAAAAGGCGGGGATTCTTCAATCGTGGTGACTCAGAAAGATGTGCGAGAGCTGCAATTGGCTAAAGCCGCAATTCGAGCTGGTATTCAACTGCTCCTTGAAGTGAACGGCTTCACCGAGGAAGATATCAGGCAGGTTGTTGTTGCTGGGGCTTTTGGCTCGTACATTGACCTGTCCAGTGCGGTAACTATCGGGCTTTTACCAACGCTGCCCCTCTCTTACTTCCGGCAGGTGGGGAATGCCGCTGGCATGGGGGCCAAACTAGCCCTGATTTCCCTCTCTAAGCGTGAAGAGGCTAAAGCTATCGCCTCGCGGGCACGCTATGTTGAGTTAGCCAATACCCCGGAGTTCAGGCAGACATTCATTGAAGCCAGTTACCTCGGGCAGTATCGGATTAAGCATGGCAAAAGGGAGGAAGTTCAAAAATGGAGAAGAGGTGGGCAGAATTAACTCCGGAGGAAAAAAGAGAGCAGAGGTTCAAGCGTTGGCTTGAAGCACCGGGGGTCAAATTCGTCAGCCCGGAGGCGAGGAGATCATATCAGGAGAGGGTGACCAGGCTAATCAAGGTCATCAAGCTGGAAGAGCCCGACCGTGTGCCGTGTCTTCTGCCGGCGGGATTTTTCCCGGCTTACTATGCCGGCGGGACGCTCCACAAGGTGATGTATAACTATAAGGAACTGCGCCGCGCCTGGCGGAAGTTTCGCCAGGACTTTGATACCGATACCTCTATGGGACCCGGTCTCGTCTGGCCGGGGAAAGTGTTTGACAGGATCGATTATAAATTGATGAAGTGGCCGGGGCACGGTCTTTCTCTTGAAAGCCGTTCCTACCAGTATATTGAAGGCGAGTATATGAAGGCAGATGAGTATGATGCCCTGATTAATGACCCGACTGATTTCTGGCTGAGGACTATGATGCCCCGCATCGTGGGTGCGCTGGAACCGTTCAGGCACCTCAGCCCGTTCACGCCGATGAGCGGGATACCAATAGGCTTCATTGCGCCGTTCGGACGGTCGGATGTGCAGAAGGCACTCAAGGCGCTCGTGGATGCCGGCAAAGAGCTGGCAAGGTGGCGGGTGGCGGTTGCCGAAGCCACCCAAGAGGAACTGGAGGCGGGATACCCGCCCTTCGGCGGGAGCATGTCAGGGGCGCCTTTTGATATGATTGGTGACTTTCTAAGGGGTACCCAGGGGATAATATTGGACATGTATCGCCAGCCCGGTAAGCTGCTGGAAGCCCTGGAAAAAATAACGCCTATGGCTATTGAACTAGCCGTAGCCGGAGCTGACGCCGCCTTAAGCCCGATAGTAGTGATGCCTTTACATAAGGGCGACGATACCTTTATGTCCCAGAAGCAGTTTGAGACCTTCTACTGGCCTACCCTGAGAAAGGTGATGATTGGCATGATTGACGAGGGGCTGGTGCCCATGCCATTTGCTGAGGGGCTCTACAACCATCGGCTGGAGACGATCAAGGACATGCCCCGGGGGGCAGTGATATGGTGGTTCGAGCGTTCCGATATGACTCGTGCCAAAGAGGTGCTGGGCGATACCGCCTGTATTGCTGGCAATGTGCCTACCTCGTTACTGTGCACGGGGACGCCACAGGAAGTCAAAGAATACTGCCGCAAACTCATTGAGGTCTGCGGTAAGGGGGGCGGCTACATCCTGGCGGGAGCGTCATCGGCAGAACAGGCGACTGCAGAGAATCTGCGCGCCATGATGGAAGCGGTAAAAGAATACGGGGTGTACAAATAAAGGAGATGAGTCTATGGAAACTCGGGTGACAAGTGCGGCAAAGGAAGTGGTCATCGGGGGAGACCAGCCGACAGTGATTATTGGCGAGCGCATTAACCCCTCGGCAAATAAAAGGCTGGCTGAGGCTCTAAAAACAGGCAATATGGAAGACGTTGTCCGCAAAGAAGCCATTGCTCAGGTAGAAGCCGGGGCGGATATGATAGATGTCAATGTGGGTGCCTTTGGCGTTGATGAGGTAACCTTATTACCTCGGGCGGTGAAGGCGGCAATGGAGGCTGTGGATGTGCCCCTGTGCCTAGATAGCGCTAACCCGGAGGCATTAGCTGCTGCTCTGAAAGTCTACAAGGGTAAACCACTCATCAACTCCGTTAGTGGCGAGGAGCGTTCTTTAGAGAAGGTTCTACCTCTGGTCAAGGAATATAAAGCCGCCGTCGTTGGTCTGGTGCAGGATGATGAAGGTGTCCCCAAGGACAAGGAGAGGCGGGTAGCTGTCGCTCATAAGCTGGTAGCACGGGCTGAGTCAGTCGGTATCCCCCGTGAAGACATTGTAATTGATTGCCTTGCTTTCGCCGTAGGAGCCGATACCAACGCCGGTCCTGAGGTTCTTAAGGCTATCAGACAGGTAAAGGCAGAGCTGGGGGTGAACCAGACATTAGGTGCCAGTAATGTGTCTTTTGGTCTGCCTGAACGTGACTCGCTCAATAACGCTTTTATTGCCCTGATTATTGAGGCGGGTGTGACCTGTCTGATTACTAATGTCAGGAAATCGCTTCTGGTTGTCCGGGCTGTTGACCTTCTTCTCGGTCGTGATAAGCGTGCCCGGCGTTATGTTGAGGCTTACCGCCAACGCCAGACGTAATTAACCAATTTCATCTACCAGCTGGCTCACATATCTGGCGATGGCGGGAGATGCCGTTAAGCCCGGAGAGTCTATGCCAATCAGGTTGATGAAGCCGGGTAGACCTCGGTCTTGCTCATGTCTGATGATAAAGTCAGGGACAGGCTCTCCTTCTCTATAAAGCATTGCCATGATACCCGATGTCTCAGGCTCCAGGTCGGAAGGTTCAATAAAGGGCAGGGACTTCATTATACTCGACTGCAAAAAGGCGCTTTTTCTCGAATCGTCTACCCTATAGTCTATCTTGTTGACATAATGAAACAGAGGTCCGAGACGCAGTCGCCAGTTAGTATCCAGACAGACGTGTATCCCCGGGCCGACAGCTTCAGGCACCGGATATATCAGGCGGTTGATTAACCTGTTCTTCCCTCCACCGACACTATAATATTCTCCCTTGCCCCAATATAACCTGTAGCCTGCTTCTTCGATATTTATCCCCGCCATTTCAGCTATCCGGTCGCTATAGAGGCCGGCGCAGTTTATCAGGACTCTGGTGGTAAAGATAGTCCCACCAGAGGGGTCTTCTACCTGAACCTTATATCCTTCCGGGACTTTTTCTATGCCGACGACTTTTGATTTGTAGACGAGCTGAGCACCGTTATCCCGGGCTTTCTCCAGAAAATACCTCATCAAGGCATATGAGTCCACAATACCTGAAGTTGGAGAAAGGAAGGCAGCCATCCCTCTCACATTTGGTTCAAGTTGGTGCATTTCCTTCTTGGACAGCATTTTCAGCGGGAGTCCGTTATTGGTGCCGTTTCTATATAGTTCTTCCAGTATCCTCGCTTCCGAATCATTTACGGCGACAAATATTTTCCCGCACCTTCTGTAAGCTATCCCGTTTTTTTGGCAAAGTTCATAAATGAGGCGGTTGCCTTCCAGACAGAGTTTTGTCTTCAGGGAATCTCTACGGTAGTAAATACCTGAATGGATAACCTCGCTGTTGCGGGCGCTCTGCTCCTGTCCAAACGTTTCGTTCTTTTCCAGTAAATAGACTTCTCTCTCTGCCCGGGCGACCTGTGAGGCTATAGCCAGTCCAACTACCCCGGCTCCAATGATGGTAATATCAGCTATATCCGGCATTTTTCCTCCCGGTGAAACTGGATGGGAATACTCAGTTAGGTCACCTGTCGAGGTTGATAAACAGTCTATTTCCGCTGGTTCAATGGAGAAGGTCAGCCAGACTAGATATATCTGCCCACTGACCTGGCAATCAGCCTCAGTTCTTCCATTAGTTTGGCGAAGTTTGCCGGGGTGAGGGACTGGAGACCATCCACCAGAGCCTTCTCGGGGTTGGGGTGGACTTCAATCAGAAGCCCATCAGCACCAGCCGCCACGGCTGCCTTGGCGATAGCCGGGACCAGCGAATAGTGACCGGCGGCGTGACTGGGGTCAACAATCACCGGCAAGTGACTGAATTTCTTAATTACCGGGATTGCCGAAATATCCAGAGAAAAGCGGGTGCTGTCCTCGAATGTCCTGATTCCCCGCTCACATAAAATGACCCGGTTATTTCCCTCCGCCAGCAGATAATCGGCGGCGGTAAGCCACTCGGTAACCGTGCAGGAAAACCCGCGCTTTAGAACAACGGGGCACTTGCTTTTGCCAACTGCCGTCAGCAGGGTGAAGTTTTGCATATTGCGAGAACCAACCTGCAGTATGTCTGCCACCTTGGCTACCATACTTACGTAGCGAGAGTCTACCACTTCGGTAATCACCGGTATATTGAACTGCGCCTTGGCCTTGGCGAGTAATTCCAGCCCGACTTTCTGCAAGCCCTGAAAGCTGAAGGGGGAAGTACGTGGCTTAAAGGCGCCACCGCGCAGGATGCTTGCCCCGGCATCTTTTACCGCTCTGGCTGCCTCGGTAAGCTGTTCTTCACTCTCGACAGCACAGGGCCCAGCCATAACTACGATGCGTCTACCACCAATCTCAATGCCGTTTATAGTAACGAGGGTATCTTCTGCCTTGACTTCCCGGGAGGCAAGCTTATAGGGCTTCATAATCCGCTTTACACTCTCCACGCCAGGAAGGACAGCAAAGATGTCTGTGGGTACTTGCCCAGTATTACTACCCAGTACGGCAACCACCGTCTTCTCAGTGCCAATGTTCAACTGGACGTTCCAGCCAAATGACTTCACCTTCTGCACTACGGCATCTATCTCTTCCTGGGTGGCCCCGGTTCTCATCTCGATTATCATGGTCTCTTGCTCAGGCTCCCCTATATAGTAGATATAGTAGTATAAGTTTACCCTAACTTGAATTTTTGGGCAACCTTTCGGAAACCAGTTAGCGAGCCTTCGAGTGTTCCATCATCAGTGCAGTATGAGATACGGAAGTAGCCCGGTGAACCAAAGCTGTAGCCGGGCACAGTCAGTACCCGCCATTGTCTTAACTCTTTGATGAAAGCGATATCGTCTTCCAGTGGTGACCTCGGAAACATGTAGAAGGTGCCCTGAGGCTTTACGATGGAATAACCCATTTCAGTGAGATGCTCATAAAGAAAATCCCGCTTTCTCTGATACTCGGCGACTGAGACACTCACCGCCTGTAGCTGGCGTACCAGGTGTTGCATCAGGGCTGGGGCGTTAACATATCCCAGTATTCGGTTACAGTGGATGAAGCCAGCCACTAGCTCCTGACGGTCGCTAAGGTCAGGGTGCACCGCAATATAGCCGATGCGTTCTCCCGGTATCGCGAGGTCCTTGGAGTGGGAGGTGACGATGATGCTTTCCCGATAATAAGGCCAGATTTGAGGGCATTTCACTCCATTATAGACGATATTGCGGTAGGCTTCGTCATTGATGAGAAAAATCTGTTTGCCGTATTGGTTTGACTTCCAACTGAGCAGTTCTCCAAGCTGGTGCAGGAATTCCTCGCCGTAGACAGCCCCGGAGGGATTATTGGGGTAGTTTATCAGCACGACTTTAGTCTTGGGGCTGATTGCGGTTTCGAGGACATCAAGCCGGGGTACGAACTGCTCATCCGTAGGCAGAACCCTGGCGATTCCCTCATGATTTTCGATATAGTTGATGAACTCCGCAAAGTATGGGGCGAAGATGATGACTTCGTCTTCTCGGTCCAGGAGCGTCTTCAACACTACGTTTAATGCTCCGGCAGCGCCGCAGGTCATGACGATATCATCCTTGGTGAAGTTGATACCCGCTTCCAGTGAGAGTTGTTTGGCTACCGCCGTTCTTGTCTCCGCATACCCGGCGTTCTCCATATACCTATGCATCCCTGGTTGGGGGTTCTCCGCCAGTCTCCTCAATTCCTGATAGAACTCAGCGGGAGGTTGCATGACCGGGTTGCCTAGAGAGAGGTCGAAGACGTTTTCTTCGCCATACTGCCGTTTGAGGGCGGTTCCTTCCTCGAACATCTTTCTTATCCACGACCCCTGCTCCATACTTTTCTTGACTCTTTGCGATATTGACATCTAAGACTTCCTTCCTCTGCGTCAAACGCAGTTATTTTACATAATGTTTAGTCTGAGATAAGGGGAATAGCAGCTCTGCTTCGACACTATGGGATTTACTTCCTGATGTAGATGGCTTCCTCAGGTGCCGGGTGGTGAGGCTGCAGATTGAGGCTCGGTTGAGCCTCATGCCTTTGACGGAGACGAATATGCACCGGGCAGAGGAGAGCCTTCTTGAGTAAGGCTGTCCTGTAGAGCCCGGTGACCCACCTCTCTGAAACCTGCACTGTCTTTTATCGATAGCGCTGTGTGCGGGATATGCAATGTTAGAGCACAATAAGAAATAGACATAAAAGCTATATTCCTTAAACTACTGCCTTCGTTATTGATTACAAATCATTATTCTAAAGTTAACTTGGATGTTTGTCAATAATTTATCCCTTTCCCCTTAACAAGGGGGAGGGGAAGATTAAAAAAAGAGGAGGCAAAGCTCTCTTTTTTAAGTTTCTTGCCTTTCTCTTTTGAAGGAGGCTAGAGTGACGGGGAGTTTAAGAGGGGCGTCAGCCTCTCTTCTAAAGTCAATTCCCCCTTCCTTTACCAAAGGAAGGGGGGCAGGGGGGATGGATTACCTCTTTTCTTATTTGCGTTAGATATCGGCGAGGGATATAATCAAGACCAGTTAGTCAAGGAGGGATTCCGAAAGTGAAAGGCAAGAACCGTAAGATTGTGCGCACCACTAGCTGGTCTGCCGGACCCGGTTGCCATGGTGGGTGTGGGGTACTGGCGTACATCGAAGACGGCAAGGTGGTCAAGGTTGAAGGTGACCCGGAGCACCCCTGGAACCAGGGACGTCTGTGCTCCAGGTGCCTGGCTATGACGCAGTATGTCTATAACCCCAAGCGTTTAACCCGTCCCCTTAAAAGGGTAGGGGGGCGTGGAGAGGGTAAGTGGCAGGAAATATCCTGGGACGAAGCCTTTGACCTTATAGAGAAAAGGTTAAGTAAGATTCGGGATGAATTTGGTCCGGAGAGCGTCATCTTCTCTATGGGCACCGGTCGGGACATCGGCGCCTGGATATGTATGCTGGCTTATGCCTATGGCAGTCCAAATGTCATGTTTGCCTTGAGTGGCATTGCCTGCTACAGCCCCAGAATTGCCGCTGTGGAGACTATTCAGGGAGACTACTGTATCCTTGACGCTGCCCAGTGGTTCCCGAAGCGCTACGAAGACCCGAGGTATAAGATTCCAGAGTGTATTGTGGTCTGGGGCTACAATATCCCGGCTTCGTGCCCGGATAATGTCTTCGGGCACTGGATAGTTGACCTGATGAAGAAGGGCACCAAGATTATCGCCATTGACCCGAGGTTGTCCTGGTTTGCTTCCAGAGCAGTGAAGTGGCTGAGACTGCGTCCCGGGACGGATGGTGCCCTGGCGATGGGTTTTCTCAATGTAATTATCAATGAGGGTCTGTATGATAGAGAATTTGTTGAGAGATGGACGAATGCCGCTCATCTGGTCAGGAGCGACACCGGGAAACTGCTGCGGGAGAGTGACCTAGTGGCCGGCGGTTCTCCGGCTAACTTTGTTGTCTGGGATACGGCAAAGAAAAGACCGGTAGTATGGGACTCTAATCTTGTAGACTACAAATCAGCCGCTACAAAACCAGCCCTTGAAGGAGAGTATAACATCAGCCTTTCGGACGGAGCTAAAGTTTCCACCAGGACAGTCTGGAGCGTCTTTGTTGAGCAGGTCAACCAGTACCCGGTAGAGCGGGTCTCCGAGATAACCTGGGTACCTCAGCAAGACATTATTGAGGCGGCGCGTCTTTATGCTAAAAGCAAACCCGCGGCCATACACTGGGGTGTGCCTATTGATATGACACCGGCGATTACTCCCACTGTCCAGGCAATCGCTAATCTTTGGTGCCTGACCGGGAATCTGGATGTACCTGGAGGGAACGTAATTTCCCGTTACGCCTTTGATGCGGTGGCTTATGCTCTGCCCGGAGCAAAAGGGGTCATCAAGCTAGCTTCCCAAGAAGCTGATGCCAAGAGAATTGGTATTGACCGGTATGGGCCGCTCCGCAAGTTCATCTGGCGGGCTCAGCCGGACCTGACTCTGGAGCAAATCTTCACCGAAGACCCTTACCCCATCAAAGGGATGTGGCTACAGGCTTGTAATCCTGTGGCGGGCATAGGTCTTGACCCTAAGAAGTGGCTTAGTGCCCTGAAGAAGCTCGACTTTGTGGTTGTCGTCGACCTCTTTATGACCCCGACTGCTCAATTGGCTGATGTGGTTCTGCCAGCGGCTACTTTTCTGGAGAAGGATAGCATCCGGAGCTGGTGGGTACCCCTTCAGAGCATTAACAAGGCGATTACCGTAGACGAGTGCAAGTCCGATATTGAAATCAACTTTGAGCTAGCGAAAAGATTTGACCCGAATTTTCGTTGGAACAGTATTCATGAACTCTTTGATGAGATAATTAAGCCTTCCGGTATGACTTTCAGAGAGCTACAGCAGAAAGGCTGGGTTTTCCCGCCGGAAGGTCACCCCAGTCACCCGTATCACCGGTTTGAAAAAGGGTTGCTCCGCCCAGACAGGAGACCCGGCTTCCAGACTCCGTCGGGTAAGGTTGAGTTGTACTCATCGCTGCGTGAAGAGTGGGGACTGGAGCCCATAGCCCACTATGAAGAACCGCCCTTCACTCCTGTCAGCCAGCCTGAATTGTATAAAGAATATCCCTTAATCTTATCCACCGGGAGAAGGTCGCCGGTCTACTTTCATGCTGAGCATAGAAACATCCCCTGGCTACGGGAAGTTGACCCCGACCCGGTTATTGAAATCCATCCCGATACCGCCTGGGCGCACGACATTAATAATGGGGATTGGGTGTGGGTGGAAAACTGGCTGGGCAGGTGCCAGTTCAAGGCAAAAATTACCCTTGTGGTGCCGGAATGGATGGTGATGACGGCTCACGGCTGGTGGTTTCCCGAAGAGCCTGGCGAAGAGCCATCACTGTTTGGCGTGTGGAAATCGAATGTGAATCAGCTTATCCCTATGGGTTTTCAGGGGAAAGACGGACTGGGTGCCCCGATAAAGCACCTGCTCTGTAAAATCTACAAGGTTAAAGGTCAATAGGAGGTCTGAGATGTCCCGGAAATGTGAATACGGTTTACTGATAGATTACGAATACTGCACTGGCTGCTATGCCTGTCAGGTTGCCTGCGCTCAGGAATATAAATGGCCGGCGGGGATGGGAGGAATACGGGTCATTGAGATGGAACAGAAGCTGCCCAACAACCGGGCATATCTTACCTACCTGCCCTTTCCCACGGAACTCTGTATCCTATGTGCGCCTCGGACCAGGGAAGGACTCGAGCCAGCTTGTGTCAAGCACTGTATGGCGGCCTGCATGAAATACGGGAGAATAGAGGAACTGGCTAGAGAGATGGCAAATAAACCGAGGATGGTACTCTGGGTGCCACGGTCGTAATTATAGCCGCTGGTGAAGGCTGTGTCGAGACTAGCGCTGGTAAACGCCGGTCAGCTCTCCCCGGGCAAGGATGTGTCCCTGCATGGCGTCGAGGACTTGCTTCTTTGATGCGCCTGCCTTTAAGTCCAGCGATTTTGCCAGTGCGTAGAGGGTAAATCTATACCGGTGAACGGCTCCGGGCGGAGGAGAGGGACCACCATAGCCAATTCTACCGAAGTCATTCCTGCCCTGTAGGCTGCCGTCAGATAGCTGGTACTCGGTGGGTACCGCCTCAGGCAATCCCCGGCTATTAGCCGGGATGTTGAATATCACCCAGTGAGTGAAGACTCCGCCGGGAGCATCGGGGTCATCCATTATCAGTGCCAAGGACTGAGTCCCGGCGGGCGGCTCGTTCCAGGCAAGTGGTGGCGAAACGTCCTCTCCCTGAGAGGTGTACCTATCGGGTATTCTGCTGCCTTCCTGAAACGCCGGGCTCGTAATGGATAACGTCTTTCCTCTTTCTTCCAGTTGTTCCCCGGCCCGGCAACTGGTCAGTAGTATCGTAACCAGACCGAGCGCCGTCAAGAGGGATACTCGGCATAGACTACGCCACCGACGACAATTATTGACCTTCATGTGTCGCCAACCTCTGTGCTTTTATCAGCATAGTATCCCTGTAGGGCGTTGTTGTCAATCCTTGAGGATGCCAAATCTTTACAAAACTTTTATGAAACCTTTATAAAATATTTATTATTTTTATGCCTCTCTTTACATCCGTATGTTAAATTTAACTAAGGATAATTGAAATCTATAAGGGGGCAAAATGGAAAAGATTAGCATCTTTTTAGCTGATTGGCAGGTGCTCTTCCGGGAGGGAATCCACTTCATCCTTTCCGGGGAAGAGGACGTGGAGGTTATTGGTGAGGCTGCCAGTAACAAGGAAGCGCTCGATTTTATTGAAAAAAATCCACCAAGGATAGCTATTTTGAATGCCAACCACAGCGAGTTCACCGGGGCTAATCTAACCCGTCGCATCCAGCAGAACCTGCCATCGGTGGCGGTGATTCTGGTCATGGATAGCTATAATGAAGAACAGCTTTTCTCAGCCATGAAGTGCGGGGCGAGTGCCTGTGTGACCAAAGACATTGACCCCGATGAACTGGTCAAGCTCATCAGGAATATCGCTCAGGGTGCCAGACCCATAGTTGAAGCCCTGCTCCGAAAAGAGATTGCCCCCCGTGTTATTGAGGAATTCGAAAACTTCTCTTTAATCAGTAAAGAAGTGGACAATCTGCTGGCTCGTCTTTCCCCCCGCGAGAGTGAGATTCTACACTCTATTGCCGAGGGAAACTCAATCGAGCAACTCGCTTCCACTCTGGGCATCGGCGAAGAGGCTATCCGGCATCATCTCGATACAATACTGACCAAGTTGGTGTCTAATGAGCACAACCGGGAGGTGGTTGAGGCAGCACAGAAGGGCTTGCCATCAGTAATTTCCCGAGCCAGGCGTGGCAGACCGGCAGAAGAGTATATCACCCGGGAGGAATTCAATGCTTTCAAAGAAAATCTAAAGGCACGCTTTAAAGCTCTCATAGACGAGTTAAGTTAAATCTGGGTATCTTTGCCAGAAAGCCGGGGTTTTTCTGGGTGCCAAAGGGAGGTAAGAAGATGTGAAAGAGAATAAAAAGGTGGTAGGAACTCCCGAATAGAGCCGAGGAGAGGAGACCCAACCACCTTAACCGGAAGTTAAAAAAGTCTATCACGGTTGACAGGAAGCTGTCAATCACTAAAAGAAAGGAGAAAAAGAAAAAATGGTAAAAGTTATCTACGGAGAGCATAGTCGGCAGGCTGAACTGGCAGGCAAGACGGTAGCTGAGGTGCGGGAGATGTTTGAGGCGGAGTTCGACCTGTCCGACCGTGCTCAGGCAAACCTCAATGGACAATGGCTGAAGAAGAGGCTGGAGGCTGAGACCGTACTCTATGATGATGACGAACTCTACTTTGAGGAGAGGAGCCGGAGAGGTCTGGTCTTGCTGGGGGCTTTCCTGCTCACCCTAGCCATCACCGGCGGCTTGTTTGCCTATACCCAGCTTATAGAGACGGTAACTATTGGTGTCACGGCTGCTGGCACTGACTTCGCCAATGTGACGGCGAATAACACTCCATCGGTTGATTACACAGTGCTGGGCAGACACAGAGGCACAATAGACCCGAACCAACTGTTCGATATAAGCACGGCTCCTGACAGTCCTGACATCGAGGTGCAGGTTTACCTCAGCAACATAGACGAGCTGCAGCAGGACTATTCATTCTGGATGATGAGATTGCGCTTTGTGGACAGCAGCAACGTCTCGAAGGACATGGACGGCGTCACCCAAGTTCTCAGCCTGGACAACCCGGTGGTTACCTTTACTTGTGAGCAGCCGCCACCTTATGTATACTATGTTTCAAATAACGGTGGCAGCTACCGGGCATTTCCAAGTGCGTGGGTGAACGGCGCTTCCCCCTTGATCTACTGCAGAGTGGTACAGCGTGCACCTTAATAGCCTGATGGCTGGTTGACGGCGCTGCCGCCTGAAAGGCGGGAGCCCCTCCAAATCGGAGCAGAGACATAGACAAGCGAAAGACTGAAAACAAGGGAATAGCGAGAGTTTGAAGGGAGAGTAAGGAGGAAGAAGATGAAGAAATTTTTCATTATAGCCATAGGGGTAGTGCTGGCGGCAACCGGTGGGGTGTTTGCCTCTACCTATACCACCGCCACCGCCACTATTGGCGTCACGGCGGTAGAGTCGGACTTTGCCACTGTAACCGCAAATCTAACGGCGGCGGCACCAACCGTCTTCGGCAACTCCGGCGGTACCTGGTCGGCAGGCACTCTATTCACGGTGAGCCCGGACCCCAACTATACCGGTGACCTAGTAATAAAGGCTTACCTGGTCAATACCGGGGCACTGTCTCGGTATTACGAGCACCTTAATATGGAGCTACAGTTCCTGGACAGCACCAATGCCACCGCTGACGAGCAGGGCATCAGCCAGGTTATCACCCTGGATAACGCACAGGCTACCTTCACCTGGGCTAATGGTACTGGCAGCGCACCGTACAGGGTTCAGCTCCTCGGGGGCGGCTACCGCCTGCACCCGTGGAAGTCAATGAGCGGCGGCAGCGTCCAACCCCAGCTATGGCTGGAGATTGTACAGCGGTAGCCCGTTACTTAAAGCCGGTAGACCATCAGAGGTAGGAAAGTAAGGTGAAAAAGAAGTCCTATTTGCTGTTAGCTCTTATTATGGCACTGCTTTTCACCAGTGGCGCATTTGCCTTTACCTGGAGCACCGCTGGAGCGACCATACCTGTTGCCCAGCCCTCTGGAAATGTGTTTACCTGCACGGCTGCATCACCTCAGCCTGATTGGGGTTCGGTCCTGAATGACCTGATAACAGAGAACAAGACCTGCGGTGAGACCCCCATAGGTAAACTGTTCAATATAAGCCCCGATACGGGGTATGGCGGCGATGTGATTGCCAAGGTCTACCTGGCTAATACGGGCAACCTATCCAGAGCCTATTCATACCTGAATATGAAGCTATACCTCGCCGGTTCGGTTGAGGCTGGTCAGACTCCCGACTACCGGCTGCTGACTTTACAAAACGCGGGAGCCGCCTTTACTCTGGAGGACATTGTGCCGGCTTCAGGTTCCTGGACGGAAACAACCCAGGCTGATTTCGCCGATAGCACCCTCAACCAGGTTGATGTCAACACCAGCCCCGGCGATGTTATCCTGGCTAAATATACGGACAATGTGACCGATACCTTTAACGACACCTCCAAGATTGCCTCTTCAGCCAATGTTACCGTCAGCGGTGGGCAGGTCAGACTGGATACCTATGGTACTCCGGCGACGGAGACCCTGAGACCCAATGGTACCGGGGATGAGACGGGCATTGCAAACCAGTACCCGACTTCGGGAGCGCACTGGGACAAGGTGGATGAAGCTGTCTCTGATGGCGACAGCACCTACGTCTGGACGAGCAGCTCGCCCGGTTGGCAGGAGGACTTATATACGGCGACTGACCACATCGCCGGCTCCGGCACGATAAATTATGTCAGGGTCTACGCCGTGGCAAGGTCTACGACTTCAGACCAATTCAGAAGGAGCCTCTACCTGCACATCAAGACCAACGGAGTGGAATACAATGGTCCGGCACCAGAATCTGCGTACTTCATAACTAATTCCTATGCCAGCTATTCATACCAGTGGGATAATAACCCCAACACCGGTCAAGCCTGGACCTGGAGTGAGATAGACGCCCTGCAGATTGGCGTCGGCATCAGAAGGCAGGGTGGAACCGGTGCTCAGACCCGGGTTACCCAGGTATATGTGGAGGTTGGTTATACCTTCTATAACTACTATCCAACAGGGACAATCACTTCAGTCAATCTATTATCCGGCGAGACGGTTGTCGGCATAAATAGTTTTTACTACTACGCCTCGGCAATTCCTTCGGGGACCAGCCTGAAGGTCCAGTTCTCCCAGGATGGCACCAACTGGTACAACTCATCAGGCACTCTTAACGGCTGGGACACCCTTTCTCAGGGAATGAATACCATAAGTCTCTCCAGCCTGGGCTGGACTGGCTCAGACTTCTATTACCGGATGCTGTTTACCTCTGATGGGAGTGCGACGCCGGTCCTGGACGAGATAGCGGTGATATTCTGGGCATACTATACCTCGGGCGACCTGATTTCTTCATCCCACGATAACGGCTACGACCTGGACTGGCATTGGGATACTATTTCCTTTACGGTAACCGAGCCGTCAGGGACGGATATCAAGTTTCAGATACGGACAGCCGCTACCGAAGCGGAGCTAAGCTCGGCTACCTGGTATGGTCCGACGAGTACCACCGATTACTACCAGACAAGCGGCACCGCTATCAACCCGGTCCATAATGGTGACCGCTGGATTCAGTACCGGGCATACTTCTCCGGACCGGGCACCGATACGCCGATATTTAGCGATATCACTATAACCTATCATGCGCTGACCGCGGTTTATACCATTGAGGTTGTCGGCGGCGGTTACTGCCTGGTCTCCGATAACATCTCGGACTGGGGTGAGGGGTGGACAACGGTACCGGAGTTCTACTGTGATGTCATTCCAAGGTAATCTACGATGGTGAAAAACAGGTTCAAATTATATTTAATTATCGCTTTCCTGCTGACCCTGGTGCTCAGCAGCGGGGCATACGCCCGCGCTTTCCGTACTGCCACAGAAACAATTAACATTGCGGAACCGACCGGAGATGTAGCCACTTCCAACGCCACCGCCACCCAGCCTGATTGGGGCTCCGTTCTAATACCAGCAGCTGATACGGAAATCTTCAGACCAGATGTGGCTGGTGATGAAACTAACATCTCAGAGCAGTATCCAGTAACAGGAGAGCACTGGGACAAGGTGGACGAAGAGACTTCCGACGGTGATGACACCTATGTCTCATCCAACAGCACCGGGTGGCAGGAAGACTTATATAACATCAATGACCATTCCACTCAAACGGTGGGTGGAACGATAGATTATGTCAGAGTTTACATGGTATGCCGGGCAACAACCGCTAATGTAACACAGACCAGCGCCTATATCCATATCAAGACTAACGGCGTGGTATACAACGGTAGTGAACAAGCCCTGAGCACCGATTACGTTGCCTATTCATACCAGTGGAACAATAACCCACAAACGGGTCAAGCCTGGACATGGAACGAAATAGATGAACTGCAAATTGGGGTTGGGCTCAGGCAACCGAACGCTGATGAGTATACACGGTGCACCCAGGTCTATGTTGAAGTCGCTTTTGAAGCCCCTCCGCTCACTGGCAATACGCCGACCGGCGACCTGTTTATCGTTACCCCTAATGATGACTATACCGGTGACCTGGCAGTCAAGGTCTACCTGCTCAATAGCGGTAACCTGACCAGAGCCTACCAGCAGCTTAATATGAATCTATACCTTGAAGGCTCGGTTGAGGCGGGGCAGATACCCAACTACCGGGTGCTCACTATAGAGAATGGAGTGGCTACCTTCAAGATTGAAGGCGGTGGTAATGGTGACCATGTCCTTTCGGTGATAGGCGGGAATTATACTCTGACCTCAAGGGAAATCTCGGAATGGGAGCAGGACTGGGCGGTCGCCCCGGACCTGTACTGTGAGGTCACCCAGAGGTGATGAAGGGGGATTAATGGACAATCTTGCTCTGAGGTATTATGATAAGGCTTAGATTAAGAATGGAACGAGCAGTAGCACGGATAGTCATCATAGCTACCTATATTGTCCGTTTCTTCTCCATTAGATGGGTGAAGAAAGCGGTGACACTGGTGGCTATCATCGTTGCCTGTGTAACTGGCTTCCTCTCAATCAGAGGGACGATGCCGTTTATTCCTGTTTTGGGCGTCAGTATGGAGCCAGTACTTCATGCTGGAGACCTGATTCTGATTAAGGAAATATCACCTTCTGATGTCAGGGTGGGTGATATCATCGTTTTCACTATCCCCCGGGCAGTCCGGGAGTATTACAACTACCCGCCGGTAGTAGCTCACCGGGTGAAAGAAGTTCGCCAGTCGGAGGGTGGGGTAGCCTTCCGCACCAAGGGCGATAATAGCGGGGAAGACCTCTTTACGGTGAGACCTCAAGACTTACGGGGTCGGGTAGGTAAACAGATTCGCTATCTTGGCTTTCCTCTCCTCTTCTTTCAGAGCCAGCAGGGGCTAATCTTCATAGTTGCTGCTCTCTCGCTTCTTGCTTTGTATCTCTATAGTGATGAGATTAGCCGGGGCAGGCGGAAACTGCACCGTGGCATCTTCGCCCCAGTCATTGAAGAAAACCAGCGCACCAGCCGGGCTCTGGAGCGGAGGATAAAGACCACAGAGAATGTGATGGCTTCTACGCAGCAAGCCTTAAACAGCTTTGCCTCAGCCATAGCGGAGTATGCTGAACACCTCAAGAGTCACTCCAGTGCTATCCGGGGCTTGAGTGAAGCCTCTCAGGAGCTCAGGAAGGGTGCCGCCGAACAGAATAAGGTTCTAGCCCGTCTGGTGGAAACTATGGAGGAGATGAGGTCTAAGCCCCGAGTAGAAGAAATGGCGCCCAAGGAGGAGATAGAGCCGGAGGTGGAGGTTCGGTTCCCTCCTGGCTGTGTCAGGAGCCGTCGCAAGGGTACTGAAGACAGGGAGACATTTAAGGTAAACTAAGAAAACTCGCCCTACAGTCTGCTATTACAGAGTTAGGCAGAGGGCTAGGTAGAGTGTTATTATTAATATTGGTTTTTATATTGCTGGGCTTATTTATGGGCAGTTTTATTAATGTGTGCATAGACAGGTTGCCTCGGGGGCAATCTATCATTAGCCCCCCGTCTCACTGCGCTGCCTGCAATCACAAGCTGGGCGTTCCTGACCTGGTCCCCCTGTTTAGCTATATCTGGCTGCGCGGTCGGTGCCGCTATTGTCAGGCTCCCATACCGCTCAGGCTGCCGGTAGTAGAAGGAGTGACCGCCCTACTGTTTGCTTTACTCTACTGGAAGTTCGGGCTTGGACTTGAACTGGGCATATCTCTTATCTACGTCAGTCTGCTAACTATCATTTTTGTGATTGACCTGGAAAACCAGCTGGTGCTCAACAAGGTCATCTACCCTGGTATGGCTCTCGCCTTTATCTTTTCCTTTTTCTGGTCAGGGGTTAACCCCTTTTCCTACCCGTGGCTAAAGATTGGCGTAGAAAGCGCGCTGCTGGGTGGAGTACTGGGGCTGGCGATGATGGCGCTACCCCTTATCGTCTATCCCCGAGGGATAGGGCTGGGGGATGTCAAGCTGGGGGCGTTGGTGGGACTGATGACTGGTTATCCTTTGGTGTTCGTGGCAGTATTCCTTTCGTGGATAGGCGGCGGGCTGATAGCCGCCGTGTTACTGGCTCTCAAGATAAAGGGGCGTAAAGACCCTATACCATCGGCTACTTTCCTGGTAGTAGCCGCTATGGTTACCCTGCTCTGGGGT
>DAOUCV010000070.1:0-8062 GCA_034432095.1 Dehalococcoidales bacterium
CAAAGCCCGGGCTTTGCTTGGACTAGATTTTAGGCCGCCGTTTTTAAAACAAGATGAATCTGATAACAACAACGCTACGGCTAAGGACCTATAAAACGGATTGAAGCCAGTAAAGGCGATTTTTTAGTAATAGACGGGCGAAGAGCACGTTTGCTTGAATAGCGCAACGAGGCACGAAAAGAGGCTCTTTCAGACGGCAGTTTGTAACCGCTGTCTTATTATCGCTTTTCCCCTCTTACTATTCGCTCGGGTTCAATAATCACACGCTGCTTGTCCCCCATTCCCTACCTTCAGGCGTGGAGTACCATCTCATAAACTCGGTGAAGGTGCGGAAAACCCCCCTGGGAAATCTGCCGGGTGACATCGCCAGCCGTGTCTGAGTACAGCCCTGTTCCACTCCCACTGGGCGTAGTACATAGGCTCAGTGTTGGGATTCCAGTTGCGATAGGTAATCTCCTCTCCGCATTTCTTACAGCGTAAAATCCCCGTCCGGTGCTGGTTGGTCGTCATTGCACTCCGCAGACATGCGGTTAGTCTTTCGTCACTCCGACTCTAATGGTCGTGGGGAGTGCTTTAGCCATTAGTTTGTTGCCTTGCCCGTCTTAGACCGACTGTCGAGGTATTGCTGAAGGCGCTCCCGTGTGGTCACCCATTGCCCAGCCAGTCTTATTGCCCAGAGTCTGCCTTTCTCTGCCTGTGTTCTCAGAGTGACCGGTGCAATCGCAGCCAACTTCGATGCCGTTCTGAGATCAATCAGTTCATCAAGACTATGCGCGGCCAGCTGTTGAGGTGGGTAACGCTTACTGGCGTCCAAGATTTCTACTGAAGACAGGCTACCATCTTCAGCGTAGTTCAGTGTCACCCCAGGCTCCGCCTCGCTACTATGGCTCAAAGGAGTCTCCGGATCCTGAAGATAAATAGTGAGAATGTCAACCTCGGGCTCATATTCAATCTTCAGAGCACCTTTGGGCATTTCCTGTATTCTTGCTTCTCTTACCATCTCCCACCTCTATCTGGTTTTCATTACGGTTATCACCAGAGCATATGAACCTACCATAACCCATATTACCCTGAGCTTCTCGTACCGGAACTCCCACTTATCCCCGTGCCTCAACCTTTCGCCTTCGTTAATTGCCTCCTCTATATCTGCTGGTGTCAGCTTATATAGCCTCAGTTTGTTTTTGGTATGGCGACTTAATCGCACTTCCATCTAATCAAGTGTAAGCGATTACGCTTATAACTGTCAATACAACACAGCCGACCGTGTCTATCAGCTTACGGCCGGGCTGAGATTCTGTTTACTTATGAAGCCTTTCCGCCCTGGCAGGGGAGAAGACACAGGTGCTAGGTTATCAAATATCACAAAAGAGTCTTTTGTTCAATAATGAAGCTGTAAAAAAAGCACCTTAATAACTGAATACGGACAAAGCTCAAGCCTTGAACGCTTGCCTCAAAGGGCAAATAAGCTCAAAGGGGGTAAGCGATGGTTGTAGCGGTAACATCACCACCAGACGGTCAAAGACCGCAAGGGCATTGTAGCCGATGCGGTAAAGTCTGGACACTGGAAACGGCGCAAGGCGTATGCCGATGGTGCGGTAAGTTAGCCACCTGCCAAACCACACGGACACACACCTTGCGTAGTATCAAGTCTAACGGAAGGCACAGGCGAAAGCAAGTTGACGGTAACGGTCATAATGGCTATGACCATCTGGACGGCGAATGGCTGACCTATTATAAGGTAGCTTCACGCTTTGCCCACAAGGCTATGGCACAGGATAGAGAGGACTTACTCCACACCATAATCTTGACGCTAGCCGTAGCCGAGCGGAATAACGGACACAAGCCGTTTACAGAAGCCGTTATGTATCGGATAGCCAGCCGAGCCGTAGCCGACTACTGGTTCAAGCACTACAAAATCACCAGTGGTTTAGATTGCGGACACTGTAGCAAGGCGCAAAGGGCAAAGTGTAAAGAGGACTGGCTGTATCCCGAATGTCCGAAGGCTATCAAGCTGGAATACCTGTCAAAGCCTATACTGGATGACGAGGGGAATATAACCGAGCTTGGAGAGCTGATAGCCGATGACAGGGCAATTGACCTTGACGCTTGGGTCAGCAATACCACTTGGGAGATAGGCTATCCGAAACGACTGGTAGAAATAGTCTACAAGCTACACAGAGGCGATAAACTGGACTGGAGAGACTACAAGTATCTGGAGCGATACAGGCAAGCAGAGCAAAAAATGCTCTTTTGAATGTCCAATTTTGAGGCGTTTTCGGAGATATATATAGTGGGAGCACCGATAATGCCAGCGGGTTGCGGGTTATCGGTGGCTTACTACTAGGCGAAGCCGATAGACCTTGCCCAGCTATCGGATAGCCAAAAGGGGGTTAAGTGGAACAAGTTAATATCGTGGGCAAGCGTTCAGGCTCAGGCTTTATCGCTCATAAGGCGATGCTGGTAAACGCCTTAAGTCGGGCATTGGCGGACAGGGATCGGCTAAATTCGTTTTCCACTGCCCGCACCGGTGGCAGGGATACCTTGACGACGATGTCGTCCTTGTCGTTGATTGTAACCACAAGGCCGATACGTTTGTTCAGCTTGAGCCAGCCGTCTTTGTCCAGGCCCTCAAGATTGCCCTGAATCTCCCGGCACAAACGCCTTATGCCTTCTTCATCGAGTATCCGCTGCCTGGCGATATGTATCTGTCTCTGTAACTCGGCCTTCTCCTGCTTGAGCTTACAAATCTTTTCTTCGGCCTTATCTATCTCCGCCTGCACCTTCTCAGTGGGGTAGCCTTTTAGCTCGATGCCCAACTGGAAGGCTCTATCCTTTTTACCTTCCTGCTCGGCAATGGCCCGGTTTATCTGTGAAAGCTGGTTCTCAAGCGAAGTCACGGCCGCGGTATTATCGGCGTAATACGCCCTTAGTGCCGGAATTAACCGCTCCTCACGCAGCAGACTTGCCTGCAGTTCGGGGCGTAGCCTCTCCCATATTGGTTGAGCCATGACGTACTGGCCGCCCCCTTTGCACTTATTGCAGCGGTAATAGAGCCTTTTCTTATCATGATAGCCCTGAAGTGGTATCCGGTCCATCAACTGGCCACACTTGTGTCGCACGATAGGTAAGGGCGGATAGTCATACTTTACGGCGTTATAGTAAGACCGGTCTCTATTCTCCCGCAGCTTCGCCTGAAGCGCCTGAAATTGCTCATCAGTAAGGATCCGCAGGCTTTCATCCTTGAGGTAGACTTTACCCTTCCAGCTAAACTCACCGAGTAACTGTCTGCTGGTGAGGATGTCGCGGACATGCGTAGCGGAAATTCTATTACCGCGCTTGGTTTTGACGTTTTCCTTCAACATCCATCGCTCTATCCCATTTATACCCATATCGCCAGACATGATGGCTTCATACCACTTTCGTACCCATTCTGCCCTTTCCCGGTTGAGGACCGGTTTGCCCGTCGTCATTTGGCCGTAGACCTTCTTTGAGTAATAGTCGAAGGGCCAGATAGGTGTGCCGTTTGGCAATTGACCTGCTTTTTCAGCGAGCTTGTCCCGCCCGCCGAGCAAGTTACGCTTCATTTGACCAGCGTCCTCCTCTGCTTTGAAAAGGTGGAGGTTAAACAGGAAGAAGTCCATCGGAGGGCTTCCCCGGTGAAGAATGAGGTTCTGCGTGGCAATGCCGACAGTCAATCCCGCCGAGATAAGCTGATAAACATAGTAAGCACCAGCCAGCTGATTTCTGGCTTCGCGGTCGACCCGGCCGAAGATGACCCATGGTATTTCCTCTTTCTCTTCTATAGCCTCAGCGATAATATCTTCCAGCTTTTCTCGCTTCCACTTGGTGGCACTTTCCACTACCTCGTGTACCTTGACTATTTTCACTCCATGCTGCGCTGCAAGCTTGAATCCGTCCTCGCGCTGGTTTTCAAATCCGTAGCCGTCAAGCAAGGATTCGTGCGACTCCCTCAGTACAAGCCTAGCCTTTGTCTCCATTATTTTTTCCTCCCTTCAATAGAAATTCATAAACTCCGCCGTTATCGGGCAATGTCTCGATTTCCCAGCGGATGTTTAACTCTCTATAGCCCGACAGCCACCTCTTGACCTCACGAAGCCGGCTGATTATCCAGCCGCAGTAGCTCGAAGATTTCAAAGCGGCGTCGATATTTTTTAGCTTGCCGCCGTCGCCCTGCTCCAGAGCCAGTCTGTACTTGTTCAGAAGACGATCGGGGAGCGGCGAGTCCTGAAGAATAGTACCGGATTCGGTCATAAACTCGCAACCGGTACGGGTGCACCGGCTGAGCGCCAGAGCGGCAATGCCTCTTTCTATCATTTCGCCATCGGCGGGAAGGTACCCCTGCCGAAGCAGCCCCAGCACTGTGACGACCGTCTGACGCAGGCTTCGGATGGTGGGGGCAGCGCGCTCGGATTCAAAGGCCTGGGCCAAAAGCTCCCTGCTTGTATCGCTGCGAAGGTGCTCGGGAAGGTTGGGGCAGACCTCAAAGCCATGCTTATAGTCTACATTGAACACCCTGGCCCACGCCGCTAAGAGCCAGCCCGGGATTCTCCAGACAAAGCTGGTGGCTCTCTTTTTCAGTGACACCGTTAGCGGCGATACTTCAAAGGCAGCAGAAAGCGTCTGCCTCAGCCAGTGTAGGGCTGCCTGGTTATCGTCGCTTGCTATTACCGTTTGTTGTTGTTTTGTATTCATTGGGTTAGGCCTCCATATCAAAAAGATTGAAAAATCCTTCCCCTCCAGGTAGAATACAAAGAGGGGATAGTGTAAACGCCCAGCTTGCGTACTTACTATCTCCAGGGCGGTGACCGGTTGCAGCGGCACCGCCTCTTTTTTGTGAAAGCTGCCATCGTCCCTCTCACCTCCTAAGTGGGCCAGAGCTGATTGAGGGTAACTCCGTGAGGCTTCAGAAGCTCGGAGACCGCCTTCGTAAACTCACCATTAGCCCTAGCGAACTTCTTCATGTCGGCAACGATACGACCCAGCTCGATTAGGGCTTCATCCTGGGTAAGTGCTTTCCCTTTAGCCTTCTCGGTAAGAATCTGCCCCCTGGAATAAAAACCAATAATGGCATTTAGAAGCTCATAGGGCGTGGTCTTCTGCGCCTGACAGAACCGGTAGAACGCCTCGCCAAGTTCATCGTCCACGCGAACATTGATCTGCTTCATGCCGCCCTCCTGCTCTGTTACTAGTATTGATGATACAGTTTATATTAGCATTTCTGTTACGCCATGTCAACATCGCGCCGTCAAGTCTTCTTGTCCTGTTACCCGCTGGAAGATTATAATCAGAAGGTGGTTAGCCGGACTGGCCAAAGTCTCTAGGAAAGCAGGAAAAAGGTATGGAAAGGGAACGATCCCGCTGGGAGCCCCAAAAAGTGGCGGGCATGAGCAATGAGGAAATTATCAGTAAGCTGAAGGAGCTTGTCCCCACCTTTGACCTAAACTCATTCGTTGCCAAGACGGCTGAGTACCTTTCCTGTGAAGACCTTACCGAGGCGGAATATTACCCCGTGGCTAAGTTTACCGATGCCGATGAAGATTTCATCTGGATGGCCTGCGAGGAGCTGTGGAAACGCCTGGTGCCGGATAAACCACCGGTGGAATTCGTCGCCGAGCAGGTGGACAACCTGATTGAAGAGATGGTTAAGGCCGGCCTGAAGGAAAGATGGAAAGAGCTTTACCGCCGCAGCCGGGAGGCGCTTGACGTCATCTGTCGCTACATTATCGAGGAAACGCCATCAGGCCGCCGCCTGCGCCGTGATTTCTACGAGAAGCTCAGCAAAACCACCTTCTATGACTTCGAAAGATTCCTTGATGACCTGATGCGGAACATGATAGGCCATGAGGAATACGAGAGGGTAATTGATGTTGCCGGAATATTGGGTGAAGGTCTCGGTGACGATATCCTCCTTGACTTCAAGGCGGAGTGTCTATTTGGCCTAGGGAAGAAAGAGGAGGCGGAGAGGTTGTCGCAGGAGATTATCAGCCGCAATCCTGATGATCCCTGGTTTCTCCTGCGGGCCGGTGAATACTATACCACCTACGGTGAAAAGGACTTTTTAAAAGCCAAAGACTGCTACCTTAGAGCGCTGGCTGTGGCTCAGAGACATTTAGCAAAGCCCGATGGTAAAAAGGAGCTACGGGTAGTGTATGAGAAGCTTATCGAGATTTCATACGAGACCGGCGACCGCGACAGCGCCGATAGGTACGAACGTCTCCTCAATGCGCTGGAAGCAAAGAAGGTCGGGCGCAACGACCCGTGTCCCTGCGGCAGCGGTAAAAAGTACAAGAAATGCTGCGGTCGTGAGGAGTCCCCAGCACCAAAGCCCTCTTTTGACCGGCGCCTCATGGAGCGTGAACTCCTGGCTTTAAAGCAGAAACTGGAGGGAAAGAACTTTAGCTCCGTTGACGAGATGAACAGATACATCCGTGAGATAAACAAGGACGGCAGGCTACCTCAGTGGGAGCCGAGGACGCCTCTGGAGCAGGCGCAGAGCCTGGTATACCAGGCTCTGGAGACGGTGGGCAAGAGAAGGCTGGAACTAGCCGAGCAGGCGCTTAAGATATCAGCGGACTGCGCCGATGCCTATGTCCTGCTGGCAGAAGAAAAGGCAAATAGTCCGGAGGAGGCCCTCAAGCTTTATGAGGCCGGGGTTAAAGCGGGGGAACGGGCGCTGGGGAAGGAGATATTTGAGAAAGAAGTCGGTCACTTCTGGGGTATGGTGGAGACGAGGCCCTATATGCGGGCGAGACTGGGACTGGCTCAATGCCTGTGGGCGCTGGGGAGATTGGAAGAAGCAGTAGGCCACTTCCGTGAGCTCTTGAGGCTCAACCCCAATGATAACCAGGGAGTCCGCTACCTGCTGGCATCGGCCCTGCTGGACTTGGGGAAGATTGACGATCTGGAGGAGCTTCTGGGCCGGTATGATGAGCCGACGGCTGATTGGCTTTTTACGAAGGCGCTGGTAGCCTTTGTCAGGCAGGGGGACACAGCTGGGTCACGCAAGCTCCTGAGAGAAGCGCTTGAGCATAATCGTTATGTGGCATCATATCTCCTGGGTGAGAAGAAATTGCCCAGAATACTCCCTGAGCGTGTTGGGTTTGGCGATACAAGCGAAGCTGTCACCTATGCTGCCGAGTTCGGTAATGGCTGGCATCAGATTGAAGGTGCGGTTGACTGGCTGGCAACGGTAACCGGCAGCAGACGGGGCACATGGCAGAAACGGGAAAAGACCGCCGGTATACCAGAGGTTTTTCTCAGGGCATTTGAGGCGGAAGACAGAAAAGGGAAGCCCAAGCGGCAGGATGAGGATGGGCAAAAAGAGTAGACAAATGGGTCAGAGATGAAACGATGCAAAAGGTCTAATTTATACTCATGACAACGTAAACCAAGAGGAAATGGCCAGCCCTCGCATGGGCCGGGGGTGACCCCAGGCTGGGGTAACAGAGGAGATGAAAAAACTGATTCGGCTATTCACTGACGGCTATTCACTGGGGCTATTCACTTAGTGGCTTCCACTTAGTGGGCGTCGTCGTCAGATGTGACCGAGGAGATGACTATCTGACCGAGGCAGTATGGTAAGGTATGGGGAGAAAGTTTAAGTCTAAGGATACCCTGGGTGGGCATGTCTTGCATGCTCACCCGCAAAGGCCACCTGAGTGAGGATAGGACATGCGGTACAGAATGTTAAAAGCAGGAATACGGGAGATAGACAGGCTAACATGATTGAGCCAGACGCTGGAGGAGGGGGTGATGCTGGGGAACAAAAAAGGGGATAGCAATCATGCTATCCCCTTAAATGAGCACAAAAAAAGGCAAAGGTATCCCTATATCATCAGGACACCCTTGCCTGTAACTGTGTTAGGCGACTGTTGTGAAAAAGGCAAGGCTTACCCTTATCAACCGAGGCTTTTTCTATCCTTTAAGACCGCCCCGCTCTCTGAAAAAGGTAAGGCTTGCCCTATATCAAACCGAGCAATTATCGCCCTGCTTTTGTCCTTTCCCCCGCCAGTGTGGTTATCAATAGCCCGCAACTCGCTGG
>DAOUCV010000071.1:0-1953 GCA_034432095.1 Dehalococcoidales bacterium
GTCAAAGCCTCTCTCAAAATCTCTGAAATTCCTCCGCCTTCTTTCTCGGCTGTGTCTCTCAACTTTGAGTAAATTCCCTCTTCTAATTTGAAGGTCACTACTGCTTTTTGTGAAGTGAACCCCTGAGGCTGGACACTTTAGCTTAGGAGAATTAGGAAGGTCTGGCAGGGTCAGGGTAAAATACAGGAGAAGAAAGGACCCTGTCATGAGAAATCAAAGGAAATTCAGTTTAGAGTTCAAGCGTCAGGTAGTTGAAGAGTTCCTGGGAGGGGAAGGCGCCGCCCAGCTCTGCCGCAAGTATAATATCTGCTCCAGCCTGATTTACCACTGGAAGGACATGTACAGCCGGGGCAGGTTCAACAATGAGCCTACAGAGGTAGGGGCTCTGAAGGACAAGGTAGAGAAGTTGGAACGGCTGGTGGGCAGGCTGACGCTGGAGAACGAGGTTTTAAAAAAGGCATTTCAGAACTCCCTCAGTCGGTCGCAAAGAAACGGCAAATCATCAGGGTATGGGGATGCCTCGGTGTTGCCGTCCGGTGGGGGTGCAAAGTGCTGAAACTGGCGGCAAGCAGCTTCTACCATAAGTCTAAAGACAAAACCGAGAAAGCGCGGCAGGATGCAGACTTAAGGGACAGGATTGAGGCTATCTGCGTTGAGTTTCCCCGGTACGGCTACCGGCGGGTTACCGTGGAGTTGCATCGGGTAAATATCCGGGTCAATCACAAGAGAGTGCTACGTATCATGAAGGAGAGCGACCTCTTGTGCCGGGTGAAGCGCCGAAGGGTGAAGACCACTGATTCAAAGCACCACTTTCCGCGGTATCCCAATCTCATCAAGGGGCTGGTTATCAAGTGCTTAAACCAGGTATGGCTTTCCGATATCACATATATCCGCATCCGGACGGGCTTTGTTTATCTTGCCGTCATACTGGATGCTTACTCTCGGAAGGTTATCGGCTATGCTATCTCCATGAGCCTGGATACCGCCCTGACGCTCCAAGCGCTAAGGATGGCTATCTCCAGAAGACAACCTGGCCCCGGTGTTATTCATCATTCCGACCAGGGGGTACAGTACGCCTCAGGTGAGTATGTGGAGGAGCTCAAGAGATATGGCTTTCAAATCAGCATGGCACGCACCGGCAATCCCTACGAAAACGCCATGATGGAGAGCTTCTTCAAAACGCTGAAATACGAGGAGGTATATTTATGGGAATATGAAACTTATCAGGACGTGGTAGCCAGGCTTCCCTATTTTATTGAGGAGGTCTATAATCGAAAGAGACTCCATTCAGGCATTGGCTACCGGTCACCGGTTGACTTCGAGGAACTATTGCTTAATCAGGAGTATAATGGAGTACCCCGCCAGACCATCCTAACCCTAACTGTCCAATCATAGGGGTGCAGTCCAAGGCTTCTCCAAACCAGCTATCAGGTCTATGTCGAGGTCGTGAAACCTAAAGCTCTCGGTCGGCTTCAGTGCCAGTATGTTCACAGCCTGGCCCGCCTCCAGACATTCCTTGATCCTAGTCGCTACATACTTGTTGGTGCTTCCGCCTTTTTCCTGAGCTCCCTGGTTCTGATAGTCCCTCATCCGAGTCTTGAAATCCTGTTCTCTGCATATACCAACGTACTTTACTTCATCCGAGACCTCAAAAGCATAGATCACCCTTTCTGCACTGTACAGCTCGAGGGTGAACGTTATTCCGCTTTTCACATTCTTGCTTAATTTTGATAGGTTAGATGAGGTGAATGGCTTCTATACTTTTGACGAGTTGCTGAGGAGCCTTCACCTAGAAATTTTTGCCACTTAAAACGTTAACTGCCTGAGCAAAGATTCAGAAGGAGAATTAGATGAACGCACAGTGCACCCCTAAAATGTAGTCAGGAGGTGCACCGAAATGAAGAGATACGTTGGAGTGGATTATCACAAGGGATATTCTTACATGACAGTAAT
>DAOUCV010000072.1:0-3032 GCA_034432095.1 Dehalococcoidales bacterium
ACTCCGACCTGGTAACTATCAAAGAGAAGGGCAGCATAAAATACGCTCCGGCTGATAAACATCAGGAAAAGAAGGTTGCCTATAAGAAAGGCGAGCTGTATCTGGCTAATGACAAGGGAGAGCGAAAAGCCAGCGGCTCATACTACACTCCGGAGTACATCGTCAATTATATCGTGGAAAACACCCTTGACCCCCTCACCAGGGAAGCCCAGGAAAAGGTCAAGGCATTAAAGCCGGGAGTCGATAAAGCTATAGCCAAGTGGGAGAAGCTGAAGGAGCAGAAACAGGGTCTGGAACCGACCGAGAAGTATGACCGCGCAATTGCCGAAGAGCGGGAGAAGCTCCTGAAACCATACCTATCCTTGAAGGTGCTCGACCCGGCCATGGGCAGCGGGCATTTCCTGGCAAGGGCCACCGATTACCTTGCCGAGTCTATCGCGACTGACCCGTATATCAAACCGCCGGGCGAAATCGGCGAGGACTCGGAGCTTACATACTGGCGACGGCGAGTGGTGGAAAGCTGTATCTACGGCGTTGACCTGAATCCCCTTGCCGTTGAGCTTGCCAAGCTGACATTATGGCTGAAAACGATGGCTAAATCCAAGCCTCTTTCCTTCCTCAATCACCACCTGTGTGTCGGCAATAGCCTTATCGGCGCCAGGGTGGCAGACCTTGATGAGATACCGAAAGCAAAGCCCAGGCGAGGCAAAGCGGTTGACCTCAGCCGGGCGCCGGTGCAACTGGGGCTTTTCCAGGAGGCCTTCAATAAAAAACTCTATGACCTGCTCCAGAACCGGGCACTTATTGCCCAGCTACCCACCGAAACGCTGGAGGACGTTCACAGCAAAGAGAAGTGGGAGCGTGACTTTGAGCACAATATGCGGCGCTTCCGCATCCTAGCTGACCTCTGGTTAAGCACCTATTTCGGCAACGATGTTGCCTGGGATACATACAATACACTTGTCGAGAATCTGCAAGCGCCGGAACCTGATTGGGAGAAACTGCTGCAAAAAGAGGCTGTCCAAAAGGCAATAGCTATGGGTGAGGAGAGGCGCTTCTTCCACTGGGAGCTTGAGTTCCCCGAAGTGTTCTATGATACTAATGGCAACCGCAAGGCAAACGCTGGCTTTGACGCCGTGATAGGCAATCCGCCGTATGTTTTGGAGGCAAGAGATAACGCTGAACTTTTCCGCGAACTCAAACGACACCCCATATTGGCGGAATACTACGAAAAGAACATCGATATCTTTTGTTTCTTCTCCGATTCAGCACTAGACGTGCTGGCATCAAGAGGAGTACACAGCTTTATAGTTCCCATTTACTGGGTAGACAGAACAGGGTGCACCAAGATGCGCCAAAAACTTTTTAAAGAGGGAACTCTGCAATTGATAGTAGATTTTGATGATTACCCTGTTTTTGAAGAAGCATTGGGACATCACAGTTCAATATATCAAATTACCAAGAAGCTGGACAAGCAAAGTCCGCAGTACCATATTGAAATTGAGGTAGACCATTCTCTGCCTAGAGATGCACAACGGTTTTCGGTCATCGCTCAGCTAAAGACAAAAGAACCTAAGCGGGTATTATTTTATCTGAGCAATGGAAAGCTGCTAATCAGTTCCATCGGGCAGGTAAATGTGGCGGGGCATTTAGAGAGCTTACACCATTTCCACTTGGGAAAAGTGAATCTTATGAGAGGAGTGGATACATCCCCAAGTGACTATGAGGGACACGGCGTTTTCGTACTGTCAGAGAGCGAATACCGAGACATAATTCCCGTTTTGAATGTCAAAGAGAAGGAACTCCTTAAGCCGTTCTATTTTGCATATCAAATTGATGCCTATTATTTCGAACCAATCAATACACATTGGTTAATTTATACGGATAAAGACCGTAGGCATAAACTTGAGTCGCACCCTGAAGAATACCCTCATATTATTTCCCATCTGGGGAAATATTCCCATGTCATCACCTCTGATAACAAGCCGTACGGATTGCATAGACCGAAGGATGAACAAGGGTTTTTAAATAGCAACAAACTGGTTTTTGTGCGGAAAACCATGCGTCCCCGGTTTGCGTTTTGTCCTGTTCCGTTCTTTTGCGATGAATCGACCTACATAATTCTACCTGGCACGGAAGGTCATTCACTACAATATTTACTTAGCATCTTAAATTCAGCTTTATTCCATTGGTGGTGCTCGCAACATAAGACCCATGGAAGTCAATTGCAGATAGACAAAGAAATAGTGTTGGGGATGCCTATCCGTCGTGTCAACTTCACCACCCCTGAGAAGGAACGCAAACAGCTGCAAGAGAAGGGCAAAGAGCTGTATCAACGATATCTGGTGAGCCGTGACTGGGGCGAGGTTCTTGTTTTTGTGGCTGAGTGCCTACCGCAGAAAGCCGATGGCACGCCGGACATGGAGCATGAGAAGTCAGACGTGGTGCATGACCTGCTGGCTTTCTTGGCCGAGGAAATGACCCGGGTGAATAAAGAAAAACAGTCAAAGATTAAGGGATTCTTGACCTGGTTGGAAAAGGAAATACTCAAAGGCTCCGTTGAGGACCAGAAAAATAAGACTAAGATTAAAGATTTCCATAACGGCACTTTTGAGGCCCTGCTGGACGTCCTCAAAAAGAATAAGGTTGTTCCTGACCCGTGCCCGTCAAGTATCCGAGATACCATAGCCAGCGAATTCTCCGCGGCGGTGAACGCCATCACTCCCCTCAAAACTCAGATTGAAGCAACCGATGACCTTATTGACCAAATTGTCTACAGGCTCTACGGGCTTACCGACGCGGAGATAGCTATTGTGGAGGGAGCTAAAACCAGTTGAAATAAGTGAATCCTATTGAACGGGAGCTTTGATTTGGTCGTAAATAGAGAAAGAAAAAGCAAGTTCGTCAGGCTTTTTGATAAGACACCACCGGGGGTGTGCTGCCCTCACTTTTATGAACTGATACTGTCTAACGGCTGTCCTTATGACTGCTCTTATTGCTACCTCCGTCTCACCTTCCGTGGGAATACCCAA
>DAOUCV010000073.1:0-2281 GCA_034432095.1 Dehalococcoidales bacterium
GCCCATGGGCAAGGGGGTAGCCAACATCTGGCGCTACTACCAGGTAGCCACCCAGGCTGACCAGCGCTACCTGAATGCCCTGGCTAACGTAGATATCAAAGGCGAGGCCATCCAGCAACTGGACGACCTGTGCCGGAGTCACACCAAAAACGGCAAGCGCTACGCCAAATTCAACCCTGTGACAAAGAGTGATACCAGAATCTTTGCCGCCGCCATCGCAGGCGACCACGTCATCAATGGTTTTCGCAACCGAGACCTCCGCGCACGTCTCTACGACTCGCCTCCGGCTTCCCCGAGAGAGGCTAAACGCCGCTGTGCCTCTGTCTCCCGAATCATTGCCAAACTTCGTGCGCATAATCTTGTTGCCAAGGTCAAAAACTCACGCCTTTATCGCGTTACCGTCCGCGGCTATCGGCTGATGTCCGCTGCCTTGAGTTTTCGCCTCATCCTCTACCCTCAGGCTCTACAAACAATATAATTCTCGCGAACCATGCAATTCCTGAAAAGGAATTGCATATATAGAGGGAGTTGCCAGGAATCAGGTAATTCTCTTTCCCGAAAAGATTGATGACTATATAAGAGAAGAGAATCCGGTGCAGTTTATTGATGCTTTTGTGGATAGCCTGGATTTGAGGGCTCTGGGCTTTAATCACGCTCAACCCGGGGAGACTGGAAGGCCTCCTTACCATCCCGCTGACATGTTAAAGCTTTACCTCTGGGGTTACCTGAACCGGGTTCGCTCCAGTCGCAGACTGGAGAAGGAGAGCCGCAGGAATCTGGAAGTGATGTGGCTGCTCAAGAAACTGGCTCCTGACTTTAAGACCATTGCCGATTTCAGGAAGGATAACAAAGAGGCCATAAAGAAGGTGTGCCGGGAATTCACCCTACTATGCAAGCACCTGGAGCTCTTCGGAGGTGAACTGATAGCCATAGACAGCAGCAAATTCAGGGCGGTGAATTCTAAGAAGCGGAATTTCAACCGGGCCAGGTTGGAGAAGCGGATAAGGGAGATAGAAGAGAGCATAGAGCGATATTTCAGGGAATTAGAGGACAACGACGATAAGGAAGCCTCTGTTCAGGCGGTGAAGGCGGAAGACCTAAAAGCCAAGCTGCAATGGCTAAAGGAGAAAGGGGAGGAGTACAGGGCCTTGCTGAAGAGGCTAATGGACAGTGGGGAGAGTCAAATATCGCTAACCGACCCTGACAGCCGGGCCATGGTAAATAATCAGAGGGTTGAGGTCTGCTACAATGTGCAGGCTACAGTGGACAGCAAGCATAAACTCATCCTTGACCACGAAGTGACCAATGAAGGTACAGACTATGACTATCTGAGTATAATGGCGCGTCGGGCCAAAGAGACCCTGGAGGTAGACAAGCTGGAGGTACTGGCAGACAAAGGCTACTATGATGCTGAGGAGACTAAGGAATGCGTTGACAATGGAATAATACCCTATATCCCGGAAAAGGAAAGCCATAAGTATGCCGGCAGAGATTTTGCTCAAACGCCCTTTTCAGAAAAGGCGTTTAGATACGAGAAAGACAGGGACTGCTATATCTGTCCCAGAGGTTCGGAGTTAACCTTCCGGGGTAAAAGGGGACAGCATGGCAGGGTTATGAAAATATACCGGGGTGAGAAATGCCCGGGCTGTACTCTCAGGTCCCGATGTACCACTCACCCCAGAGGTCGCACTATATCCCGCTGGGAGTATGAAGAGATTTTGGAAGACATGAGGCAGAGGGTCGAAAGCAATAGGACTAAAGTAAAGACACGGCAATGGCTTTCGGAGCATCCTTTTGGAACGATAAAGAGGACCTGGAATCACGGGTACATGTTGATGAAGGGGTTAGACAAAGTGAGAGGAGAGGCAAGTTTGACTGTTATCGCCTATAACATGAAAAGAGCTATCAACATATTAGGAGTACAAGGCTTGATTTCTGCTGTGAGACGGTGTCCGGCTGCTATCCCCAGCTATTAACAGCTAAGAAAGGGGATTATCTTGGGAAGGGGGAGCGTAAAAGTGCTTCAATCCGCGACAGCTGTCAGATTACGCTGAGCATGAGCAAATTTCTAAAAGACCACCGACTTTTCGGCTCAAAAGCTATAATGTTGACTTTTCACACGGTCTGACGTGACATATGGCATACCGTTGATGCGGGTTGATATCGCAAGGCAGGAAATGCGACTGGGACTGAAGGGGACTGTGCTCAACTTGTGTGAGCCATTGCCTAATGCAGACGAAGTTGATAACGGACTTGCTCACATTGAGGACTATGTCAATAC
>DAOUCV010000074.1:0-3334 GCA_034432095.1 Dehalococcoidales bacterium
TGGTGGGAGAACCGGATGGTAAAGTCGGTTACCTATCCGCTAAACGAGTTCCCAAGAGTCCAATTTTGAAAAATTAGATAGCTGTAGACAGTCTAATTTTTAAAAATTCCTAACACAAGAGGAAAAAACTGAAATTATTTACTCTTTAATTTGACCTTTGGCTGTGGTTACCAGGCTGGCAAAGGCTTCAGGGTTCCCGACTGCCATATCGGCGAGCATCTTACGGTTGATTTCAACCCCCGCTTTTTTTAAGCCGTCCATAAACTCTCCGTAGGTGAGCCCGTGAGCTCGGCTAGCCGCATTAACCCTGGCAATCCACAAACGCCTCATATCACCCTTGCGCTCTCGACGGTGAGCGTAGGCATAGCTCAACGACTTCAATATAGACTCATGGGCTCGGCGGTAAAGGGCGTGCTTCGTTGCCCGATGACCCTTGGTCAAGGCTAGCGCTTTCTTGTGCCGGCGATGAGCGGCAACTCCTCTTTTTACTCGTGCCAAGACACTTCTCCTCTTACTTTATCCCGTAGGGTAAAAGCCTTTTTATCCGCGCTCTATCACTGGGGCTAATAAGTATTTTCCCATCAAAAAGCCGCTTAACCCGCTTTGCTTTTCGAACTCGCAGATGGCTCTTACCAACCTTGGTACGCATAATTTTACCGCTACCAGTAACATGGAAGCGGTGCTGTGCAGTTTTATGGGTTTTGATTTTCGGCATATAAGGTTACTTTACCTCTTCCTTTACTTTTTCTTCTTTGGTCTTTTGAGCGGCTACCGGCGCCAGGACAACATTCATTCTCCTCCCATCCATAAATGGTTGCCCCTCAACCGAAGCTACTCCCTTTAGGGATTCTGCCATCCTCTGCAACAGTCTCAAACCAAGCTCAGGGTGTGAGATCTCACGCCCTCTAAATAATACTACTACCCTTACCTTATCCCCACCATCCAGCAACTTCCTGGTTAATCTAGCCTTTGACTCAAAATCGTGGTCACTAATCTTGGGCCGTAGCCGAACCTCTCTTACCAGGACGACCTTCTGACTCTTCCTAGCCTCGCGCTCCTTCTTCGCCTGCTCATACTTGTACTTCCCGTAATCAAGCAGCCGACATACTGGTGGGACAGCCGTTGCCGCTACTTCAACCAGGTCAAGGTTGTGACTTCTGGCGATCTCTCGTGCCCGGTCTATGGGCATAATCCCAAGCTGCTCCCCCTTCTCACCAACAAGACGAACCTCTTGAGCCCTTATCTCCCTATTAACAAGCAGCTTCTTAACTATGTCCTGATTTACCTCCTTTAAGCCCAAGTATCTTTCAAGCAGAAACTATAGCACATCTTCCGGTACTAATCAAATTATAAAGGTTACCTAGCTTGCTCATCAACTCCTTAAACGCCTACTTCAGGTCTCTCCCCTTACTGGCGATGACCCTCCTGACAGTCTTTTTAAAATCATTCAAGGACTGGGAAGACAGTTGCTCACCGTTACGCAACCGTACCGAAACAGTAGAGGACGCCACCTCCTTATCACCCACCACCAGCATATAAGGCACCTTATCAAGCTGAGCCTGGCGAATTTTGAGGTTCACCGTCTCTGACCGGGCATCCACCTTCACCCGTAGTCCCCCGCGTCTGAGTTCAGCCTCCAGTTTACGGGCATAGTTCAGGTGTCGGTCGGCTACCGGAATTACCACCACCTGAACCGGTGCCAGCCATACCGGGAAGGCACCAGCATAGTGCTCAATCAAAAGCCCAAAGAAGCGTTCCCACGCCCCCAGCAGAGCACGGTGTATCATATAAGGGCGATGGTTCTGACCATCCTTTCCCGTGTAGACCATATCAAACCGTTCGGGGAGATTGAAATCAAACTGTATTGTAGTCATCTGCCATTCTCGCCCGAGGGCATCCTCAATCTTGATATCTATTTTAGGACCGTAAAAGGCACCGCCGCCTTTATCAACCTCATAGATTACACTCCTGCTCTCAAGAACCTTTTCCAGCGCACTCTCGGCTTGCCACCATTGCTCCTCAGTGCCAATCGCTTTTGCTGGTCGTGTGGAAAGGTAGACCTTATACTTATCAAAGCCGAAAGCCTGCCACATGTGAACTGAGAATCGGTACACCTCAGCAATCTCATCCTCAACCTGCTCAGGAGTGCAAATAATATGAGCATCGTCCTGAGTGAAACCCCGTGTCCGCAACAGTCCGAGCAAAACGCCGCTGCGCTCGTACCGGTAGACCGTACCAAGCTCAGCCCAACGTAACGGCAGGTCCCGATAAGAACGCGGCTGTGACTTGTATGCCAGTATGTGGAAAGGGCAATTCATCGGTTTGAGATAGTATTGCTGTCCTTCAATATCAATGGGCGAATACATATTCTCCTGGTAGAAATCCAGATGACCGCTGGTCTCCCACAACTTACTGATGCCAATATGGGGTGTATAGAGCAATTCATAGCCGTTGGCGAAGTGTTCCTGTCTCCAGAACTCCTCGACAATAGCACGGATACGACCAGCCTTCGGTCCATAGATGATTAGACCGCCACCCACCTCCTCAGGAGCAATGTATAGATTGAGCTGTTTATTCAAGCGACGGTGGTCACGAGCTTCCAGTTCCTCAAACCTTTTGATATGTTCCGCCAGAGCCGCCTCGGTGTCAAAAGCAATGCCATATATTCGCTGTAACATGGGACGGCGCTCGCTACCCCGCCAATAAGCGCCAGCAATGTTGACCAGCTTAAAAGCCTTTATCTCTCCGGTAGAACTCACATGGGGGCCGCGGCACAAATCAACGAAAGAACCCTGCCGATACAGGCTAACCTTCTCATCTGGAAATTCCTCAATCAATTCCAGCTTATAGGGCTGAGCCGCAAACAACTGCCTAGCCTCCTCCTTAGTCACCTCCTCCCTGACAAACGGAGTATTGGCAGCAATTATCTCCCTCATTTTAGCCTCAATAAGGGGCAAATCATCAGGACTCAGCCGACGAGGTAAATCAAAGTCATAATAGAAGCCATTTTCGATCGCCGGTCCAATACCAAACTTAGCATCCGGGAAAATAGACTGAACCGCCTCAGCCATAACATGAGCGGCCGAATGCCGCATTACTTCCAGCTTTTCCTCGCCAGCTTTATCCTGACCTTTATTAGCCGCCATTCAAGTACAATCTCAACCTCAAGCTTTGATAATTATACCAGCCATGAGAAGTAAGTGCAATCTCAAACACACTTGTGTTAGGAATTTTTGAAAATTAGACTGTCTACAGCTATCTAATTTTTCAAAATTGGACTCTTGGGAACTCGTTTAGCGGATAGGTAACCGACTTTACCATCCGGTTCTCCCAC
>DAOUCV010000075.1:0-5652 GCA_034432095.1 Dehalococcoidales bacterium
GTCTTCTAACCATAATATACGCGTGGCTCTTTTGTTGTACTCAGCCGCTCTTGCTTTTACATCCTCCGGGAGTATCAAATCAGTCAGAATATATTTTTTGTATTTTAACTCAGCCATTTTATGTCTCCTCCTTCCAAATTCATTGGGGTTGTTAATAACCCTTTTTCCTTCCTTTGGTAGAGGAGGAGGAAAAAGGGAGATGAACCTTATAAATTAGCTAGCACTTGGTATAGCCACAGCTACGGCAGATAAAGCAGCCTTCCTGATAGGCGAGCAGACTGCCGCATTCGGGACATTGCCCAGCTACATTTCTCACCAAGCCAAAGTCCTCTGGATTATCCGCCGCCTTACTGGTGCCGCCGGGACTATTCTTTATATGCTTCTCCAGAACACTGGCGATGGCGTCAGCACAGGAGAGGATGGCTTTGCCTCCTTCCCAAGCGATGGAGGGGCAACGGATGCCGCGGAGGTGCCTCACTATGGTGGCGACATCTACCCCGGACCTTAGGGCTATAGAGATGAGGCGGCAGATAGCTTCAAGCTGGGCGGTGGCACAGCCGCCAGCTTTACCGAGGGTCGAAAAGACTTCACAAAGCCCCTGTTCATCAGAGTTCACGGTTACATAGATATAGCCGCAGCCGGTGGTTACCCTTTCGGTTACGCCGGTGGTGATTTTAGACCTCTCCCTGGGAGTAATGCCGGCTTTCTCGGCTTTTTTCTCCACCGGAATGGTGCTCAAGGGTTGTGCCTCACGGCTCCTGTCCCGGTATATGGTTATCCCCTTTAGCCCCAGTTCATAAGCCATCATATATACCTTGGCAATATCTTCCCGCGTAGCCTCGTGGGGGAAATTGACTGTTTTGGATACCGCATTGTGCGTGTATTTCTGGAAGGCGGCCTGCATTCTAACGTGCCATTCGGGGCTTATTTCATGAGCGGTGACAAACAACCGCTTGATATTATCAGGAACGCCCTCCAAGGTATGAAGCTGAGTGCCGGTGGCTAGCCGCTGCAAGAGCTCCTCGGAATAGAAACCTTCCCTCTTGGCCACTTCCTCAAAGAATGGGTTTACCTCTACCAGTTGGGCACCATCCAGAATATTATGAATATAGCTAAGGGCAAACAGGGGCTCAATGCCACTGGAACAACCGGCGATTATGCTCAAGGTGCCAGTGGGAGCAATAGTGGTGCATGAGGCATTTCTTGGTCTGATGCCATCGGGAACATCATAAATACTGCCCTCAAAGGCAGGGAAGACGCCACGCTCCCTGGCCAGTTCTACCGAAGCCTTAACCGCCTCTTCATTGATAAAGCGCATAACATCCGAGGCAACCTGCAATGCCTCTTCTGAGTCATAGGGGATGCCCAGCTGGATGAGCATATCGGCAAAGCCCATTACCCCCAGCCCTATCTTCCTCGTTCTCTTGGTCCTTTCCTCTATTTCCGGCAGGGGGAATTTATTGACGTCAATAACGTTATCCAGAAACCTCACCGCTGTCTTCACTGTCTTAGCCAGTTTGGCATAATCAACCTCGGTGGTCCCCTTTGAGGTGCGCAACATCCGGCTCAGGTTGATAGAGCCCAGATTACAGGATTCGTAGGGGAGCAAGGGCTGTTCACCACAGGGGTTAGTGCTTTCAATCCTGCCCAGATGGGGTGTAGGGTTAGCCTCATTTATCCGGTCAATGAAGACGATGCCGGGGTCACCCGTTTTCCACGCCATAGCCACTATCTTATCAAAGACCTCTTTAGCGTTGGCTCTAGCCTGTACTTCTCCGGTATGTGGGTTCACCAGGTTATAATCAGCGCCAGCCTTGACCGCCTCCATAAACTCATCGGTGACCGCTACCGAGAGGTTAAAATTAGTGAAGGCGGTGGGGTCATCTTTGGCGGTGATAAACTTCTCAATGTCCGGGTGGTCGACATTAAGGATAGCCATATTGGCACCGCGCCGCATGCCTCCCTGCTTAATAACATCGGTAGCCGTATCAAAAGCCCGCATGAAGGAAACGGGACCGCTGGCAACACCACCTGTCGACCCAACCCTATCCTTTTCCGGCCTCAATCTGGAGAAGGAAAAACCGGTTCCCCCTCCGCTCTTATGGATAAGAGCGGTATTCTTTACGGCATCAAAGATGGACTCCATTGAATCTTCAATCGGCAGGACAAAGCAGGCAGAAAGCTGCCCTAGCTCCCGTCCGGCATTCATCAGTGTTGGAGAGTTAGGCAGAAACTCCAGATTAGCCATCAACTGGTAGAATTCCTCTTCTCTAGCGGTGGGATCAGCTGACGGGTCATAAATAAGCTCAGCCGCGGCAATAGCCTTGGCCACGCGCCGGAACATCTCATCCGGCGTCTCAATAACCCGCCCCTGTTTATCTTTCTTCAGATACCTCTTCTCCAGAACACGGAGGGCATTTTCCGTAAGATTAATGCCCGGAGCAGGCTGAACCTTCGGCTTGACCTGGATAGTCGGTTCTGGCATAGGTTTAACCTCCTTTTTCTTACTGACCGGTCGCTCCTCTGTCTCGACTTCAGCAGTAGTTCCCTTTTTAGCTTCGCCTGCTTCGGCTGGCACCTCAACCTCAAGGATTGTCTTGACAATAGCCTGGATTTCGGCACGGGTGGGCGCTGGGCGCTGCCTGAGGCGTGACCTGGGCACAAGGTCTTCCATGCCGGGCAAGGGTTGCGGATGTTCCAGACGTTCAATCACCCGGCTGGTGAGCTGTTCTATCTTATCTTTATCGCGGAGACCCATTGATTCAGCGTCAGCCACCACCGCCCGGAGAATCTCGGTGCGGTTGAGCTTGCTTAAGCGTCTATTTTCGGCTTGATTACTCATTTCGGCCTCCTCCGCCGCCCCTTAGCCACCGTCCCTACTTCCTCAGCAGGGAGTAAGGGTAGCTGGCTGGTAGGGCGAGACACCTTAGCTTCATTACTTAACAGAGTGTCTACTTCCTGTTTCAGTCTGGTAATATCAGTAAATTCGCGATAGACGCTGGCAAAACGGATATAGGCAATATAGTCTAGGTTCTTTAACCTTTCCATTACCATATCACCAATGACTCTACTGGGTATCTCTGCCTTACCCTGGCGGTAGAGTTCAGCTTCAATATCGTCAGCCAGCTTATCGACGGTGCCAGTAGGTAAGGGTCGTTTTTCACAAGCTTTACGGATACCCGCTAGCAGCTTATTCTTGTTGAACTCCTCACGCCGCCGGTCTTTTTTGATGACGAAAAGACTGGCTGGCTGTAGATGCTCATAGGTCGTAAAACGGGAACTGCAACTCAGACATTGACGCCGACGGCGTATGCCGTTGTCTACCCTTCGGGAATCAATAACCCTAGAATCATGATAACCACAAAAAGGACAGTTCATCAAAAACCCCTACAAGATATAGGGCACAAAGCATAAGATACCACAATTTGTAGTATTTGTCAAGCGTTTGCAAATAAGAAGGCTGTAAGGCTCTGGCACCCACAAAGAGCTTCTGGGCGCCTTTAGCACCTACAGCCTTTACTCCGTAGACTTTCTGAGAAGGCTATTGGGTAGTAGCGCTCACAGGTTTTTCCTCAGCTTGCTTTCCCTCAACTTTGCTGGGCGGGACTACTACCTGACGCCGCTGGCCGAATAGGGGGCGACGCAGGAAAGAAGGAAGGTCTAACTCCTCCTCACTGTTCTTCAGGTGTTTGAGGAAGTTCGTCAGCTCCTCATTCTGGCTAGCTCCCACCACCCCCCGCCCGGCAACGAACCCGGTGGCGATTAGCGTAATCTTTACCTCTTTATCCAAATTAGGGTCGTGAGCCACGCCAAAGATGATGTTAGCCTCGGGGTCTACTGCCTGCTTAATTACATTAGCCGCCCCGTTAACTTCAAACAGGGTAAGGCTACTGCCACCAACAACGTTGAATAGCACCCCCTTTGCCCCGGTTACGGAAACTTCCAACAGCGGACTGGCTAAAGCTTCCTTGGCAGCGTCTACCGCTCGATTTGGACCTGACCCTCTTCCTACCGACATCCAAGCTGGACCGGCATCCTTCATTACCGCCTTAACATCAGCAAAATCAAGGTTAATCAGACCTGGTACAGTGATGACGTCAGAGATAGCCTGAACACCGTGCATTAGCACGTCATCGGCCATTTTAAAGGCACTATCTACGGACGTTTTCTGGTCACAGAGCGCAAGTAAGCGGTCGTTAGGGATGATAATGAGCGTGTCAACTTTACCCAGTAGCCGAGCAATGCCTTCCTCAGCCACCTTGCTACGATGTGTCCCCTCAAAGGTGAAAGGCTTGGTAACTACGGCAATAGTAAGGGCGCCGCTATTCTTGGCTATCTCCGCAACGACAGGAGCCGCCCCGGTACCGGTGCCACCCCCCATACCAGCCGTGACAAACACCATATCGGCACCCGAGACAACCTCTCTAAGCTCGTCTCGGCTCTCCTCAGCGGCTTTTTGACCAAGGATATGGTCACCCCCTACGCCCAACCCTCTGGTGAGCTTCTCTCCAAGCTGGATACGGTTCGGCGCTTCGGTAATGGCCAGAGCCTGGGTATCGGTATTCATAGCAAAAAACTCCACGCCTTGTATTTCGGCTCGAACCATACGGCTTATAGCATTGCAGCCACCACCACCCAGACCGATTACCTTAATCTTGGCTGGGTTAGCAACAAAACCTGTCTTTGCCATCTCCTCCTCCTTTTTTTTGATTCTTTTTAGTAATCATCTAACGAAACAGGTTCCTAATTTGGAAAACTAAACGCCGCAAGCGGGCACCGAAGCTTCGGGATTCCCAATTCCGTGTGGCTTGGTTTTTGATCCCCCAGAGTACGAGTCCCACGCTGGTAGCATATGCCGGGTCGCGAATGGTATCGCTGATACCATATATGTTGGTGGGAGCACCCACCCTTACCGGGAGTTGCAGTATCTGACGTCCCAGGGCATCTATGCCCGAAAGGTTGGAGCTGCCACCAGTGAGTACCAGCCCAGCAGGGACTAGTGTGGCATATTCAGAGCGCGGTAGCTCAAGCATGATAAGCCTCATAATCTCCTCAACTCGAGCCCTGATAATGTCACATAAATCCTTATAGGAGACACCGTGTCCGTTCTCGGCTATTCTGCCGGGGGGTTCACTCTTGGTTTCGTAGACTGGCATAACACTGCCATACCTTTTTTTCATCTCCTCAGCCACATCAAACGGTAGCCCTAAACCGATAGCCACATCTCTAGTGAGCTGATAACCAGCTACAGGCAGAACGGCGGTATGCCAGATGCTTCCATCCTTAAAGATAGCGATGTCTGTGGTACCACCACCAATGTCGGCAAGGATAACGCCTACTTGCTTCTCATCCTCAGTCAATACCGCTTCGGCGCTGGCTAGAGGCTCAAGGACGAGGTCCTCGATATCTATGCCAACACCCCGAATACACTTAACCAGGTTCTGGATAGAAGTTACCCCCGCAGTAATGATGTGCGTCTCCACATCTAGCCTGAAACCGTGCATCCCTACCGGGTTCTTGACTCCAACCTGACCATCAACAGCGTAAGTACGGGGAATAACATGGAGCAGTTTCCTGTCGCTGGGGACTTTGACGCTCTGAGCACATTGAAGTACCCGCTTTAGGTCATCTGGGCGCACCAGCCGGTCGTTA
>DAOUCV010000076.1:0-3749 GCA_034432095.1 Dehalococcoidales bacterium
GGATATCTATGAGCTTATTGATGAGCGCAGCCGCGGCAGCTCATTGGTGGTAGCCTCTAACCGGTCGCCTCAGGACTGGTACCCCCTCTTCCCCACCCCGGTCCTGGCCGAGGGCGTCCTTGACCGTCTGATTAACAAGGCTCACAACGTCGTACTCACCGGTAAGGGCTACCGACCCCAGCTCCGCCCCGATAAGTTAACACCGGTTGCTGAGGAGGTGAGAACGATGTAAAATGACAACACCCGGTGCCCCCTGAGTGGTCAATTTAGATGAAAACCAGGTGGGTCAATAACGTGAAAAGTGACAGGCTGAATAGAAAGCGTGGAAAGGGTTATGGTTATGTAAGACTCTCTCAGTCTCATGGATCTGTTGAATTAAGTCCTCGTGAATATCGAGAGACCAATCTTGTGATTCAACGTATTTCTTCCAGAGCGGCAAGAAGCGGGGTTCATTATCAATGAGCCATGACCTGAGAATTTCGTAGCGCAGTTCGTCCGATTGGCTAGGTTTTCTGCAAAGAGTATCAGGTTTATCGGTACGAATAGTCTGAATCAGCAGATCGCCCAAGGTGAACCATCGTTCTGCCCATTCTTCAATAAGTTCTATTTCTGTTTCTGAGAAAACCATAACTGCAGCATCATAAGACTGATTAAAGGTTAATATCTAATTATAATTGTGGCAATCGATAGACTGGCCGAGTTACCCCATAGTCCCCCAGACAAGGCGGCTCACTATGCCAGCACCCAGATATTCTTGGATTTTACTATCCCTTGCTGTAAGGGTGGCATTCTCCCCATCTAAAATTTTGTCACCATCTGTATCTGGATCGAACAAATCCGTTCCATATTTCAACTCGTCTCTGTTACTCAAATTGCCATCAAAATCACTAAATTCAGCAAGCTCGTTATCTGTAACTTTTCTGTCTTTTGCTATATCCTTTAGATAATTAAGAACTCTCTTGTCTAGTTGATACGCTTCTGGCAAATAGCTTATTTCGTCTAATAAAGCTCTTGTATTGTCATCATACTTAAGCTGCCTCACAATAGCTTTGTTTTGCTTGGGTAGGTTTAGTCTTCCAGCATATGCATCAGTTTCATTTGCACATCCACCAGCCATTACCGCACCGATTGTTACCGTAGTTATCACTAAAGGAAGCGGAAGTTTATACAATATTTTAATCAGTCTATTAAGTTCCATAACTTTGTGCCTCCGTAAATTTATACCTTAGTAGAAAACTATTCAAGAACCTACGGCTCCCCACCCCCTCACCATCTCCACCTCCCCCTGCTTAGAGGTTACTTTCCCATCCAGTCGGGCTTGGTGGAGGCGCTCAAGGATTTCTTTCATCCGGGGGCCGGGGGTAATGCCCATTTTTTGAAGGTCGTTGCCGGTGAGGGCTGGCTTGACATAGCGGAGCCTGGTAAGAAACAGGTGGATGTTTTGTTTTGCTATCGGTGAATCCGTGGCGAGGTAATTAGCCGTAAGCGCTGATTGAGAAAAGCCGTGGAGAAGGCGGTAAATGCGGCTCGGTGCCAGAACCGGGTCTGACAGCTCCCCAAGTCTGGCTTTAAGGCTATAACTATCTCTTAAAGTCCGGGCGTGTGACCTGCGTAATCTCAACCGTTGAATAAACTCTTCAGTCTCTTCATTGCTCAGTCGGAAAACCAGCAGTGCCAGGTATAGCTCCACCGACGGAGAATCTGGCAAGCTGGCTTGACGAGCCGCCTCGAACTTCTCGCTCAACCAATCATCACCCCTCAGGGATGGGTGCAGTTTCGCCAGCACCCCAAGCCCATCAGCACGGCGGACTACTTTCTCCGGAAATTCCTCCTTCAAGACCAGCTCCAGCTCGTGTCGTATCCGGTCGCTGCTGATGGTATCCAGCATGGCGATATTCTGTCTGAGCAGTCTTAATGTATCCGGTTCCAGCCTGAAATCCAGCCTTTGCTCATAACGCAGAGCCCGCCAGATACGAGTAGCATCATCGCTAAAGCTATTTTCGTGCAGGATGCGTATTAACCCCTTCTTGAGGTCGTTCCTGCCTTCATAGAGGTCAATAAGCCTGCCCCAGCGGCGGGGGACGAGTTCGATAGCCATGGTGTTAATGGTGAAGTCGCGGCGGAAAAGGTCGGTATCAAGGGAGCCGGGTTCTACCGTGGGCAGGGCGCCGGGTCTGGTATAGGTTTCGGAGCGAGCGGTCGCCAGGTCAGCGCTCCAGTTGTTCCATTTGAGATTGGCGGTCTGGAAACGGGTATGAACGGTCACTTTACCTTGGGTGATTTTCTGTAGCCGCATCGCCAGCGTTATAGCATCGCCTTCCACCACCAGGTCGAGGTCGAGGTTGGTCCGCCCCAGGAGTAGGTCACGCACCACCCCGCCGACAAGGTAGAGGTTTTGCCCCTGGCTGGCGGCAACCAGCCCGGCGGTCTGCATAAACTCGACCAGCCCGGCAGGTAATTGTTTTTCCATTTTACGAGAGAGATTTACCACCTCAGCCATTTCTCTCTATCCGTTTAAGGACTGTAGCTGAATTATAGCACAGCCGGTCAGCTTGTTCATTTTGTATTGACCTTAGGGGCTTCAACTGATAGGATAGACTGTTTGCCGTTTTATGGCACTATGGTTATGGGTAATCGAGAAATGACAACAGGACTAACAGAGACTACCGAACGATTGGGTTCCGCTCCTTTGTGGAGGCTAATCCTCAATTTGAGCCTGCCGGGTATGGCTTCAATGGTAACTACCTCTCTCTACAACATCATTAATACGTTGTGGTTGTCTCGGCTGGGGCACGAGGCTATTGCGGCGCTGACTGTGGCCATGCCTTTCCACATACTGGCTGTTGCCATCGGTGCCGGTACCGGCGTCGGCACCAATGCCCTGGCTTCGCGGCGTTTTGGTGAAGGGAATATCGAAGCTACCAACCATGTCGCCGGGCAGGTTTTCTTCACAGCCGGCCTCTTCGGTGGTGTCTATCTGATGGCGGCTGTTTTCTTCGCCGATGCCATCTTGGTTCTTTGTGGAGCAACGCCGGACATCATGGACTATGGACGGCAGTATCTGGTGGTCGTTAGCTTTGGCGGACCTTTCCTCTTTTTCAGTCTGATTGCCAGCAACCTCCTGCGTGGCTCCGGGGAGGCGCTAAGACCAATGATATTTACCATCTGTGGCGTGGTGGCGAACATCGTCCTCGACCCGTTCTTGATTTTTGGCATCGGACCTTTTCCTGAAATGGGTGTGCGCGGGGCAGCCCTGGCGACAGTAATCTCCCAGCTACTCAGTGCCGGGCTCTGTTTTTACTATATTGCCGCCCGCGGGTCTGCCTACCGGGTAAAGCTTCGGTACCTCAAACCGAACCTGCCGATATTGCGAGATATTTACCGGGTGGGCTTTCCCGCAATGCTGATGGAGGTTGGCGAGAGTGTGTGTTTTACCCTGTTGAACAATGTTCTTTCGGTATTCGGGTCGTTAGCCATTGCCGCTGCCGGTATCTCCTTTCGCATCGCCGACCTAGCTTTCATGCCTATCTTTGGCGCATCTCAGGCGCTGTTACCTATTGTCGGCTATAATTTTGGGGCTCGCCTCTGGAACCGATTGTGGCGGGCGGTAAAGCTGTCTTCATTCGGGCTCGCCCTGTTGATGAGTATCGCTCTGGTGGTGTTGGAAATTTTCACTCCTCAGCTTATTGGCATCTTCAGTGACGACCCGGAACTGGTAGCTATTGGTATACCGGCGATGCGTATTATGA
>DAOUCV010000077.1:0-6389 GCA_034432095.1 Dehalococcoidales bacterium
GTTTTCGCGACACGGCTAACTCCCTCGATTCTGAGTCTGGCTTGACAGCAGGTTTCAAACAAGATTATAATCCACATCAAGAAAGGAGGCAAGCGGTTGGTCTAGCAAGCGACTGCCAGCTTGTCTCCTGGCAACCTTCTAAGCAGCGGGTCGTGGGTTCGAATCCCTCCAGGGACGCCACAAAGCAGTGAAAAGTGAACCAAATGGATTGCCAGTCCAATACACCTCTTACCATTTAAGAGAACCAAAGGTAAGATGTTAGTGTGTGGACATATGGGGATTACGTTCGGTGTTGCCGCGCTCTTAGCTTACACGCTCCCAAACAGTCGTTATTCTAGTAACGCTAGATAGCGGATACTCCCCATGCCCTCATTCACCGGCTATACAGTAATTACCGCATTCCCCTTTTCGGTAAGGCTAAACGTGGTGAACGCCAGCGCCTCCGCATCGTGATTACGGTGTGAAATAACTACTATATTTGATTGCTTATCTACCTTGGCAAAGGCCTGCGCCAGGGCCTTCGTAACTGGGCTGAGCCTGGCGGCATTGTTAAGATTCTGGTATTCCAACTGTAATAACTGACCCAACACCTCGGATGCCTGGCTCTTCGAAAACCGGATACGAGCTATATTAGCTCTTAATTTGACAACATCAGGGGGATTCAGGTATTTCACCGGGTTGATAAAGGTAACCATTTCTTGAGCAACCTGGAGAGACTTGAGCAAAAGCTGTCGCGGCTGGAGCATTGGGGTGGTTACTTTGACACCCTCGTGGTCATAGGCGGCCAGTGCTGCCGGAATGTTCTCCTGGGCTAATGATATTGCCGTAGCAATAATGTTGTAGGCCAGCTTATCCGCCTCCTCGGCATCGCCAACAGCGAGATTTATCAGAATTATAGCCGGCTGGCCGTGGAACTCAGCAAATTCTTTGGTTATCAACTGGTTGTACTTCAGCGAATGTTTCCAATCTATGTTTTTGAGACTATCGCCTGGTTGATATAACTGACTACCATAGTACTCTACTCCTCTTCTCAACCCGTAGATTGCCTTTAGCGCTTCTATGTTGGAAATGAAGGGCAGGGCTCCCGGTTTAGTCTCCGCCAAATATCTCTTTGCCAGCCAGAAAGCATATCTTGCCCTGGGAATAACATAAAGGCGTATCAGCCCCAGTTCAAACCTGGTTTGAATTAAGCCCCACCGGTCCGTAGCGTGCGCCTTAAGCTTGATTATTGACGGTCCTGATAACGAGGGGGAAAGAGATACCTTTATTACCGGGTTATCTTCTTTTAATGATAATATATTCGGGCTCACCTTCAGCCAATCATAAGGCGACTCCAGGAAGAGTGACCCACCTATTCGTGTCTTGGCGGTCAGCTTAACATACAAGTCCTCCTCTGAACCTGCTAGCATCCGGTGCTGAACCTGAGTCTCCTCTACTGGCTTAACTGGCAACCTGCGGAACACCACCGCACCTAGAATGCCAAGGTAGATAATTACAGTAGCAGAGGCTAAGAGAAGGGACAGGCTGCCGAGCAGTAATGAAACACCCAGCACAGCAACTGCCACCAAGAGAAGGGTTAGAGAAACACCAGTAGGACTACGTACGTATCGGGTATCCCGGAGGACAAGTGTTTCAGAGGTTTCCTCTAGGTCATGATTGTTGAGAAGTAGCACAGGCAGGGAAATAAGCAAGGAGAAGAAGGGACCGACAGACGAGGTGAAGAATAAAACGACGGCAAAAAACACAAAATATTCCGTCAGCAGCTTGACAATGGCACTAATGGGCCACCGCCATAAGTAGAGACACCAGACAAGCAGTAGTATAGGGACAAAAGATAGCGCCAGTGGTGAGAGTATAGTGGCTATTATCAAGACAATCACCACATATATCCTGAGGAAGACTACTACGCTGCGGCTATAGAGGCCAATCATATCTCTAGTTTAGGCACTGGCACCCTCTCCAGAGCCCTGTCCAAGATTATGCTGGGGGTGATGTCGTCCATCTCAGCTTCAGGCTTAACCCTTATCCTGTGTTCCGTGGCGGGATGCATCAGGTGCTTGATATCATCAGGAATAACAAAGTCACGCCCGTCCAACAAAGCAAGCACCCTGGAACACTTGTAAAGTGCTATGCTACTCCTGATACTTGGTCCGGATAGTACATCAGGGTCAGAGCGTAAGGAGTCCACGAGCGAGGTGATATACTCCACGATGTCTGGCGAAACGTGAACCCCCTTAGCTAGCTCCTGCAACTCCTTTATTTCATCCAGAGTGGCTACCACATTTATATCGGGTTCATCAATCCGGTCGATGTTACTTACTATCTGTTTTTCCTCCTCCTTTGAGGAATACTCACTTAAGACTCTGAGTAAGAACCTGTCTATTTGAACATCAGTTAACGGGTAGGTGCCTTCTGCCCCCGATTGAATTTGAGTTGCTATTACCATAAAGGGCTTTTCCAGGGGATAAGTTATCTTCTCAATGGTAACCTGGTATTCCTGCATAGCTTCAATAAGTGCCGACTGCGTTCTGGGAGTAGTTCGATTAAGCTCGTCGGCAAGGACTATATTGGCAAAGATTGGCCCCTCAATAAACCTGGAATCCCCACTTGGGGAGTAAACATAAAACCCAGTTATGTCTGCTGGCATCATATCCGGAGTGAACTGTATCCGCTTGAACTTGCCACCGATTGCCTCGGCGAAGCTTCTGGCCAGCTTCGTCTTGGCGGTGCCTGGCAGCCCCTCAATGAGCACGTGGCCCCCGGCGATAAGGGCGAGCATGAGGGCTTCTTTAACTTTTTCCTTGCCAATAACAGCCTTAGAAAGTTCGCTCAGGACCCTTTCATACAGTTCGGAGACTTTATTAGTATTGTCCAATGTTTTCTCCCTTCTTCAGTGTATATCTGGACACTGCCACAAATATCATAGCGGTGATACCCAGTAGTGCGTAAGGACTCGATAATAGTTCCCGGGCACCAACTAGCCTCGTCTTTGATACATCAAGGGGAGCCCTAGTTAGATGTGAGATGTCAATCATTATACTCTCTTGTTTGCCAGTGGGGCTGGTCAAATACCTTGTAAAGGCATAATTATCGTCCCTGCCCACCATACTGTTTATCACGATGCTGGGGTCAGCGACAAGTGCCAGCGTCCCCTTCCCAAGCCGAAATTTGGCGGCCACGACAAACGGACCCTTTGGCTCGTTCCCGTCCCAGGAGCCGTTCTCGTTTAGGTCCAAAAAGCTAGCCGTGGAGGACCGGGCCATTACCGCACTTTCTTCAACATTGGTTAGACTTGTGGCGTGGTTAAGCATTACCACATTTATATCGCTTTCCTTCACCTCGGGGGCGAAGTCGGTTATCCTGGGCATCCATTGGTTCTTGTAGCAAAAGAGGGCGTCGAGTAGAGGCTTATTGGTAAAGCGGACACTGACGCCGAGGTACGCCAGAACGCTATTCCCATAACCGTAATCATCCATCAATAACAGGGTGCCGCCGTTGTCAAGGAACTGCTTTATCTTTAGCAGTTCTTCGTTGGTGTAATCAATGTAGGGGATAGCCACCAGGACGCTATTCTCCGGCAAGTTGGGCAACTCCTCGAGCAAGCCGATACTATTAACACCGAATTCGCTGGAGAAGTTCTTTATCCCGTTCCACATTATATTGCTTGCCATGAAGTCCTGTACTGAGGGATAGAACCATATACAGAGTAATGATATAACCAATATTAGCATCACGACAATAAACAGGACACTAGATACCCTCACTCTTTGATTCCTCCACTATGATGCGAGATAGCTGCTGGCTCTTTTCCACATCCTCTTCTGTAGGTCTATATTGAGAATAGAGTAACCTTTCTATCATCCTGGTAAACTCGATAAAGTATTTACCAGCCGGTCCCAGTGCTTTACTACACTCGTAAGCAAATTCCCGTAATGTCACCTGAGGTCCCAACAAGGCTTTGGTTATTATTTGTAAGGCTCTCACCACCAGGCGATACAGCGAGAAGATTATAACCCGTGATGCCTCTCCGGCTCCTTCGCTCTTTTCAGTCCGGGCAGGGATAGTTACTTTCTCAGTGTATGCGGGAGCTCGTTCCTGCGGGAGCGCCCCAATGACGGGCCTCGCCGTTAGCCTCGCATAGACTCCCAGCCTTTTTCTTAGCCTGCCCGGCAGATAAATACCCAGGAACAACAGGACAGCGAAAAACGCGCCACAGTTCACCACATTTACCATTAATACGCTACTCGTGGCGCTGAGAGAAGCGTGCCATGGTTCCTTTGGGAGAACCTGTATTATCAGTTCTTGTGAACCTATCAGGCCGAGACCCATTCCCACCCCGATTTTAGTTTCGAAGGTACCATCTTCGGAGCTTACCAGTTCAAGGTGAGATTTACCCAGACGCATTTTGATTAGTGCCCTATTAAGTTGCCCAACTTCGGAATATAGTCTACCCTCCAATCCAACGCTGCCCGGTATCATCGCCACCTTGGGTATTCTGAGGTCTAAAATTGGGGTTGCCTTGGTTACGTTTAGAATGGCACTGGCAACTACCGGCGAATACCTCCCTACTGCTGCCGAAGACACGGTGATAATGTGTTCGCCTATGTCTGCTTCGGGGTCTACTTTTATTTTTTGGGCGAACGCTTCCTGTGCTACAGCCTCGGTGATAAGGACATCGTCGAAATAAATTTCAACCTTTCTCTCGTTAAGCGGTGGGGACTCACCATAGTCGAACCGCCCCGTTACCGTGGTCTCCACTCCCGGATAGGCTTTATCTTCTACCGTAACCTCAAGCTCAGCCTCGTAAAAGAGGACCTTCACCTTCACCACCGGACTCAGAGATGCTAGATAAACACCTATATCTCTATCTCGAGGATAATAGAGCGCCTGTATCTCTAACTCAGGTATGTACCAGTATGGAATCTGTAACATGCCCTGGTAAGACCCCAGGGCATCAGTCCTGACAGTGACATATCGAGAGCTGTTGACGAGGATATCAACCTCTCGTCCAGCAAGAGGTCCCCCTTCGGATGCCAGTACACCCTGAAAGCGAACGTTATCACCCACAAAGGCAACTGTGGGCTGTATCTGAAGGGTAATCTCTGTCGGGCTTAATGACTCTGGTGCTAAGACAGCTTCCATCAAGAAACTCTGATATAAATCAAGCGTCTCTTTTATTTTGTCGATTTTATCAAGTACCTGGTTATAGGCCCGTCTCAGGTCACTGCCCTCTGGAGCCGAAGACACTTTCAACTCCGCACCAATATTTTCTATAGCCTGCTCAATTCGCTCAAGCTCCCTATTTGCTTGGGATAAGTTTTGAGAGATTTGGGTCGCCAGCTCGGTTGCCTCATTTAAGCGAAATTGCTCCCTAAGTGCTCTGAGCTTGCCCAAGTCTTCATCAATTGCCACCACCAGATGAGATATACTTATACTGGAGACGGCGAACCTGTCTGTCGCTACTCTTAGACTCTGAGGAACATTGGCAAAGGGCATCTTCTCCAGTCTGGCTTCAACTTCCGCCGGGTCCTTCTGCAGAACAAAGTCGAGAGAATCAGAATAGTACCTGAACAAAGCGATGCCGCTAAATACTACCTCGGCTGTTTCCGGGTTCTCGTGAGGCTCAGCGGCAAGTACCGAAGGGCTTATTATGAGGAGCACAGCCACGCATAGAACCGCCCCTACTATCCTTTTCCTTAGATTTGCACGCAACGTCATCTTCCCGACAGGATTTCCACTACCTTCAGCACCACTACCACCATGAAGCCAGCAAACAATACGGCGCTAACGGAACTGAGAGCCCTCCTCGCCCTAGGATTAAAATACACATAAAGCAACGTAATAACCAAATAGGCGAGGACATTGAGGACAAAATAGACCCCAAGGTCCTTTTGACCAAGGAAGGCTAACAGCGTATTTATTGAGCCACCAGCCAGAGCAAGAGACACTATGTATTTGTTATATATCCTCAAGACAATACCTCTAGTACAATCTTACTTTTCCCTTTGCTGTAGCTTTCCTCTTTTATTCTGATCGGTTTTTGCAATGCTTCGCTGGATATGGCCGCCACGATTGAGGCTATCGGACTACCGAGGCAGCGGTAATACCAAACGTCCTCATAATGCCACCTAGAACCACTAATTTCTACGTCTATTCGAGCATCAGTCAGCTTCACACTTGCTGAATTGGCAATATCCAGTACCCCTGTTAAAATATAGGTTACCGCAGCCTCAATTTCAGCCGATGTCGGTCCCGGCTTGGTCTCCAACATGTCAATGTTTATACTCCCGGCGGTGGTAACCGCAATTGCCATATCATCTGGATTGAGCCCAAACCTTACTATTAACCGCCCCGGAATCTTCTCTTTGACCCATTGAATATCTTCGTCC
>DAOUCV010000078.1:0-19168 GCA_034432095.1 Dehalococcoidales bacterium
TGGTGGGAGAACCGGATGGTAAAGTCGGTTACCTATCCGCTAAACGAGTTCCCAAGAGTCCAATTTTGAAAAATTAGATAGCTGTAGACAGTCTAATTTTTAAAAATTCCTAACAGAGCGCTTTGGAGCATTGGAGCCTTTTTGAGTTGATAGGTCGAGAGAGATAAATCTTCCTTGCAGTTTTTTCATCACCTGAGGCATAGTGGTATATTCCATCTCGTCTAGGGGCAGGCGATGCGGCTCAAAGGGACCGTGCCTACGCATCATATCAGCCATCTCATTTGCCTGGTGGCGGGCCAGGTCAAATGACGTATCAGCAAACAAGTCCCGGGGGCCTATCAGTTTCCCTCCAGATAGCTGGAAGCCAATTGCTACTACTCTAGGTGGCCCGTCGAAGCGAGTAGGCGTGCTATCCTTGATGGACACAGGCATAAGAGGTCCCATATGAGAGCCCCGCATCCATCCCTCTACCAAGATGGGAGAAGCGAATGGTTCCACTACCTCTCCTACTGCGGGAAACTCACCTTGAGAGCGGACAATACATACCGGGTCATCCTTACCCACATATCGGCCAGCAATTAGTGCCAGACGCTGGGTAGAGGATACCGCCGCTATATTATTGGTTCCTCGATGATAGACCGCCTTCACTATGAAGCGTGAAGGTGCTCCTATGAAGACCAGCATGTCGTAAATTTCTTCCGGGGTCTGAAAAAATATCTTCTTGTGCTCTTTGACATCGTGCACCTCGAAGGTAAAACCCTGGTGCATATTTTCAGCAATAACCAGACCAATGGTATTAAATGGGTCAGCGAAAATCTTGTAGAGTGGCATATTCCATGCCCCTGACGAAGCCTTGTCCGCCATAAAAATAAGCACTGTCTCAGCTACCCTCTCCTCAAATTGCATCTCGGCTACCCCTGGTCCCATCCCCCTGACAGTGCCTGAGAAAGCGTCCGAGAGCAAATCCTGCCCGGCACCATAAAGCTTTAACTGTTTAGCTATCTCGGTACACTCAACAAAGGTATCCCAGGCTATCCTATGGATTTTCTCATCGTCTGTACCCCGCTGGTGAGTCATGATCAGCTGCAGGTCATCACCGCACTTGGTTACGTGATAGTCAATCAGTAGCTCTTCTCTTTTTGCCTCAGCCATATTCTCGTCAGCCTTAGCCAGGATGTCAGGATGCGACTCGGTGTGGCCTACATAGCCACCAATATCAGCCTTGATTACACTGAGCGTAATTTTCATACTCCACTCCTCTTGTATTTACTAACTAATAGTCAATCCCTCTTCTGGCTGTTATTCCCTTATCGTAGGGATGCTTGATCTTTAAGCACTCAGTGACCAGGTCAGCCAGCTGGACTAGCCTGGTATCAGCATAACGACCAGTAAGGATAAGCTCCACATTCTGAGGCTTGTCCTGGATAAGCTTAACCACTTCATCCAGCTCAACCAGCTTCCAGGCGACGGCTATATTTACCTCATCCAGCACCACCAGGTCATAGTCACCACTAAGCATAGCCTCACGAGCGGTTGATAGGGCTTGTTTTGCCTGTTCTTTTTCCTCCGGCTTAACACTGGTCGGGTCGGTAAACGTTTCAAGTCCGAATCTGGCTACCCGGACATTGGGTAACCTGGCGAGCATTTCCCATTCACCATAGGGATAGCCACCCTTCATGAAGGCAACAATACACACTCTCAGCCCGTGACCCAGGGCCCGGAGCACTACACCCAGTGCGGCGGTGGTCTTACCCTTGCCCTCACCGGTAAAAATCTGAACAAGTCCTCTCCCAAAAGGTCCTGCTGATGAAAGGTCATCTGATGATGTCATTGTCGTGATAACTCCCCCGAATCAATTAGTGGAATCAGATACTTCAAGAGTAAGGAAAGTCTAACAACTTAACCTAAGCTATGTCAAGGAACAGAAAAGCACCAACTTTTGTAAATTCGGAACCAGAAGGCTAGAATATGAGATTTAGGTAACTAGAAAGTCAGCAGATAGCTGATGATTTCAATAATAATTCTGTTAATCGTATTCATTCTGATTGCCATCCGGCAGTTAGTCAAAATAAGGTATCAGATATGGCAGGTTATGCTGGTGGGCGCTTTAGGCGTTCTGGGCACAGGGCAAATCTCCCCGCTAAATGCCTTAAAAGCGATAAACCTCGATGTGATGCTTTTCCTGTTCGGAATGTTCATCGTCGGGCAAGCCCTTGATGAGAGCGGTTACCTTTCGCAGCTGTCGTACCGTCTCTTCAGAAAAGCGAGGTCTGTAGACCACCTGATACTCGTGATCCTCTTTGATATGGGTATACTTTCGGCATTTCTGATGAATGATACGCTGGCTATAATTGGCACCCCGGTCGTGCTCCTCCTTGCCCGAAAGACCGGTGCCCCTGCCAAAGTCCTGCTACTTTCGCTGGCTTTTGCCGTCACCATAGGCAGCGTTATGAGTCCCATAGGAAATCCGCAAAATCTATTGATTGCCATCAACGGCAATCTCCCCAGCCCTTTTGTTACCTTTTTCAGGTATTTATTGATACCGACACTGGTAAACCTTTTTCTGGCCTATCTTTTGCTGCGGCTCTTTTTTAAAAACCATTTTCGGGGCGAGTTGTTAAACAGTTCACCGGAGCCAATAAGAGACCAGCGGCTGGCAATTCTCTCCAAGGTCTCTTTGATTTTGCTTGTTATTCTGATACTGGCTAAAATTGTTACCGTACTCCTCAGCCTGAAGATTGATTTCAGACTCACCTATATTGCGCTGGCCTCGGCTTTTCCTATCGTCCTACTCAGCCCAAAAAGGCTAGGCATAATCAGAAAAATAGACTGGTATACACTAATCTTCTTTGCGGCGATGTTTGTCCTGATGGAAAGCGTCTGGGACTCCGGCTTTTTCCAATCGGTGCTGAATGCTACACGCCTGACCCTGACCTCAACGGGTGTAATTCTGGGGATAAGTGTTATTCTGAGTCAGCTTATTTCTAATGTGCCTTTCGTTGCGCTCTATCTGCCCTTGCTATTTCAACTGGGAGCCTCGGTGAAGGGAATGATGGCGCTGGCGGCGGGAAGCACTATTGCCGGTAACTTTTCTATCCTCGGGGCAGCCAGCAATGTGATAATAATTCAGAATGCCGAAAAGAACTCCAATGAGACTCTGACATTCATGGATTTTATGAAGATTGGAGTACCTCTGACAGCCATTAATATTGCTGTTTACTGGTTGTTTCTGGATGTGATTTTCAGAAGCTGCTTCTTGTAGCCAGTCTTGTTTTAATGATAAAATGTAAGTCTGCGCCAGGAAAGTAGTCAGATTCAATAGTATAACTAAACAACTAGAACAGGAAGGCAAAATGATTATCGAAAAACTCGAACCAGAAACATTTGCTTCTAACTGCTATATTGTGGCTGATGAATTCAAGAAGGAGGGGATGATAATTGACCCCGGTGCCGGAGCTGATGAGATTTTGAAGAAGGTTAAGGACTTGGGACTTAAGATAAAGCTTATCCTTTTAACCCACAATCACCCAGACCACCTTGGGGCTCTGGAGGAGGTCAAAAAGACAACTGGCGCCGAGGTTGCTATTCATACTGACGATGCCAGGTCTCTCCAGTCAAGACACCGCTTTGGAGGTCCTGGGTTTGGTTTTCCCTTTCAGGCTCCGTCTCCTCCTGACCGGCTACTTAAGGGCGGCGATAGTATAGATATTGGCGACCTGCATTTCCTGGTTCTTCACACGCCCGGTCATACACTCGGCGGTATCTGTCTCCTGGGGGAAGGGGTGGTCTTCACTGGTGACACCCTGTTCCATTCTGGCATCGGCAGATATGATATGCCTGGCGGCAATGGTCGTCAGCTAATGGATAGCATCCATACCAAACTTATGGTGCTGCCTGATGACACTGTGGTCTACCCCGGGCATGGCCCGCAGACCACCATTGGTACCGAACGAAGATTTAACCCCTTTCTCCGCGGTTAGATTGCGGCCTCGAATAAATCCAAAGGACTCCCTGTTTTGGGAGTCCTTTTATTATCAATAGCGAGCTTCAATCTTCAGAAACCGATTAATCTGGCAAAGAATAGACTGAACCCGGTAGCGACTCCGGCGAAAACAATCGATACCCAGCACATGAGCTTTATCAGGATATTCAATGAGGGGCCTGACGCATCCTTGAAGGGGTCGCCTACGGTGTCACCAACAACACCAGCTTTATGCGCCTCCGAGCCTTTTCCGCCGTATTCACCTGATTCAATGAGTTTCTTGGCATTGTCCCAAGCACCGCCCGAATTTGCCAGGGTAATGGCGAGTATAAACCCCGTAGATAACCCCCCCATCAGGAGCCCCAGAACCGCTCCCGGCCCGAAAACAACACCCACAAATATTGGGACAACAATTGCCAGCATGGTAGGCCAGACCATCTCCCTCTGGGCAGCACTGATAGCAATCCAGACACACCTTCCATAATCAGGTCTCGCTTTTCCTTCCATGAGACCCGGTATTTCGTGCCACTGTCTCCTGACCTCCTCCACTACTCTCCCGGCGGTGCGCCCTATTGCTTTATTAATCAGAGCAGCAACAACAAAGACAAGCATTGAGCCTACGAAGATACCGATAATAACTTTGGGGTTCATAAGGTAAACTCCGTAGACATTGATAAAGTCGTTTAAGGTCGCCTTGGCAATCTGTTCTGCTGTCCAGAAAACGCCAGGCACAACCTCGGCCAGTCCATTAGCCGAATGCTCAGCAAGACGAAATAGTGCTGCCTTTATCTCCTCAAGGTAAGCAGCTATCATGGCAAGAGCGGTAAGAGCCGCCGAGCCAATGGCAAACCCTTTACCGGTAGCGGCAGTGGTATTGCCTATTGAGTCGAGTTTATCAGTCCGCTCGCGCACTACCGGTTCCAGGCCGCTCATGGTGGCGTTTCCAGCCGCATTATCAGCAATCGGACCATAAGCATCGGTTGCTAGTGTAATCCCTAATGTTGAGAGCATACCAACGGAGGCAAGTGAGATTCCATAAAGTCCTTGCACCGGCGAGGTAGCTCCACCCGCCAGCCAGTAGCTTAGCATGATCCCGATGACAACGACCACCACCGGAAACCAAGTTGATAGCTGCCCGGCAGAGAAACCAGCCAAGACTACCGTCGCCGGGCCAGTAAGTGACTGTCTGGCAATTTCCTTGGTCGGACCGTAATTATAGTCGGTACTATATTCAGTCCATTTGCCAATGGCGATGCCGACAGCCAGTCCCGTTACCATTGAGAGCCAGATTCTAACGGCCGGCATAATGCCGATGTCTGCCTTTATACCCAGCAAATACACTACAAGTGCTCCCGAGGCTAAAGCAATAAGAACGGCACTGATGTTGATTCCCCTCCCCAGGGAAGACAGGAGTTGAGCAGTGGAAGCTCCCTCTCTGGTTCTTACCATCAGGATGCCAACAACCGCGGCAATGACGCCACAAGCCGCAACCAACATAGGCACCATTACTCCATAGATGCCAAGGCCAGAAGCGACACCCAATGCCATAGTCGCCAGAATAGTGGCACAATAGGACTCATAAAGGTCAGCACCCATACCGGCGACATCTCCCACATTATCTCCGACATTGTCAGCCAGAACCGCGGCGTTCCGCGGGTCATCCTCAGGAATGCCGGCTTCCACCTTCCCAACTAGGTCAGAGCCGACATCAGCCGCCTTGGTGAAGATGCCTCCTCCAACACGGGCGAAGAGAGCTTGAGTGCTGGCACCCATACCAAAGGTAAGCATGGTAACAGTTATGTTAGTCAGACTATAATCGGTAAAAGCGCGCAGCACCAGGAACCAGAGGCAAATATCCAAAAGTCCAAACCCGACCACAACCAGCCCCATCACTGCCCCGCTTCTGAACGCCACCTTTAACGCTGAATCCAGTGAAAGTCGGGCGGCTTGAGCCGTTCTGGAATTGGCATAGGTGGCTGTTTTCATCCCCAGCCAGCCACACAAGCCGGAAAAGAAGCCACCGGTAAGAAAGGCAAAGGGCGTCCAGGGGCTCATTGTTGGAATGGGCAAGCCGAAAGCCAAGAATGCCAGAATGCCAGAGAGCACCACCAGGAATATGACAACAACCAGATACTGTCTTTTGAGATAAGCATATGCTCCCTGTCTGACACCAAGGGCAATCTCCTCCATTTTCTCATTCCCTTGTGGGGCGCGCTTCATCAGGCGGTAAAAAACGAGAGCGGCAATAAGTCCAATGACCGCACCCAATGGAGCCAGATACCAGAGCAAGGGGAGCGCTTCCCGCTCCTCGCTGGCAGCCGCCCCGCTTACTTGTGCCATAGCCCCCCCGCCAGAGAAAACAAAGAGCCCAAAAATTAAGGCAAGAACAAGCGAAAGCCCAAGCACAAAGAGAGTCTTCTTGTTTTTCAAGGGCATCTTCACACCTTATCCTCCCTAATATCGAACTTTTGCAGTCTATTCTCCAAATCCTTTTGCACTATGGCTAATGTCAGGTCACTGCGTGTCCTTTCTAGAACCCCCCTCACCATATCAGTAGTGCGACGCAAGCCGCCGGTTATGGCATCCGGGAAGTCCATAGTAATTAAGACATTGTAAATATCGTCCATCGCTGACAGTATTTCCTCCCCCCGTGACAGGTCACCCTTTCTCATGCTATCCAGAAGGTAACGCCGTAGTTCGCCTACTGCTTCACCCAGCCCATTCAGATAGGAGGCATAGTCAATATTCAGTCCGTCGGGGTCAGGAGTTGGTTTCCCGGTTACCAGGGCGAGAATAATACTGCCTTCGGCAAACTCTTTTTGAGCATCCCTGAGGAAGCCGGTGTTGCTGAGTTCAATACCATCCGCCAAGGCTTGCTCAGCCTCGCTAAGGAGTTTACGGGCTGACCTGAGTAATCCTTCAGCCTGGTCAAACTCCTGCCGGTGTACTGCCCGGATAGCCTGGCTGGAACAACGGATTGCTTCGCGGCATAAGGGCAGCGCCTTTTCCCTAGCCGCATCTTTAGTTGACAGGCTCAATCGTATCCGTTCAGAAATCGAGTCCAGATTATCGGTTAATCCGCTCACTTCTGTATCTCAAGACGGTCCGCTATTTGTCGAGATGCTTCTTCTGGCGACTCGGCACCTAATACCGCACTGATTACGGCTACCGAGTCAGCGCCAGCCGCAATAACCTCAGGTGCGTTATCCTTGGTAATGCCACCGATAGCCACCAGAGGCAGGGTCACCGCTTGCCTCACCTGACGCAGGGTCTCCAGCCCGACAACCCTTGCCGGCGTTGTGGTCGTTATTTTGGATGATGTCGGATAGATGGCGCCGACGGCAATATAATCAGCACCTTCAGACTGCGCTTCCATTGCCTGCTCTACCGTAGTTGTCGAACAGCCCACAATCTTATCCCACGGTAGCAGTTTGCGGGCTACCCTAATGGGCAGGTCGTCCTGTCCCAGGTGTAACCCATCGGCATCGGTAGCTAGCGCTATGTCAAGATAATCGTTTACAATAAAAAGCACCTTGTTCTCAGCACATAGAATTCTAAGCTGTTCAGCTATAGACAGCAATTTCTTTCTGCTCTGGACTTTATCGCGCAGTTGAATCGTTCTGGCGCCGCCGCGAATTACCTGACGGGCTACTTCAAGATGAGAGCGCTCTCTTAGCATCTGCGTATCGATAATAACATAGAGCCCGGATATATGCTTGAGTTTATCCTGACGCCGCAGCCGGGACAGTAACTTCTGCTCTATCGTGTAGAGATTAAATCGGGCCTGCTTGAACTTCTCTGAATCCAATTTACCACTGACGCCTGGAACCTTGGCTAGCTCTTCCAGAGTCCTGAGGGATTCCTGTACCCTCCTAGAGTTGGCCACCAATACCATAGGTAACTCCCTCTCCTTTTCTTCACCGGGCACCTCAAGAGCAATGCCAACATCACCCTCTGAGTCCCGGGACTGAAGGAGCTGTTGTTGAAAAGAGGCATCGCCAATTATCAGTTCGTGGCGCATTGTTTTCAGCTCCTGAGTCAGCGCGGCATCGTTAAGGAGAAAACGGGCTATTTCCTCAAGAAGACGAAGCCCTTCGCCAACACGGTTCAGGTTAGCATCAATAACGCGTAGCGTTTGATGGGATTTCCCTTCCAAAGCAGTCTATTTTAACACAGCTTCTCTAACAGGTAAAGCACCCGAATCCTCATTCATCACCCACGGCATTTTCGATAAGCTCAATGCGTGAGAGTTTGCCCTTTTGATTTAACTCTATCGCCACGACGTCAATACGCCACAATGGAGCAAGACTACAATGTGTCTGCTGATAATGGAAAGCGGCGGTTTTTATCCTTTCCTTCTTGGTCTGAGTGATTGATTCTTCGGGACTGCCAAACTCCAGACTTGTCTTGGTTCTAACCTCAATAAAGACAAGGACATCTTTATGCCTGGCGATAATATCAATTTCACCTTGAGGGCAACGGTAGTTAGTTTCTAAGATGCGGTAGCCTCGTTTCTTCAGAAAGTCCCTGGCTAGTTTCTCACCCAGGGTACCCGTATCTTTTCGTCGCATTTCTCCATACTATAAGCAATTTAGTAGCCTATCCCGATTTAAGACGGTCTCACATTATATCCTTGACTGGTTTGAAAGACTGACGGTGGATTGGGGATGAACCCAGTCGTTGTAAGCAGGCAAGGTGTTCCCTGGTACCATAGCCTTTGTGTTTAGCCAGCATATAACCGGGATAGGTTCTATCCAGTTCCATCATTATACGGTCTCGTGTTACCTTGGCAATTATGGAAGCGCAAGCGATAGAGAAACACAGGCTATCACCATCAGTTATTCCTTTCTGGGGTAATTCAACCTCAGGAAGACGCATATAGTCTATAAGGAGAATCTGGGGTGGTGGTGAAAGCCGCTCTATAGCCAGCTTCATCGCTAGTCGAGTTGCCTTAATGATGCCCTGGGCATCTATCACGTCACAGCCAGCCAGACCGATGCCTATGGCTACTGCTGCTTCATGGATATGGTGAAACAGGACTTCTCGCTTGGCTGGACTCAGCAGCTTGCTGTCCTTCACCAGGCTTAGCCAGGGAGCGTTTATATCAAGGGGTAGAATAACAGCAGCAGCTACCACAGGACCAGCCAGAGCGCCACGCCCAACTTCATCAATGCCAGCGATATACTGGTAGCCCCGGGCTTCAAGGACTCTTTCTTCGGCAAAAGATGGTATCTGGAGATTACCTATACCTATACCTATCCCCGTTACCCCCTTCCCTTCTTAGGGGGAATAATTCATTTGAAGAGGGGCTAAAGCCCCTCTTATACTCCCCATAGGATAGGGAGGCTTCGCCCTTCTTTAACTCTCTTTCTTCGGCTTGTCGGCAATAGTAATCTCGCTGAGCGGTAGTTCCACAATCGCTTCGCTCTCCAGCTTAACCGTTACCGTCTCTTTCAGAGGGTTACTGCTGACTACTTTAGCCATCCCCATAGCTGTAGACACCTGCTGACCGTCTTTTGGTAATTTCCCCTTCATCAGGTGGTACAGCTCATTCTCATAGACCAAACAGCACATCAAACGCCCACACACCCCCGATATCTTCATCGGGTTAAGAGGTAAATCCTGCTCCTTGGCCATTTTAATAGAAACAGGAGCAAACTCACTCAAGAAACTGGCGCAACATAGCAAGCGACCGCACCGACCTATCCCGCCCATCAGCTTGGCTTCATCCCTGGGCCCCGTCTGTCTCATCTCCACCTTTACCCTCAGACGCTTGGCTAATTCCCGAACCAGTTCACGAAAATCGACTCTCTCCGCCGCGCTGAAGTAAAAAGTAAGACGGTTGCCATCCAGATTATATTCAGCGGAGAGCAGTTTCATTGGCAGATTCAGCTCATCAATCAGCTTACCACATTCAACCAAGGCCTCTTTTGTCTTAGCCTCAAGTTCCCGGGCACGCTCAATATCCTCAGGGTTTGCCTTGCGCACTACCGGCTTTAGTGGTTTGTCCACATCACTAGTTAATACCTGCCGGGGGGAAATGACCACCTGTCCCAGCTCCAGCCCTCGGGTTGTCTCGACCACTACATAGTCATTTACCGTCAGGTCAATACCTGCCGGGTCAAAATAGTATACCTTACCAGCTTTCTTGAATCGTATACCAACAATCTCCGCCATAATTTACCTCAAATTAAACGATAAAGCTCCTCTCAAGAATGCTCACCCTCGGGTATATCAAGCATCAGCACCTCCAGCACCAGCCGTGGATTGGCGTTCTGCCTGAGCTGCTCACCGGCTATCCGGATACTATGAATAAAAGCCCTTATTTGAGCCAGACTTAATCTCTTTGACATATCAGAGAGTGTGTTTAGTCGGTCAATATTAGTAATATTGTCTATTGAGCCGACCTTGACCAGCAGCAGGTCGCGCCACCAGCCGAGCCACAACTTCAGTCTCTCGTAGACCAATTCCCTATTCTGACCAAACTGGTTGGCTAACTGAGCAATATAAGCAAAACGCTCCTCACAGTCAGCGTTACTCATATCAAGCAACCTGTCCACTGACTCATCACGCTGCTGAAGCAAACTCTCATCAAGGGCAGCTGATACCGCCCAGCCCAGACAGCCATGAGAAAGCCTGGACAGAAGCCTAGCCTTTTCTGGTTCAACATTCCAGTTTCTGCTAAGCGCAGTTTCTACCTCACCAAACGGCATGGGGAATAGCTCCACACGCTGACAACGGGAAACAACTGTAGCCGGCAGAAGCCGCTCATTCGTCGTCAATAATATAAAGACTACCCTTCCTACAGGTTCTTCAAGGGTCTTAAGCAGGCAGTTAGCGGCTTCAAGCGATAGGAGTTCAGCCCCATCAATAATGAATACCTTATACCTGCCTTCAAACGGCGGCAAGCTGGCGGAGTGCTGGAGTTGTCTAATCTGGTCGATGCTGATTTCGGCTCGAGCCTTGGTCTCGCCTGAATCGGCATTATGGCCCAAACCGATGACCTGGACATCGGCGTGTTTGCCTGAGCCTACCCTTTCGCAGGAAATACACCGTCCACAGGGAGGAGTCGACGCCTCGCAATTCAGCGCCTGAGCCAGATTTAAAGCCAGCGTCATCTTGCCCACGTGAGCCGGACCAACAAAAAGATAGGCATGAGCTAGAGAGCCTGTCTCCAGACTCCGCTGAAGTAAAGACACCGCCCTATTTTGCCCGATTACCGACCACATTTCTAGACCAAATCACACCTGAGTAAGTCTTCAAGGGTTTCCCGACGCCGGATAAGACGAGCCTTGCCCTCCTTGACCATGATAACCGCCGGTCTAAATGAGGCGTTATAATTCATCGCTTCAGGTATCGAATAAGCACCACAGCCGGGCACGGCGAGAATATCACCAGCCCTGGGCTCTGGCAGGCGGATGTCCCGGATTAATATATCGCCCGATTCGCAGAACTTGCCAGCAATGGTGAATTTGCCATCAGTTTTATCTTTCATCCGACTAGCAATTACCGCCTCAAGCCTGGCTCCATAGAGAGCCGGGCGGATATTGTCACCCATGCCACCATCTATGGCTACATACGTCCTGATTTCGGGTATTTCTTTCACCACCCCGATACTATATAGCGCCACCCCGGCCTGCGCCACGATATACCTCCCCGGTTCGACAATAAGTTTTGGCCTCGCCAACCCCGTCTCCCGGCATTTACTAATGATGGTTGAAGTTATCGCCTCAGCATAGACGGCAATTGGTGGAACTGGAGTATCAAGGGTGTACTGGACAGCATACCCCCCACCAATATTGAATTCCTTGAGCTTAAAACCATATTTCTGTCCCATCCTGGCGGCAAAGTCAAGCATAAACCTGATTGCCTGCTCATATGGCTCAATCTCAGCGATTTGCGAGCCGATGTGACAATGCAGACCGACCACGTTCAGTTCGGGCATAGACATAGCCGCCGTCACCGCCTCTTCCCCTTTAACCCTGGGGAAGCCAAACTTGCTGTCAACATTACCAGTAATAACATATTTGTGAGTATGTGGGTCGACTCCGGGAGAGATACGTAGCAAGACATCGGGCTTGAGACCCTTCGTTCTGGCTATCTCCCCCAGCATTCTAAGCTCATGGAAGTTGTCCACAACTATGTGCCCGACTCCCGACTCCAGAGCCAGAATGAGCTCCTCGGCTGACTTATTATTACCCGGGAAAGAAACCCTGTCCATAGGAAAACCAACCGAGCGGGCAATGCCAATCTCGCCCCCGGAGACAACATCCAGCCCCAAACCCTCCTCCATAATGAGGAGCAAAACCGCCTTATTGACGAAGGCCTTGCAGGAATAAAGAATAGTGGTATCGGCATAACGCTTGCCGAATTCAGTCTTGAGTTCGGCAATTCTGCTACGCAGGGTAAACTCATCAAAGAGATATAGTGGCGTTCCAAACTCAGCCGCCAGCTCTACAGTATCGCAACCACCAATAACAAGATGCCCCAGATTATTTACCCCCGAGCTTAATGGAAACAAGACGATTCTATCAACCTGCTCTGCCATAGCCCACTCCTTTAGCTCAATATTACCAGCGCTTCATACCGAAGTCAATTCAGGTTTATCTACCTCACCATCGTGACAACATCCCCCAAAAACTGATATAGTTGAAGGTGATGGGCAAGACTTTAGCCGAGAAGATCCTTAGTGCCAAGTCCGATACCGAGGTTCGTGCCGGCAATATCGTCGTTGTGAGAATCGACCTAAGCTTTGTACAGGATAGCACCGGTCCCTTAGCCCTGAGGCAATTCAATGAGACCAATCTGAATACTGTTCACAACCCCGAAAGAACCATCCTTTTCATTGACCATTCCGCACCCAGCCCGGCTAGAGAGCTCTCTAACGATCACATGTTTCTCAGGAGTTTCGCCAGAGAAAAGGGCGTAATCTTAAGTGATATTGGACAGGGTATCTGCCACCAGCTCGTCGCCGAATCATGGGCTAACCCCGGAGACATTATTGTCGGAGCTGACTCCCACACCGTCACGGCTGGAGCCCTGGGTGCCTTTGCCACCGGACTGGGCTCGACAGATATCGCCATCGCCATGGCTCTGGGCAAGACCTGGCTGCGCGTTCCAGAAACGATAAAAGTAACCGTCCAGGGTCAGCTGCCCAAAGGCGTCTATGCCAAAGACCTTATCCTCCATCTCATCGGGCAAATTGGCGCCGATGGGGCTACCTACCGGGCACTGGAGTTCCATGGTGGAGCCATAGCTACCATGCCAATGTCAGAACGCCTTACCATCGCCAATATGGTGGTGGAGGCTGGGGCTAAGGTTGGGCTATTCCCTTCGGATAACGTCACCAGGGACTACCTACGAAGCCAGGGAAGAGAAGAGCACTATATCCCCCTCACCCCGGACCCCGATGCCACCTACGAAAGCACGATTGAGCTCGATGCTGCCTGGCTTGAGCCCACCGTAGCCAGACCTCACCGTGTCGACAACACTGCTCCAGTGAGAGAGCTTAAGGGGACACACATTGACCAGGTTTTCATCGGCACCTGTACCAATGGTCGACTGGATGATATCCGTATTGTTGCCAGCATTCTAAAGGGCAAGAAGAAACATCCGCATACCCGGCTTATCGTGGCTCCAGCCTCGAAAAAAGTTCTACTGGAAGCTCTAGCTGCAGGGTATATCACCACCCTGGTTGAAGCAGAAGCAACCATCGTCCCGCCCGGCTGTGCCGCCTGTCTGGGGGTGCATCAGGGCGTCCTGGGTAATGGTGAGGCATGCTTATCCACTGCCAACCGCAATTTTAAGGGTCGTATGGGGAACCCTGAGTCCTTCATTTATCTGGCTAGCCCGGCAACTGCCGCCGCCACTGCTATAAAAGGTGAAATTACTGACCCGAGGGAGTTTTTATAAATGTTGAAAGGTAAAGCCTTTAAATTTGGCGACAATATCACCACCGACCATATTATACCGGGAAGGCTGCTCCACTTGCGCAGCAACCTGCCAGAATTAGCCAAGCACGTGCTTGAGGATGCTGACCCAACATTTGCCCGGCGGGTGAAAAAGGGCGACTTCATAGTGGGTGGGAAGAACTTTGGGCTTGGGTCAAGCCGGGAACACGCTCCGCTGGTCATCAAGATGTCAGGAGTAAGTGCCGTTCTGGCGAAATCGGCGGCTCGCCTCTTCTTCCGCAACGCTATCAATATCGGACTTCCCGTGCTTATCTGTGATACCGGGAGTATCAATGATGGTGATGAACTAGAGGTAGACCTCAAAACAGGAAAGGTCAAAGACCTGACAAATGGGGCAGAGCTTAATTTCAGTCGGATGCCAGATATTATGTTAAATATCCTCAACGAAGGCGGTCTTGTTCCCTACATCAAGAAATACGGTGACTTTAACTGGAGGTAGTCTTAGTGAAACACACTATCACCCTGATACCTGGCGATGGTGTTGGGCCGGAGGTTATCGAAGCCACCAGGCGGGTTCTTGAGGCTACTGGCGTGAAATTCCAGTGGGAGGTGATTAACGCTGGTGCCAGCACCCTAGAGAAAGAAGGCAGTCTCCTGCCGGAGCACCTTCTTGAGTCAATCAGAAAAAACAAAGTAGCCCTCAAAGGACCAACCACCACCCCAGTGGGCAAGGGCTTTAGGAGTGTGAATGTAGCTCTGCGAAAGGCGCTAGACCTCTATGTCTGTCTTCGTCCGTGCCGGAGCTATAAAGGTGTGCCTTCGAGATACGAAAACATAGATATCGTGGTTATCAGGGAAAACACAGAGGACCTTTATGCTGGCATTGAGTTCGCCAGGGATAAACCAGAGACAGGAAAATTGCTTTCCCTCATCAGACAGAATTCCGAGGAAAAAGTGCCCGAGGACTGCGGCGTCTCTATCAAGTTAATCTCCGAGACGGGAACCAGGAGAATTGCCCGGTTTGCTTTTGAATATGCCCGGTCTAACCAGAGAAAAAAAGTAACCGCTGTCCATAAAGCAAACATTATGAAGTTTTCCGACGGTCTCTTCCTTGAAGTCGTCCGTGAAGTGGCCAAGTCCTATCCTGATATTGAATTTGAAGACAGGCTCATTGACAGCCTGTGTGCCCAACTTGTTCAGCAGCCGCACCGGTTCGATGTGCTTTTACTGCCGAACCTCTACGGAGATATTGTCTCAGACCTATGTGCCGGGCTCGTTGGCGGCCTGGGAGTAGCGCCGGGAGCGAATATTGGAGATGGGCTAGCCGTTTTCGAACCCACACACGGCAGCGCTCCCAAATATACCGGTTTGAACAAGGTGAACCCGCTGGCAACCATCCTCTCCGGCATCATGATGCTCCGCTACATTAACGAAAGGGAATCGGCAGGCAGGCTAGAGGCAGCCGTAGCTGCAGTCCTCGCCGAAGGCAAATCCGTCACCTATGACTTAAAGCCAGCCCGAAATGACACCACAGCTGTGGGAACCTCAGAGATGGCTGACGCCATAATTGCCAGATTGCAGATAGATTAGCCCAGTGGTATCAGGGTAAGTAACTCCCGGGCAATATCCGGATACTGGGCGATAAAACGCAGCTCGTCAGCAACAAGAGGCTTCTGCGCCAGCACATTGGCGTATCTTACCAGTTCCAGTATCTCTTCAGCCTCTTTCTGGCTGGTGAAGTGTATTTCCATTTTACCCATAATGTGTCTGAAACCGGAAATCCCGCTATATTCGCCGGAAGCTATTTCCCTGCCAGTCTCCACCATCTCTGGCTCGCCCCGGCCTAATTCCTTGAAATCATAGAGCTCATAGGTTTGCGGGTCTTTTAACACCCCATCAGCGTGAATACCGGAGGCATGAGCAAAGGCATTAGCTCCCACTCCGGGCTGATTTATCGGGATGGGAACTCTGAAGGCATAGCTGGCATACTTACAAATCTTCCAGGCCTTTGATAGATGAATTGGCATACCAAACCTATACTTCTTAGCCAGCCCCTTGGACTTTTTGAGTGCCAGCACTACAGCCACGAGGTCGGCATTGCCGGCTCTCTCTCCGATGCCGTTGATAGTCGTGTTGATGTAGGCATCCTGCCCACCATCAATGACTCCCATTGCCCCGGCAACGGAGTTGGCAACAGCCATTCCCAGGTCGCCGTGACAGTGAAGCTCTATTGGCATTCCCACCTTCCGTGCCAGCACTTTACAGGCATCGTAGATAGTGAAAGGATTATCATAACCAAGGGTATCACAATACCTGAACCTATCGGCACCGTGTTCCTTGGCTAAAGAGGCAAAACGAACCAGAAAATCGATATCCGTTCTTGAAGCATCCTCAGCATTTATGCCGATACTTAAAGCACCATGTTCTCTAGCCGCATCTATAGCCTCTATCGCCATGGCCAATACATCTTCCTCACTCTTTGTACCCCGGAACTTGCCATTAATCATCTGCTTGGAAGTAGAGATAGAAAGATTGAGGTGCTTGATTTCTGGCACTAATTCAAAGGCTTTTTCCACATCCTCGGTCGTCGCCCGAATCCATCCTCCCAGGCGGATAGGTTGCAGAACACCCATCTCCTGCAATTTAAGGTTCGCCCGAAGGTAATAGGACTCATGTCTGGTAGTCGGGAAGCCAAACTCGCTCTGGGAAACTCCCATTTCGTTCAAATATATGTTTATCATCGTCTTAGCCAGTTTGGATAGACCGAGCTTGGCGGTCTGAACCCCGTCACGGTTGGTCACATCAATCAGATAAATCTTACCCATCTTTTAAACCCCTTCCTCAATTTAATGATATGTATTGGGGACTCCAACTGTCAAGCTAATTAGGGCTTGACGCTGACCTTAGTGGCTGATATTATCAGATTACCCATATAAGTTTATGTCAGGAGTGGAGATGAATTTCGTTGAAAAACTGACCCGCGCCGCTCGAAAAAACGGGAGCCTGCTCTGTGTCGGACTCGACCCTGACCCAAAGCTAATGCCTGACAGAGTAGGTGTTTTTGAATTCAACAGGGCAATTATTGAGACTACCCACGACCTGGTCTGTGCCTATAAACCCAACCTGGCTTTTTATGAAGCACTGGGGAACGAGGGACTTGATGCCCTGAAGAGAACGGTGAATTACATCCCCAAGGATATCCCGGTAATAGCCGATGCCAAGCGTGGTGATATAGGCAATACCGCTAAAGCTTATGCCCGTGCCCTCTTTGAATACTTTGGCTTTGACGCTACTACCGTCAATCCCTACCTCGGTTTTGATTCAATTGAGCCTTTCATTGAATATCATGATAAAGGAGTACTTATTTTGTGCCGAACCTCAAATGCCGGTGCTGTTGATTTTCAGTCTCTCCGCTGCGAGATTGAAAATGACCACCGCCCTCTATTTGAGGTGGTAGCCCTTAAAGCCGGTCAGTGGAACAAATCCGGCAATATCGGACTGGTTGTTGGTGCCACCTACCCCGAGGAATTAAGGTTGATTCGGCAGATTCAACCAGATATGCCTCTATTGATACCGGGCATTGGCGCCCAAGGAGGCGACCTGGCTTTAGCCGTCCGCTATGGGGTTGATGTTAGAGGAGAGAAAGCCATCATCAACTCGTCACGGCAGATAATATATGCCTCGCGTGAAAAAGATTTTGCCCGCTCAGCCCGGCAGGCTGCCTTAACACTGCGAGACCAGATTAACCAGCATTTATCCAGCCTGAGAGTATACTGAAATGGTTTTAGAGATAAGGCTCGGTGATGTGGTCCGCCTGAAGAAAAAACACCCCTGCGGCAGTTATGAATGGCAGGTAGTCAGGCTTGGCGCTGATATCGGCATCAGATGTCTTAAATGTCGGCGTCGAGTTCTTCTCGACCGCCGTGTTTTTGAGCGCAGGGTCAAAGCTATTGTCTCCCCTTCATCCTCTTTACCAATGATACAAGACGGGTTATAATAGTCTCACCGCCTGATTCTGCTTGAGTGGAGGTGTATATTGGTCGCTTTATATGTAACATCTTTAAAAGAGGGCAGCGGGAAAACCGCCGTTTGTGCCGGTCTGGTTAAGCATCTGCTAGGTGACGGCAAGAAAGTGGGTTTCTTTAAACCGATTGTCACTGATGTCAAAATCCCACCGACAGAAGCTATTGATAGCGATGCTGTTTTTATGAAGCGTGTTTTTGCCTTGAAGGAACCAATAAGCGACCTTTGTCCGGTTATTAGCGAGCATTCTGCCCTGACTGATAGAATCAGGGAAGCTTATGCTGTGGTTTCCAGCGGCAAAGATGTGGTCATTGTCGAAGGCGTATGGCGACAGAGACCAGCGGGCAAGTCAAATGAAGCTCCATACGAAATAGCAGCGGCGTTGAATGCCAAAGCTCTGGTTATCCAACCCTATTCTAAAGAGTGGCCAAAGGCGACAAATAGCTACAAGGATTTCGGGCAGTCGCTACTGGGGATAGTATTGAATAAGGTGCCAAAAAGCAGGCTGGAACAGGTACGTAGCGAGGCGTTGGCACAGCTTGATAAAGCAGGAATAAATATTCTGGGGGTGCTGCCTGAAGATAGGGTCCTTCTGGCGCTGACTATTGGTGAGCTGGCTGAAGGTATTCACGGGGAGATACTGCGTGGTACCGAGCAATCGGGAGAACTGGTGGAAAACCTTATGCTGGGGGCAATGGCGGTTGACCCCGGGCCGGACTATTTTGGTCGCAAGAATAACAAAGCGGTAGTAGTCAGGAGCGAGCGGCCGGATATGCAGATGGCGGCGATGCAGACTTCGACCAGATGTATTGTCCTCAGTGGTGATACACCGCTAAAACCGGTCGTTCTTAATAGGGCCGAAGAGAAAAATGTCCCCATTATTTCAGTCAAAGATGATGTTACCACCATAGTGTCCAATATTGAGAATGCCCTAGATAGAACCAAATTCAACCATGAGAACAAGCTACCAAAGCTCGCTGAGATTATGGAGCAGTACTTCTCTTTCCCGACGCTATATAAAGGACTGGGGTTAGCTGGGTAGGGAAAACTAAACCCTATCCCCTTAATCCCCTTCCCCTTGTAAAGGGGAAGGGGAATCAGTTATATGAGAGAGGCTTCGCCTGTCTTTGACACTCCATATGTTAGGAATTTTTGAAAATTAGACTGTCTACAGCTATCTAATTTTTCAAAATTGGACTCTTGGGAACTCGTTTAGCGGATAGGTAACCGACTTTACCATCCGGTTCTCCCA
>DAOUCV010000079.1:0-9842 GCA_034432095.1 Dehalococcoidales bacterium
CTTTCACCTGTTCGGCAGTGAACCTCTTGTGGATCTGGTCCATACATCCTCCTTTTTTCAGAAGGATGTAATATCCCAGTCCAGTTTTGAACCATTAACAGTCTAACTTTCAAGCACAACAAATGGATATCTCACTTCTCAATGTCTTTTCGGATAATACGGCACAAAATGTGATACTTTGCATATGCGCAGACACATTGACAGCGTACAAACAAACGATTAAACTATAGACACTTTCCGGTTAACAAGTGCTGACTTTGCCGGGGAAAAGCGGGGTACCGCAGGTCTTTCTTTTTTCAATCTGGCAGTTTAATTAAATCTCCCTCCATCATTCCTCCCGTGACCAGAGCCCTGGGGGGAATTGGGGCTAACGGCAGGGCCAGCAAGGGGGGGCGATGCCTATGGAGCAATACAAATGAAACGACAAAAGGCTAATTTGTATTAATTTCCTTGCCTTTCAGGATGCTTGAGGTTCGTAAAGAGAGTTCGTTTGCTCCCAGTTACTACGAAAACCCACGTACCAGGGCGTGCTGTGAAGCGGTCAGCAGGGTCGTTGGTAAGGACGACGCCGAGGTCGCCCGGTTGCGGAGGGACTTAGGTCCCTTTATTCTCAGTGAAGCCGTGGGAGTACATATGCCGACCCCATACTTTTACACCATGTGGTGGCCGTGGTTGCAGAACTTCCACGGTGAAGTGAACATGGGTTATTATAACCCCTATCAATACATTTGTTACGTCTGGTACGACGGGGCGCTTAAGAAGTCCATGGGATACTAAACATGGCATCGTGGAGGCAGTCAAAAACTATAGAACTGTTAAGATAAGGAGGAGACATAAATGATACCAGGTAGATTTGTAGTTGATACGCACGTTCATGCCCAGCGACATGCTTTTAAGTTTCAGGAGCGAAAGATAAAGCCTGATTATGCTACTCTGGCTGAAGGCATGGCCACAGACCCCGAGGTTGTGGTATATGACAACTCAGCCCGCCTGCTTTACGACATGGAGCGCTATGGTGTGGACATGTGTATTATCTCGCCCGCCTTTGGCATGACCGATGAGATAGACCTAGAGATCCAGAAGAAGTACCCGGACAAGTTTGTGTGTTGCCTTGGGTTAACGGACTTCAGGCGAAGGGTATGGGAGGGCGAGATAGAGGGGACAATTGACGAGCTCTGCCAGGAAATAGATAAACAGCTCGCCACCGGAAACTTCCGGGGTGGGCTACGTGAGGGGTTTCCTCAAGTCGTTAGTCCAAGACAGAAAAAACCAAAGACCCAAGAAGAACGCATACAGGACATCTTCAAGATAATGGAGGTCGCACAGGCGCATAAGGTGCCCGTATCCGGCCCGCATGGAGGGAGCCTGTCAGGGTACGCCGGAGCCACCAGTATAACGCGTGGTCCATCCGGGGCCGCTGCAGCCGCGGCTATGGCTAGCGGCACTCTTATGGGCGGGCCGGCCGGTATTATGTTGTGGGGTACAATCGCCTCTAACTTCCCGGAGGTGCCTATCATAATGGAGCACGGCGGTATGCAGGGGTGGTGGTCAGAGTTAGACTATGAGTATGTCCTCCGGGTAGCAGCCGGCCACCCTAATGTTTATGTGGAGACAGGTCTCTGGTGGGCTGAGCTCTACGAAAAGCCGCTACGGGACCCCAATATTGGTTGTGAGAAACTGATATGGGGCACCGACTGGGGGGCTTCTATCCCGCAGCAGTGGTGGCCAGGGGGCTATCCTGATGTGTATCCGGACCAGAACCGCAACCTTGGACCGCCAGCACACCAAGTAGACTACTACGGCTGGCAGTATCGGGAACTGATGAAACTGAACATACCTCAAGATGACCTTAACTTAATTCTGGGTGGCAATGCCATCAGGATAATGAGGCTTGAGGACAAAGTGCCACATACCCGGTTGTTCAAACAATATCTGAAGCGGGACCTACCCTAATAGAGCGGCAAGGGGGCTGGAGGGTTTAAGCCCTCCAGCCCCCTCTTTGTCCCACTCTCGCTGACGACATACACTATATTATATTCCACCAAACCTCAGATAATCCCTGCACACTAGGAATGTTTAACCCGTTCCGGAGGGTGACTTTTCAAAGGGGATGGGACTGTATTAGGAGCTAGCCCCGATAACAATGGGCGCTAGAAACGCAATGTTTCAGAGCGGTATGGGAGACATTAGACATCGTACTCTTAGAGCGATAAAGACAGAAAGGAGAAAATTTGCTATGAAGACCAAGATACTTAACAGTTTTGATGAGGCAGTAGCCGATGTTTTTGATGGAGCCGTAATAGCTTTCTCCACTTTTGGTCCCGCCAGCCAGGCCATGAACCTCTGGGAAGCACTCTACAAAAAAGATGTCAAGGACTTAACCCTCGTTGGCAACATGGTGATGCCTATTAGAGAAGGAGGAATCCTCCCTACCTATGGGCCCACCGACTGTGTACTGCAGCCAGGCAAGGTAAAGAAGATTATTACCGGCTTTACCACCGGGGTATATACCAGGGATGGAAAGGAAACAAGAAATGAAGAATTCGAGACCGCACTAAAAAACATCGAGGTAGTTCCGACAACCTTTGGAAGCATTTGCACCAGGCTTGAAGCTGCTGCCTGCGGCTATGGCGGTATCCTTACCCCGGTAGGTGTCGGTACCTTCCTTGAAGAGCAATGTGAGAAATTTGTCATCGATGGTAAGGAATATCTTCTTGAGAAGCCGCTTGTCCCAGATTTCGGTTTTGTGAAGGCGTGGAAGGCAGACAAGCTAGGCAACCTGGTCTACTATAGAGGGCAGAGACTCCACAATCCTCTTGTGGCGAGAGCATCAAGGGTTACTATAGCTGAAGTACTTGAGATAGTTGAGCCAGGCGAAATAGACCCCGACCATGTTCATACACCTCACATTTATGTTGACCGCGTGGTGAAAGTTCCAAAAGGCGGAATGGGCAGCTTTGAGTGGAATGAAGTACTGAAGGTAATATCATATGGCCCTGGAGGTTTCAGACGACGACTATTAGAGCCTGTATCTGGAGGAATGAGCAAAAATGAATAAGCGGGAACGTTTAGTGGAAAAATATCAGGCAGAAAAATTAACCAGTGAAACCATAGCCATGCGCATTGCTAAAGAATTCAAGGATGGAGATTATGTCAACCTTGGCCGTGGGATACCCGGTCTCGTCGCTAACTTCGTGCCATCAGGGGTAGATATATATTGGCATGGAGAGAACGGAATTTTAGGTTACGGCACAGCATATACCCTGGATGAGTGGGAAGAGATAGACCTGTGTGTACATAACTCCTCAATCCAGTACGTAAGAGAAAAACCTGGAATGGCCATGTTCGACTTTGTCGAGGCATTTAACATGCTGAGAGGCCATCATATTGATGCCGGTGTTCTAGGTGGCTTTCAGGTGTCAGAACGAGGAGACCTCGCCAACTGGGCATCTGAATATCCGGTGCCGCCTTGGGGAATCGGTATTGGCGGGGCTTTTGAGCTAGTTGTCGGACCAAAAAGGTGTATTGTTGCCATCACCCATCTTGACAAGAATAGAAAGTCCAAGATAGTGAGAGAACTCACTATGCCCCTCACTGGCGCCCCACAATACGTGGACCTCATTGTGACAGACCTGGCCGTTATCGAGGTAAAAGGGCCAAAAGGAAAGAAAGAGGGACTTGTTCTCAGGGAGGTCGCGCCCGGTTGGACAGCAGAGGAAGTACAAGCACTTACCGATGCCAAACTCAAGATAGCCTCTGACCTCAAAACATACGAGTTATAGTGGAGTGAACCCCTGAGACTGGAAACGCTAGGTTAGGAGGACCAGGAAGGTCTGGCAGGGTCAGAGTATGCGTAATGCCTTGCCTAGGGCAGCTTTCTTAACCTTTACAGGAACTCCATTGGTAGTGGGAGACAAAAATGAGCTAGACTTAAGGTACTAGCGTCGCTTCCCAGACCTTCTTCGGGGGGCCGATTTCATCGGATTATAGAATCTATCTTCAGTAAGGAGGTTAGAAATGTCCAGCAAGAACACTGGTAGGGAGAACAGCGTCAAACCGGTCAGGTTTGTCGTTGAACCTGCAACTCTGAATTCACTCGGGTTCGAGTGGTATATTGAGGGAGATGATAACCATAATGCCACGGTGGAAGTCTGGTACCGTGAAAAAGGAGAAAGTGTCTGGAGAAAGGCACTGCCTCTTCTTCGCATCCAGAACGAAGAAAGCATTGCCAAGTTTCTTAACAACAGCATCGATTATGTAACTCCGAACCTGTTTGCCGGAAGCATATTCGACCTGAAACCCGGTACGGAGTATGAGTGCAGGTTTCTTATGTCGGACCCGGATGGCGTAAGAGGTAATGCCGAGAAAACGGTCACGGTAACCACTCGTCCTGAGCCAAAGCCCTTCGAGGGCGGACGAGTTTACCACGTATATCCCAGTAATTATACCGGGCCAAAACAGGAACCAGCCTTTGTTAACTTGATGGCGGCTTATTACACTGGCTGGTGTGAAGCAGATTGGTGGAATGTTGCCCCACCTCGTGTGCAGCCCGGCGATATCATACTAATCCATGCCGGCGTTTACAAGGATGACTGGACTTTTTATGGGGCTGATATCTGGGGACAGGGTATGGGTACTCCTTTCCAGGGAACGTATTACCTGACGGCGAAGGGAACACCCGAGAAGCCTATAGTCATAAAAGCGGCCGGCGATGGTGAAGTTATTTTCGATGGCAATGGGAATTTCAACCTCTTCAACGTTACAGTTGCAGACTATCATTACTTCGAAGGTCTTACTATTCGAAATACCTATGTCGCTTTTCTGGCTGGCAATAAGAATATAATCGGCTCCAGCGGATTGACCGTCAAGAGGTGCCGCTTTGAGAATATTGATAAAGGGATTCACACCGATTGGTCAGGTTCAAAGAACTTCTACATCGCTGACAACGTGTTTATCGGCAGGCATGACCCAAAAGTTTTGCACGGATGGACTAATCTCCCCTCACGTGGCTCCCCCTACCCCTATGAGAAGTGTTTATCTGAATATGCGGTCAAGGTCGCCGGAGCGGGTCATGTTATATGTCACAATTATGTTGCGAATTTCCATGATGGAATAGACCACGCTACATATGGCGTCCCGGATGGCTACCCACCCTACGGTCACCCGGATGTCTATCCACTTGAAAAAGTATTACGACAGAATAGGACATTCGTTTCAATTGACATCCATAATAACTTCATCACCAACGTGCACGACAACTTCATTGAAGCTGACGGAGCCATGTATAACATACGTGTCTTACGCAACCTTTGTATAAGCGCTGCCGCTAATGCCCTGAGCCAACAGACCCTCTTCGGCGGACCGGCGTATTTCATACGGAATATCGTCTACCATGCCCCGAACAGTGTAAAGCACGCCCAAAATCCATCGGGTCTAATCTACTACCACAATACATTTGCCACCAAGGTAGAGGCTTCCCAGGCTTCGAACTATCATTTCCGGAATAACCTCATTCTTGGATGGCAGCCCTCGGAGGCGGTTTTCTCTGTGGACAGTTTCACCAATTACACATCATCTGACTACAACGGCTTCCGTCCTGACCCAGGAGCTGAGTATTCGTTCGTATGGAAATCTCCACCTTTTGACACACTGAAGGACTACACCGAACCAAGGGTGGAACGCAAATTTGCAACTCTGGCGGAATACAGCCAAGCCACCGGCCAAGACAAGAATAGCATACTAGTAGATTACGATATATTTTTGAACGTATCACCAGCCGACCCGAGTGATGTCACCCGGATTTATAAAGCTGAAGACCTGGATTTTCGGCTTAAGCCAGATGCCGCAGCCGTTGATGCCGGGTGCATTCTCCCCAATGTCAACGACGACTTTACTGGCAGAGCTCCGGACCTTGGGGCACTAGAATATGGTCAACCCCTCCCTATTTATGGACCGAGACCGTGATTAGCTTATAGTGGGTTCGTGGCGCACGTGCTCCTCTTAGAAGATTAATGGTATATAGAGATAAGGAGGAGAAAAAGATGGAAAGGAGAAGTTCCAGCATACCCTCAACCGCCAAGGAGGTCAGGGAGATGATTCAGGACCTTTGCGACCTTGCCGGCTACGGTATTCATTCCGGAATAAACGTTGGAGAGAAGGGAGAGGCAGCGGCAAACTACATCCTCAATAGACTCCGTGCAGCCGGTTTGAAAAATGCCAGATTAGAACCGATTAAAGTACACAGCCCATTCCCCGAGACCTACGAGGTAATGGTCGAAGAGAACAGTAAAGAAACCTTGTTATCCGAATTATGCAGTCCACTACACTGGACTTCGGGAACCCCTCCGGAGGGCATTACAGGTGAACTGGCATACCTAGGGGTCGGGGCTACTTCGAATTTTGAACTTGTTGATGTTGCCGGTAAGATTGCACTGATAGATGAGAAATTCTTACGGGGCTACATACCCAGTGCCAGAGATGCGACCATAACCGCAAAAAACAAAGGGGCTATCGCCGTATTTAGAGCCAATCTGCAGGTAGACAGCCCACAACAACAAAAGGGTGAAGGAACGCCGACTGATATTTTCCCGATTCCGGTCTTTTGTTTCAGTAAGAGCGGAGGTGATTATTTAAGAAATCTGGTCGTGTCAGGTGCACCTCACGCTGTGAAGATAAAACTGGAAATCAAGCATAAAGTATACGACGCCTATAATGTGGTCTTTGAATTGCCGGGTAATGGAAGCTCAGATGAGGTTATCCTCGCCGGCACCCACTACGATACGGGGCACTTTACCGGAGCCGTTGATAATAATGGTAGCGTAGCCTTGCTGATAAAGTGGGCAGAATACTTCGCCTCCAAGCCGATGGCGTCAAGGAACCGCGACATGCTCTTCGCCTGGTGCCTTGGGCATGATTTCGACCTCAATTCGGGACACTTCCAGTTTGCCGAGGCGCATAAAGACCAGCTGGCCAGGGCAATAGTGTGGGATGTAGACCACGCTGTTGGGGGTATAAGGTACGTGTATAACGAAACCGAAGGCAAAATCGTTCCAGTCGAAGGTGAGACCTGCGAATTCTATATAATATCGAATAATTATATTTTCAGCAGGCTCGCCGCCTTTACTATGGACAAATACGGATTTGTTTGCACGCACAACCGTTTCGGGTCGTTTGGAAGTGGACCGCAGTGGGGGATGGCGCCGACAACAAGTCCGTGGGTTAACGTGGCAAGTATACCCCTGTATTACCACTCCACACTGGATACGCCGGACAAGATCACACTCGACCAGATAGAGCGTGCATACGCCGCACATATTGAAATTCTGGAAAATATCGATCGATTGCCGGAGGGATTACTTTTCTATGATAACATCAGCAAGACTCGCCCGAATACACCTCCTCGGGTAAGTATTGCGGTACTGTCAGACACGGTGATGGTGGGAGATACTGTCACAGTATGGAATGATGAAACTCGCTTTCATGATGATAAAACGAGTTATCATTATCCAGCACTGCCTGAATGGGCAGGCACCACATGGGACTGGGGAGACGGGACTCCTATTACCGTCGGCGGCCCTACGGCTACTCACGTTTACCAAAACCCGGGAACCTACTCAATCACGATGAAGTTTACTGATACAGAAGGTGCCACAGCGACGGCCACCAAGAAAATCGAGGTGCATGTCCCTAAGAAAAGGCTATACCGGCTCTAGAGTGAAGGGGAGCAACGTCCGGCTGAGTACTCAAGAGACTGTGTTTGAGTTAAACAATAATTATAAATGCCATGTTAAGTGAAAATATATTCAAGAAGGGGGTAAAAATTGAAAGGCAAAGTGTCACTGGTGTGCTTAAACCCTCAAGGTATTCTTGAGATTCCGGCGCCTTCAGGGCTCGTCAACCCTCGCGTGAAAGATTTGGCGGGCAAGAAGATCGGAATAATCTGGGATGGTAAGAAAGGGGGGGATAATTTCTGTATCGCCGTTGAAGAATTACTGAAAGAAAGGTATCCAAGTGCGACCACCTTTCGGCTTGTCTGGGGAGATGCCGAAGCGGCGGCGAAGGCAAAAAAGGAAATGGATACATTTATCTACGGCGTCGGCGATAACGGGATGGGAGGATGGATTCAGTGCCGGCAGGTAATTGCATTAGAAAGACTCGGCAAACCCGGCGTTTTTGTGGTCGGGGATAACGCTATTCACACCGCCAAAATGTCGGCCGAGGACGCGGGAATGCCCACGTTGCGTATCGTAAGCCTACCCTCCATAGATTATTACCCGAACCGGTTGACCGTGGAAAGGATTAGACCTGTTGCAGAAGCATCTATTGACCGTATTATCGACGCCCTTACCAAGCCTCTTACGCCGGAAGAAAAAAACCCGCAACTGAAAGCCCGGGTGAAGCAAGTCGAAACAGTTACGGTCACCTCAGAGAGCTACGAGTCCGCCCTCGAATCTTTCAACAAGCTGTACCTTGAGAACCATTGGGGTGACGGCTTGCCCCTCATCCCACCCACGGAACAGGCAGTTAAGTGGATGTTAACAGGAACCACGCGTTCTCCTGATGAAATTATAGGCCGGGTACCTTATCGAAACGGTATCGCCACTGTTAAAAAAATAGCTATTAACGCCGTGATGGCAGGGGCTAAGCCTGAGTATCTGCCTGTTATAATCGCCGCCATGGAATGCTTGACTGAAGAAAGTACTTTCACTCACATGATGAGTTCAGAAGGTTCATTCACGCTTATGATAATGGTAAGCGGACCTATTGCCAAAGAAATAAACATGAATTCCGGCGTCGGCTTATTAGGTCACGGCTGGCGAGCTAATAATACCATCGGTCGCGCCGTGAGATTAAGCCTGATCAATATAGGTTACCTGTGGCCGGGAGAGATTGATATGGCACTGATAGGCCGCCCTTCTTCCCACACCTTCTATACTTTCGCTGAGAATATGGAGCAGAGTCCCTGGGAATCATTCAATGAGGGACTGGGTTACCGGCGTGAGGACAGTTGCGTGACGGTGTCCACGGTCATGGGTGGTATGACGAGGATATACGGCGGGGGAGTGGTCGAGCCCTGGGATGCAAAGGCGGTCCTAGACTATATAGTGAGAGACGTGGCTGCCGACCGTGGCACGTTTGGTCAATACAAAATTGGTGTGGCTAATCCCGCTGCTCACCTCAGAAAACACATAATCATTATTCATCCCGAATTGGCTATCATGTTGCAACGCCTCGGTTTTAAAAGCAAGCAAAGTCTACGAGACTACATTTACGAGAGCACAAAGGTACCGTATGAAGAGCTCAGTGAACGGGAAATACAGGGAATACATGACAGGATTAACACCAAACCTCCCGATATAGATATATTCTATCCACACGATGCCATTCCTGAAGACCGTTTACCGGTGATTAAAGAATCGCTCAGACCAGGAGGAAAAGTTCCCGTTGTAAACCCGGAGGACATACATATCGTGGTATCCGGCACTATACCGGGTTATTCCTTTGGGATGTCATATTTCCGTACGGCACACAAGACAAAGTTGATAAAAGGGGCCACATTAACTAGGTCAGGCCGCTAAAATAAGCTAGGACTTATCTTATATTGAGGGACGATCCAAAGTCCAGCCAATCCCTGATTGCTAGAATCCCTCCTTTACCCAACCTTGCTTTTATTTGTTCTAGAGTTTGCCTTACTCCTTTGTAATTCTCTCCGTCGTCAGGAATGCACACCGTAGTTCTATAACATTGTTTTTTTCGCTTATTCTGGCACTGATACCCCATACTTACTCTCCAACTCGTCCGCAATTTTCTTCAAGCCCTGTCTCTCCAGTGTTGACCTCCTC
>DAOUCV010000080.1:0-7593 GCA_034432095.1 Dehalococcoidales bacterium
TGTCACTTTTTCATCACGCCCATTCACTATACTGGCAAGCCAGTCCATAACCATCCGTGCCTCAGCTTCGTCTTTAACTTTGTTCAAGAGCACCCTATCTCGTTCGACGACTATATGCTTGTCTTTAAAGCGGAAGGCTAGAAGGTGTGCCTCCGGGTTATAGGCACAGCCTTCGATTATCCGGCTCATCAGCGGCATGGCAGGGCTGATATCGCCTGACAGCTTGACGACAGCACGTGTCGGTCCGCCTCCCTGTCATTCTCAACCTTCACCAGTGCCGGGAATGATTGAGATAATATAATTCTCAAGCAGCGGTCTATGTAGCTGCTTTTCCCTCATGGCGTCTCCCAATTTTGATAATTACCTGCTTTTATTCTTCTTTTTTGGCTAAGGCGGTCGTGATGAAACTGGTCACCTCTGCCTTGGTCGGCACCCGCCCGGAGCAGACCAGCTTCTCGTCAATGACCAGCCCGGGTGTGGTCAGAATGGGGTACTCCATTATCTTCTTCATGTCCTTGACCTCTTCTACAGTGGCGTCAAGAGCAAGCTCCCGTACCACTTCATTGGCCAGTTTCTCCAGTGCCTGGCACTTAGCACAACCGGTTCCCAGAATTTTTATTTTCATTTCTCCCTCCTTATTTTATTTTTTATTTACTAACTGACAATCAAGCCAAAGATGTAACCTGTAATAGTAGCCATTACCACCACTACGGCAACATATGTAATCGTCTTCTTAAATCCCATAATTTTAGTAATAGTGAACATTGCCGGCAGCGAAAGGCTTGGCCCAGCTAGCAGCAACGACAATGCCGGGCCTTTGCCCATACCAAGCTCCATGAAAGCTTTCACAATGGGCACCTCGGTAAGAGTGGCAAAATACATCAGTGCGCCGGAAAACGAGGCAATTAGATTGGCAAGGATGCTGTTACCACCCACCCATGTTGCCACGATGTCCGGGGGGATAACCACGGTCAGGATACCAGCGATAAATACCCCCAGTAGCAACCAGGGTATAATCAAGCGGGTAAAATGCAATGTCTCATTAAGCCACAGCACAATTTCACCTTTAGTAAACCAGCGCCACAAGATGACGGCTACGGCAACCAGGAAGATACCCAGCACAATCCAGTTCTTGGATGCGGCGAAGACCAGTACCCCCACCAGAGAACCAATAAAAAGGATCTGCTGCCAGACGCTCTTTCCGGCCGGGTCGGCAGCGAGCATGGCAAATGCATAAGCGTCAGCCTGAGATTTCTCTCTCCGGTAGATGAGAGCCATAATCAGACCGACGATAACCGAAAAGGCGATAGCGCCAACGGCACGAGCTATCCCGATGTCGTAGCCGAGTAGTCTGGCTGAATAGACGATAGCGAGGACATTGATAGCCGGCCCTGAGAAAAGGAAGGCAATAGCGGGACCCAAACCAGCACCTTTTTTATAAATACCGGCAAATAGTGGCAATACAGTGCAAGAGCACACCGCCAGCACGGCGCCTGAAACTGAAGCCACACTGTACGATAAGACTTTCTTCGTCTGGGGACCAAAGTATTTCAGAATAGCTGCCTGCGAAACAAAAGCGGCGATAGCTCCGGCAATGAATAGAGCCGGCACCAGGCAGGTTATCACATGCGCTGATAGATAGCTTATTAAGCCATTCCAACCACCCTGAAGAAGGTTAATTAACACATCCACAGAACATTCACCGTCCTAAATCAAACTGAAGGCGATTGAGAGGATACGTCATGCCTAGACTGCTAACTCGTTTAACCATCACACGCTCAGCTTTCCTCAATCGCTCTAAATCTCTCTCCACTACCTTATTACCCTTCAGTGCCTTTCTCACCGCGCTGATCAACTCTGCATAAAACTCCTTCGTTTCATCAATCGAATAAAAAACCCATAGCCCTTCTTTACGCCGTCGGAGAAAGCCGGCGTCGTAAAGAGCGGAGAGAATACGAGAGGCCTGGCTCTGCGAAATATCAAGCGCTTGCATCACCTCGCAGACACAGCACTCCCTCTCCAGAAACAGGTTAAGTGCCCGCAGCCTGGTCTCGTCGGACAGGGCTTTGGTTGCCTTAATTAGCTCATGCATCATCAGCCACCTCTGAAGTGTATGCTTATATTCACATATACAAATACAGTATACATGAGGGCTTATTGTCTGTCAAGTCCAGCCTAGTATGGCATGCGGTGTTGATTTAGCGCCAATCGTTAGTGGTGAGCTTTTCCAAGATGTTGCGTTTCCGCTACCAGAAACTCCCGGGCGAGGCCAGCTACCACCTGGTAAAAAGGAATCTGTGAGAACTCAGCCACCCGTGAGAGAAATTCTGGTGACCATCTCAGAAGATGGCTGCTAAGGAAGTCTTTCTGAATCTGATCCAGTGCTGTAATACGAGTGCTATTGTCCCTGTCCCTGAGCTGCTCCGAAATGAGGTATGAGACGAACTCGAATTCGGCAGCAATATGGTCGGGGATGTCGTGGAAATTCTCGCTGATACCCAGCCCGGCGGCTTCATATAACCTTGCTGCTTCGGCAGTGCTTTCCCCCCAGACGAGACGCTCTTTGTCCAGGTACACCGAACTGTAGGGCGGGGCAATGGTTTTTGGATAGGCGGTGATGAATAGGCGAGTGTACTCTTTCTCTAGTTCCACCAGTACCGCCTCCTGATTCGGCCGCGCTTTCAGCCAGTTAGCGACTCTGGCTACGTGTTCAAGCCCCTCCAAACCAAGATAGCACCAGGCTTGAAGGAACTCCTCCAGTCTGGCGCTGCTAAAAAGCTCTATAAGCTCTCTGTCAGGATGAGAAAAACACCGGGACAGGAAGCGGTAAATTACCGCTCTGGCGATGGCTATTCTCTCATTTTCTCCCACGGTGCGTTTTTCATCCGTCATCTGGCTCTATGCCTTCCGCAGGTTCACGCACACATCAAGGATTGAGCTTGACATGGCAGGATTGTAAGCATAGGTCTTCTTGGTATCCGCTATGCGGCGCTCCGGAAGAAGGTCCCCATCACATGTACCCTGCCCATAAGCTACATGCATATCCCTGCTCCAGTAACCAAAACCGTGCTCAGTCATGACACAATCGCGCCGGATACCCCTTGTGATATGTGCTCTTATTTTCAGGCTCTTGCCCGTGGGTGATTCCACGATGACAAACTCGCCTTCTTTGACACCGAGCCTATCGGCAGTATCCGGGTGCATATGAAGGAAATTTTCCGGCAAGAGTTCGCGCAGAATACGGTCGTTGGAAAGCCTGCCCATTCTCTGCCAGGGTAGATGCTCGGTCAGAATATAGTAAGGATACTCGGTTGAAGGCTCGGTGAGGCGCTCGTGCCAGGTTGGCAGAGGCTCGTGTCCCTCCTTTTCCAGTACCGTGGAGTAAAGCTCAATCTTCTTGCTGGGGGTGTTGAACTCTGTCTTGCTCACCGGGTCTTTTCTGTCTTCCCAGATACCATTGTTGTTCTTTAGATATTCCATTGTAATTCCCGCATCCTGGAGTCGTGCCTCCTCCAGTTTAGTCCAGTCTACCTTGAACTCAGGTTTGCCCATTGCCTCCAGTATTCCATTTACGATGCTGCCCCAGCCCTTTTCTTCCCAGAGAGCACCCACACCCTGCCTCAGCATTATCTGTGGCCACATCGCGTGGTACGCCCTGGTCTCAATTCCGCTCTTCTCCAGGAAGTGCACTTCGGGCAGGACGATGTCGGCCAGCTGGCACATCTCATTGGGATAGAGGTCCACCACTACGAAGAAATCCAGAGTCTTCAGTGCCTCTACAATAGTGTCCGGGTTGGGGAAGGACAGCACATTATAAGCCTTGGCTAATCCCACCCTTACCTTATAAGGCTCGCCGCTTAGTATTCCCTGAGCCAGATGGGCGAAAGTGCCCTTGCGTTTCTTGTTCGCCAGCGGGAAAAGGTCTTGCCCGTCCACGCGGCGCTTCTCTTTCATCTCCGGGTATTTTGCCGGGGCAAACTCATCCATGGAGCGGGCTTTTGGCGTACGGTCCAGGTAAAAGCCGCCAGGCTTCTCAATGGCGCCCACGAGAGCGCACATGATAATCTCTGCCTGCGCCAGGGCGAAACTGTTGGCATACAGCGGCCCGCCGGCGTCCCGCTTGTGGGTGGGGATAATCGCCGGCCTGGTGGTGGCAAACTCGCGGGCTATCCTGACAATATCCTGTGCTGGCACCTCGGATATCTGTGCCGCCCATTCTGGCGTGTACTGCTTTACATGCTCCGCCAGCTTTTCAAACCCATAGGTGTATTTGTCCACATAGTCCTTATCATACAGTCCTTCGCTGATGATAACATTCATCATCGCTAGAACAACCGCCAGGTCCGTCCCCGGCTTTATTGGTATCCACTCGTCTGCTTTGTTAGCAGTCAGGGACAACCGGGGGTCGAATACGACAACCTTAGCGCCCCTTTCCTTTGCTTTCATAAAACCGTGCAGGTGAGACTGCATGGACTTACCTGGCTGGTCCCAGCCAAAGGCAAGGATGTACTTGGCATTCTCCAAGTCCATAGTCCACGACCGTCCGCCGCCAGTAACCATCGCCATCCAGGCGACTTCATGGGTGATGTAGCAGGTATCCACATGGCATGCTTGGTTCGGTGTGCCGATTGCCTTTTGTAGCCTGGTATCCTGCTCCTTGGGTCTGACTATGAGCAAGACTGATTCCGGGCCATACTTGGCAATGGCTTCATTGAACTTCGTTCCGATAGTGCTGAAGGCTTCCTCCCAGGATACCTTTACCCAGCCGGGGTCTTCATCCTTGCCTTTCTTGGGATTTGTTCTCTTTAACGGCCACTTCAGGCGGTCCGGGTCATAGAGTGTCCTCATGGCTGAGGCACCCTTGACGCAGACTTTCCCTTCTCCACCCAGAGCATCAGCAGGATTCCCCTCTATCCATTTGATGTGGCCATCCCTGACATATGCCAGCATGCCGCAGGTGTTATCGCAGACGCCACAGGACTGATAGAGAACTTTCTCCCAGACGATTGGCTTACTCTTGTCTCCTTCCCGGGCAAAAGCTTTCAGCTCTCCATCCAGGATGGATGGTAGTAAAATCGCCCCTGCTGTGCCTGCAACCGCACCTTTTATGAAATCTCTCCGGCTCAGCTCCATGTACAATCCTCCTCGAATAACTTACAGCGGGATAATCCTCGCAATTCGCAGAGAATGATAGCAAAAATCAATTATAATTGCAAGTATGCTCAACAATGCATTTCTATAAGGCAAAAAATTACTTCCTCTTCTCTCTTACCCCGCGTGCAACTATATCCCTGAGCTTCTCCCTGTCCTGACGTACCGTCGGGTCTTCATTGAAGGAATCTATCAGGGCATCAAGTATTGCCTGGCAGTAACGGTTGCTGTTGTCTCTGTCGGCCTGGTAAACAACGCACTTCCCTTCACGCCAGCGCTTGAGGAAACCGACATCCATAAGTGCTTTCAGGTTTCTGGATACCTGCGACTGGGATAGGGGGAAGATCTCCTGCATCTCGCAGACGCAGATATCCTCTTCCAGCAGTAGCTTAAGCATCCTGATTCTCGTCTCATCAGACAGGGCTTTGGCTACTTTTACCAGTTCTCGCATGTGCAACCTCCGATTGTATATTATCACAATAATGCATTTGTTGCACTACCTATAAGTAGATTCTGGAGGGTGTGAGACTAGTGAGGTTCTTGAATCCCCAGTACGGTCATTCGCTCAAGGCATTTTATGCCCCTGATGCCGTCGGGAGTAAATACCATCGAACCGGGTTGAACAGACCACTGCTTATCGCCGGCAGTGTTGAAGTGCTTACCTTTGAAAACATCGCTCTTGACCCTGTCGCCCGGCAGGAATTTCACAAACTGTTCTATAATCATACTTCTGCTCTTTATTGACTTGTGCCATATCATATTCTCCTGGGCATTGTCCTCTGGTGCATCTTCATGGCCACCACAAGAAAGAGGGCAGTAAACGCAATCAGGACAGTGAAATCAAGAGCCAGCGGCAGGTGTCCCCGGCCCTGGATGCAGCTGCGGGCAATGTCGGTGAAGTAGGTTAAGGGCGAGATGTAGGATATCGCCTGTCCCCAGGCGGGTAGCTGGTCCAGCGGGATAAAGATGCCGCTGATGAATATCACCGGGAATCTCACCGCGGCGGCAATCATGTTTACCGTGGCCGGCACATTGCTAGGAGGAATGGAGAAGACATTACCCAGAGAAGCAAAACACAGGGCTGCCAGAATAACCGCAAGGGCAAATAGCACCGGGCTGGATAGGGTTATCCCGAGGGCAAGGCCAATGATGATAGGCACTAGGGAGATTGCCATTCCAAAGACAAATGAAGCAAGCACATCCCCCATGATAATGGTCTCAAGCCTCACCGGGCAGGACATCAGTCGCTCCAGCGTTCTGGCCTGCGCCTCCCAGGGCACCACCACGGGCGATATTGAAGTTGCCGTAAAGAAGAGAATCATCCCCAGGAATCCCGGCAGCATAAAGTCGAGAGTCATATGCCTGCCAATGGTGAAAGAGAGAAACAGGAAAACAGGGAAGAGAAGACCAAAGATTATTACCGGCCCCTTGGAGTAGAAAATCTTGATGTCTTTCTTGGCAATGGTGAGAGCCCGTATCGCCTGGTCAATAATGCCAAAGTCACTTCTCACGGCTTTTCTCCTCGGTCAACCTCACAAAGGCATCCTCCAACGAAGGCGGACGGACATTAAGAATATTCATGCTGAGTGAACTGACACGGCTGAAGTCAACCAGCGCATTTACGAGCTGGGTGGTATCTTCGGTGTAGAGGCGGAAACGGCTGCCCTCGTGTTTTTCACCTTCGCTAATATCGGTAGGGAATTGACCACCGGCTGGCTGTGCCGGCGCTTGTCCCCTTCCTCCACCCATGCCACCCGGCCTGGCGGGACCCGCCATTGACATCTGCGCCCGGAGCCTGTCTGCGGCCTCTATCGCCTGGGCCGTCTCCAGCCGGCTCACCCCGGGCAGCTTAGCCAGCGTTTCAGCAGCCACGGCTTTATCAAAGCTTACGTCTATCAGGCAGACCCGGCCGGCGGTAATACTGAGTCCGTCCGGGGTATCTACCGCTACCAGCCTGCCACGGTTGATAATCGCCACCCGATCGCTTAGCTCGGCGGCCTCTTCCATGTTGTGAGTCGTCAGCATGATGGTCTTACCCTCTTTCCTGAGGTTGCGGAGCATTGCTCTGATGGCGCGGGCGCTCTGCACATCCAGACCGCTGGTCGGCTCATCAAGGAAAAGGATTTGAGGGTCATTTATCAGGGCCATCGCCAAGAGAAGACGCTTCCTCATGCCCATGGAGTAGGTCGATGTCTTGCTGTCTTTCCGCTCGTATAGACCCAGCTCCTGCAAGAGTGCCTCAGCCCTCTTTTTTGCATCGGTGGACGGGGTACGGTAAAGCTCAGCCATGAGCATGAGGTTGTCCCAGCCGGAAAGGTCAATGTAGGCGTTGGCCATTTCGGGGACTACTCCCGAAAGCTGTTTGGCACGGAGGCTGCCTGCCGGGTATCCCATCACACTGGCTTTGCCTTCATCCTTCTTTATCACCCCGATCAGCATACG
>DAOUCV010000081.1:0-1736 GCA_034432095.1 Dehalococcoidales bacterium
ATACCCTGTTGAATTCCGTGAGCCCCAAATAGTATCGGATTGCTCTAGCCAAGCGGGTAGCCTCTGGCTACCCGCTTTTGTTTTAATGAGGATGTTTACCAATTCAGGCTGTCTAAAAACAACCGTAGGGGACGAACTCTGTGTCGTCCCCAAAGGTGGGTGGACAGAGACGTCCGCCCCTACTGGTAATAATCTCCTGGCGCAAAAACCTACCCCTCAGTCTTTTCTAATCGAAAAATGAGCCTGGAGAAGTAGTAATACGATTTCTCCTATTCTGGCTGACCTTCTTTGCCTGGGGGGTAGTGGGTGGTAGGGAAAGAAAGGAGCCTCGGGCAACTCGCACATCCCATTGGGAGATGTGTTGAAATAGATTGGAACGCGCTTTTACCATCCTTTCTGCAAATTCATTATCGCTCATCTGACGAGCAATGTCATCAAGCTTCCCCAAGGTTACCCCGGGGCGCAGATAGCTCTCTGCTACGGGCAATGATTTAAACTTCTCATAGGGGGTCATCACCTCCTGATACGGATACTTTCTCTTAATCTTACCTCGCTGATCGATAACCGATACAGAGAAGAAACACGGCCTGTGGAAGTTGATATAGGGATTGAGAAAGTCATTGTTATACTGGTTAAGTGCTTCGGCACACGCTTGGGGAATATAGGCATAGCCTAAATGCTTGCGCACTACCGAGCCGTTCTTGGACTCCACCAGACCATTATCATTGCTGTGGCGAGGCCGGCATTTGGTAAAGCGGATCAAGAGCTTGCCAAGAAGCTTGGCTACTGTCTTATTGACAAATTCGGAGCCGTTGTCGGAATGAAAGCCCCGGATGACAAAGGGAAAGCCAACCAGCATGCTTTCCAGTACAGGCACCAGGTAACTCTCCGCTATCTTTTCCACCGAGGCTACAACCTCCCACTGTGTGACCTCGTCCACGGCATTGATATGGTACACACCCTTCTCTCCATTGTGGTCTCCCTGGTGAACAGTATCTATTCTAATATATCCGGGACTCCCTCCCGGGGCGGGTCTTGCCCGCTCGCCAATTTTCACCACTGCCGGTTTGGTTCGGGTATATCGTTTGGTGATGCTCCGATAGAGATGACTACGCCGTAAATTGTAGAGGTGAGCAATAGATATCCGGGAGATATTCCTGAAGTCAGTGTGCCCATAGATTGTCCATTCCCGCTCCATAATCTTTTTGGTGGCTGGACCACTCAGATAGTCATGCAGTTCATCAGTCCTGGCTAATAAAGCAATGTCTGCCGTAGTATAACTCCTGGGAAAGCGATGCCTTCTGTATTGTGCCTTCCTTAATTGCCCTTTTTGATTGTATTCCCGTATTAGCCTTGATACTTGTGCCCGGCAATAGCCGCTCACTTTTTCTATATACCGCCGGATCACTCCTTTCTCAGCTCTCTTAAGCCGACAATATTTGAACCGTACCAGCACTGTCTGTATCCACTGGTACCTTTCCTCAACTGATACCCCTCCAAAGTCCAGCGCCTCACTCCCCGCCAAAAACTGCCTGACCTGTTCTATTGTTTGAAGTCTTTCGTCGTTCATGATTAAATGCATGCCTCAATCATAAACGAGTTGCCCGCCTGCTTCAGGCTCACCTTGTATTAGAAATCGATACTCCCTCCAGGCTCATCTTGTATTGGAAGAGACTGGGTCTTGACAAATTGCACGAAACGTGTATTATGATGCGTGAATTAGAAAACATCAGTAT
>DAOUCV010000082.1:0-13771 GCA_034432095.1 Dehalococcoidales bacterium
TCGACCTGGAATATCAGGGAATGCCGGAGGCTGTAGTGCACATCGGACATCGACGAGGGACGAAGCCCCTCTTCAAAACCAGATTCCCCTTCCCCTTATCAAAGGGGAAGGGGATTAAGGGGATAGGGTTGTGGTCAAGTCTAATATCTGTCCGGTCTGCCTAGCCGATATTCCCGGAGAGTATATTGAAGAGGGAGACCTCAGGATATCGGATGAGGTTATAACCTGTCCGAACTGCGGGTTTACACTTCAAGGGGCTGTTGACGAGTGCCCTGAGCTTGAGGAAGTTGATAAAGAGAAAAGGATGGGGTTATCATACGAGGAGGTTTAGCTATGAAGTCCATCGAAGAATTGGAAGCAAAGGGGAAAGCTGCCAAAGCGGCTTCCCGCCGGTTAGCCTATCTCTCCACCGACGTCAAGAATAAGGCTTTGGTCAACATCGCTGATGACCTTTTAGCCAACAAGAATAAGATTCTGGCGGCCAATGCAGTTGATTACAAAGAGGCGAAGGCTTCCGGGATGAACGAGGCGATGCTTGACCGTTTGCTGCTTAATTCAGCCCGTCTTGAGGGTATCGCCCACGATGTGCTGGCAGTGGCCGCTCTCCCCGACCCGGTGGGTGAGGTGTTTGACATGCGCACCCTGCCCAATGGACTGCTACTCGGCAAAAAGAGGGTCCCATTCGGGGTAATCGCGGCTATCTATGAGAGCCGCCCCAACGTCACTATCGATATCTCCGTCCTCTGTTTGAAGTCAGGTAACGCTGTTATCCTCAGAGGTGGCAAAGAAGCGGTTCATTCTAACAGTGCTCTAGCGAGCATAGTTCAGGAGGCGGCTAGTAGGGCTGGGATGCCTGAGGGAGCAGTTCAGTTCGTCGAGGATACTGACCGGGCTCTGGTCGAGCACCTGCTCAGGATGAACGATGTTATTGACCTGGTTATCCCCCGCGGTGGAGCGGAACTGATAAAGTGGGTCAGAGAAAACGCCAGGATGCCGGTAATTGCTGGTGGCATCGGCGTTTGCCATACCTATATTGATAAAAGTGCCGATATAGCTAAGGCAGTGGCTATCGTCTATAATGCCAAGGTGCAGAAACCTTCGGTCTGTAACGCTCTGGACTGCATCTTGGTTCATAAAGATATTGCCGAACAGTGCCTGCCGGCAGTGGCTGCGGAGCTGAACAGAGCTAAAGTGGAGTTGCACTGCGATGAACGAGCCCTGTCCATTCTGAAACCTAACCCATCCCTGAAACTTGTACCCGCCGTAGTTGAGGACTGGGGCAGGGAGTTTCTGGCACTAGTGGCAGCAGTCAAGGTAGTAGACTCTCTGGATGAAGCGATGGAGCATATTGCCCGTTATGGTTCAGGGGCTGACGAGGCTATTGTCACCGAGGACTACACTGCTGCCACCCGCTTCCTCAATGAAGTGGATGCTGCCTGTGTCTATGTTAATGCCAGCACCCGCTTCACTGATGGAGGCCAGTTTGGTCTGGGAGCGGAGGTAGCCATCAGTACCCAGAAAATGCACGCCCGTGGTCCTATGGGACTGAAGGAGCTAACCAGCTATAAGTGGATTATCTTCGGCAACGGGCAGGTAAGACCTTAAGGACAGTTAATAAATTCTTATTTTGCCCCGGCTGCCTCTAGGGCTGCCTGCTGGATTTGAAACAGTTCCCTGATCCCCTTTTCAGCTAGAGAAAGCAGGGCATCAACTGTCTCCTTGCTATAAGGCTTACCTTCAGCCGTGCCCTGTATTTCAACAAACTCACCCCGGCTGGTCATCACCACGTTAAAATCAACGCTGGCGATAGAGTCTTCCTCATAGCACAGGTCCAGAAGCTTATTGTTATGCACAATGCCAACACTGGTAGCTGCTATGGCACTCTTCAGGGGTATGGTTGATAATGCCCCCATATCTACAAGGGTTTTCATTGCCTGATACAGGGCAACATAGCTACCGGTAATGGCTGCTGTCCTGGTACCACCGTCTGCCTGAAGAACATCACAATCTACAATCAGAGTTCTCTCACCTAGCGCCGAGAGGTCGGTTACCGCCCGCAGCGAGCGCCCGATGAGGCGCTGTATTTCCTGATTCCTGCCGATGACCCTGCCTAATGATGCCTCACGAGGACTACGGGTGACTGTAGCCCTGGGTAACATGGAGTATTCAGCCGTAATCCAGCCACCACCTCCCTCTTTAAGGAAAGCCGGCACTCGCTCCTCCACACTAACTGAGCACAGTACTCGGGTCTTTCCCAGCTCAATCAGTGCCGAGCCTTCGGCAAAGCTCTGGTATCCAGGTATTATCTGCACTGGACGTAACTCGTCCCAGGCACGACCATCAGCCCTCTTCACTTAAAACCTTCCCGCCTAACTTCTGAGATATATGCCTCAGTATATCATTGATAGTCAATAGGGGCAATGGAATCGGGGAAAGGGAGGAGATAATTACAAAAGAGGGGTTAAAGCCCCTCTTTAACTCCCCCTAATTATTTCAAGCTCAGCAGGTATTCTTTTAGCCAGCTTAAAGCTGCCTCAGTGGCGTCCTGCTTGTTTTTCTCGCGGTCATGCCCCAAAATGTGTTTCTGGCTGTAAGTTAAATTCTGGTGTGATAGACCCAGGTAGAACAGCCCCACTGGCTTCCCCGGAGTAGCCCCCCCGGGCCCAGCAATACCAGTATCAGCCAGACAGATATCTACGGCTAGAATTTTTCTACCGCCCTGTGCCATCTCTTCAGCCACCTGCGGGCTCACCGCACCATAACGGCGGATAGTTTCTTTTTTGACTCCCACCACCTTAATCTTGGTTTCATTGCTATAAGCAGTGACCGACCCTTTATAGTAGTCCGAGCTGCCCGGGACATTGGTGATGCGGTGAGAAATTAACCCGCCGGTAGCTGACTCAACCACCCCCAGAGTCAGTCCCTTCTGACGAAGCAAATTGCCTATATCCTGCTCCAAGCCACCCATAACCTTATATACGCTTAAATTAAATGTGTGCTGGTTATATTGATTATAGAGCAGTTTGTGAGTAAAATAAAACCAAATCTGGTAAAGGAGAGCAGTCCAATGGCAATATTAGCCTGGGTTTTTGGTATCCTTGGTGGGCTATGCGCGGTAATGGGCATTATCACAGCGGCAGAGGCAGTGCCATTGCTTGCCGAACTTCCCGAAGCGTTTAACGAAATGTTCTGGCTGGCGTTGGGGGGAGTCTTGCTTCTAGCCTGCATCGCCTTTTCTATTTCTCGCACTGAGTACGAATAGTGAAGTCCGTTGTACCATGCTCCAATCACCGGGACTGTTTGCGTCGGCGACGCCAGTACATAACGCCGTAGACGATGCCACCAACAACTATCCAGACAGGACTGAAAATACCAATCCAGATGAATACGTTGGCTAGCACACGACCAAAGGTGACCAGGCCATTCCAGGCTCCACCAACGATGCTGCCGGCGCTCCAGCCAGGAAGGACGGTAATATAATCAATTCTGGTCTCGGTATCCCTGTTGCCCTTGTCATCACTCACCGTCAGGGAGACAGTATAGCTTCCATCAGCCTTATAGGCATGAGTGGGATTCTCGCTGGTGCTGGTGGTACCGTCACCGAAGTCCCACTCGTAGCTGTAGGGTGTGAAACCTCCGCTGACCTGAGACCAGAACCTCACCGCCTCCCATTCTTTTACCGTTGCCTTATTAGCATATAATTTAACATCAAGTTTGGACTGCTCCAGGCTTATTTCAATGAGGGAGGTCTCCGAGGTTCGCTCCAGATATTGCATACGTGCCTTGGTCCGGTCAATTTCATCCCTGACGTTAGATAGTTCACGCTGAACAGCCAGAATATCCTCAACCGTTTCCGCCTTCTCCATTATCCTGAGTAACTGGGCTTCGGTTGCTTCAAGATTCCCTAGCTTAGCCTCCAGGTCAACATACTCCTCGGTTACGTCCTTGCTTGACGAGGTCTCGGAGATTACATCAACTGCCAGCTCCCTCAGCGTCCCCATCGCGGCATCAAAATGCTCAGCCGGCACACGAATGGAAATGTGTCCCACCAGCCTCTCCCCTTCCTTCCACATACTGGAAGAAACCACATATCCCTCAAAGCCTTCAGCCATACTGGTAATCTGGTCTATGGCACTAGCAACATCCTCTACTACCAGCGACATATTCCCGGTGCGGACGATCATCCGCTCGGTAGCCCACTGCTCGGCGGCACTTAATCCCAGAGATTCACCTGCAATGGCGACCTTGGAAGTCGGCACTCCTTTCTCTTCTATTGACCGCTCTTGTATTTCCGGTCTTGGTACGCCTATCTCTTCTTCAGCTTTCTCCACGCCCGGAGTTCGAGCACAGGAAACAGTCACCAGCAGAGTCACCAGCCACAGCCCGATTATCCCCGTTAACCTTTTCATTAACAGCCTCCTGCTTATGGCTCAACTTTATTTACTATACACTATAACGCTAATGAGGCAAAAAAGATAGTTTTTTGGTAACCCACCTGACCCCCTCTCCTTCTTAAGGAAAAGGGCGCAGGGTAATAGGTTACTAGATACCTAGACGTTTTCGTTTTGATATGTCCCTTGGTAGCCTTCTGTTTTCCCGCTCAGGCGGAAGAAAACAAGCTGCACGATTCTGGCATTCTTCTGCAAACGGAACCCTTGGGGGTTGTAGACCACCATCAGAGACTGGGAACGACCGGAGTAGCCAGCATCCCATACTGCGGTGCCGATGGTGACACCACAACGGAGCAGGCTTGACCTGGGTCTGGCTAATGCCATAACATTGTTAGGTAGGTGGACAATCTCATTGTAGGTGATAATATAGGCACCGGGCGCCAGGTCAATAAAGCCCAGCCCATCAAATACTAAGGGAGCAAGCTTAGAGACGAGCCTCTGGCTGTCATCTCGAGCTATCCTGCCCGGTGTTTGGAGCAGGACTAGTTCACGGAGTGTCAGGTCAAAACCATTGGGTTGCAGTTGTGCCTTAAGGTCGATATAGCCTTCTATCAGAGGAGGCTCTTTTGCCAGTAAGCGGTGAATGTCCGGCTTGGATAAAACGGCTGACATTTCAGCTCAAGTATAGCACTTTCAGTGCGCAAAGGGATATATAAACAAGGGGATACGGTTGACAAATCCTTCCTATAAGCTTTTAGTCGTGGATATAGATGGCACGCTCTTAAATAAGAATGGAGCGGTCTCACCCGAGGACAAAAAGGCGCTGTCCCAAGCTCGCAGTCTGGGTATTCAGGTCTCCCTGTCCACTGGACGGGTAGTTAACGCCTGCTTAGAAATTCTCCGCCAGCTTTCGCTGGATGGATACCATATCTTCTTTGACGGTGCTCTGGTATATAACCCGGCAGAAGTTCAAGAAGTCTATGTTGAGCCAATCAGTGAAGAGCTAGTCCGGCAGATGGTTGACTTTGCTCGCAGGAATGAAATAAACCTGGAGCTCTTTTCAACGAACCACTTTTTTATTGAGCGGGAGACGTGGGTTACTGACATTCGTCGCCGGTTTTTTGGTCTTGAGCCAACAATCGTGGACTTCGCCAGGCTCCGGCAGGATGAGAAGATTATTAAGGGCGGACTGGTAGTCTCCTCGGAGGAAGAGAAGGCCAGGGCTAACGATTTGTGCCTTCATTTCAAGAATCGCCTTAATTTCTCTTTGACCAGAACGCCGGCTTATCCTGATATTGATTTTTACAATGTGGTTGCCGCTGATGTATCCAAGGGGAAAGCCCTGGCCGCTTTAGCTTCTTTCCTGGGGATACCTCTGACTGAGGTTATGGCGATAGGCGATGGGGCGAACGACATCCCGCTCCTTGCCTCAGCCGGTCTGGCGGTGGCTATGGGCAATGCTCCTGAAGAGTTAAAGGCAGTAGCCGACGACGTTACTCTCGATGTCGACCATAGCGGTGTCGCTGCAGCTATCAATAGATTCTTGTTGTAACCCATTATGGAGGGGTATCGTTTGGTAATGGGATTGAAAAGGGCTCCGTCATTGGCTAATTATCTCCGAAACAGGCGTTGCCACCACGGTAGTCCATTACTAAATCCCCTCACCACGAAGGAGTGCTCACACTTGCCACATCGCCAGGTCCGGTACTGCTTATTGTAGTAAGTCTCGGAGCTTCCGCAACGGGGGCAGGAAGTTCTTATTCTTCTGGCTGTCTCTTTATCAAGCCGCTTCCAGTAATCGTCATGCCAGCCGGGACGAGTGGGCATTGCAGCCTCCCTTTCTTAAACATGCAGTTCTATGATATCGCCGTCCTCAAGGACATGGTCTCGCTTGACCATAATACCATCGTGTTTCCCCGAGCCCCACACCCGGGCGTACTTCATTCTGGCGAGGAACGACTTGTGGATTTCTGCGGCGGCATCCGCCAGCGTGCTTCCCCGTTTTAGCACTATAGGGTCATTAAGGTCTGGTTTTTGCCCCGGAGCCTTCGTGTATACCCGTATAACATCAAGCATTTGAAAGATTTTGAGTTTCAACTCTTCCAGACCGGTTCCCTTTTTGGCTGAGATAGCCACGACCGGTAGTTGGTCTTGATATTTATCTTTTAAAGCTGGGTAGTTCTGGCTGGCTTCAGGCTGGTCTACCTTGTTGCCGACAATCAGCGCCTTCTTGAGCTGCCACAGACTGCTTTGCTCACCAGCCTGCCGGGAACCAATCCCTATTCTCATCTTCCCCAGCTCGGTGGTGATTGTTTCCATCTGAGCCAGTGGCTCACTGCCTAAATCAACCATCACCAGCAGGGCATCAGCTTTCCTGAGCAGGTGTGGTAGCCAGAACTCGATTGACTGGGGAGCTAGAGGGGGAGTATCAACCAACTGTATTTTTACATTCTCAAATTCCATCATTCCCGGGGTGGCAGTGCGGGTGGTGAAGGGGTAGTCAGCGACCGCAGGCGAGGCGTTAGTCAGGACACTGACCAGTTGGGATTTACCAGCATTGGGCAGACCGATAACAGCTATCTGGGCAGCACCCTCTTTGGGAATCGTCCGGGAGGTACGGTGGGTGACCGCCTTCTTACTTAAACTCTGGGTGAGCTTGGCAATTTTAGCTCTCAATTCAGCCTTAAGGTGGTCGGTGCCCTTATGCTTGGGCATAATCGCCAGCATCTCTTCGAGGGCAGCTATCTTCTCTTCGGCAGTCTTAGCTTCCCTGAATACCTTTTCGGCTTCAAAGTATTGTGGCGGTAAGTTAGCTGGCATTTTTTACCCTGGTTATTATTATACTCTAAAGAGTTTGAGCTATTGACGCCGGCTGACCGCTCAACTTAAAAACGTGTGTTGCTGCCGTTTAGCGGGATGCCGCTGGGACTGGTCGCTCTGGCAGTTATCTTATGGTATCTTGGTTAACCCTTGGATAAGGCGATTTTGGTTCGGCTTCCCTCAGACAAGCTGGAGTAATCAAAGAAGAGGCGACGTAAATTAATCTCAGTTGCCAAACTTGGCTAGGGTAAATCTTCTCAGGCGTAGTGAGTTGGATACCACAGTAATGGAGCTGGCAGCCATGGCGGCGGCAGCCAGGACGGGATTCAGGAAACCGTAGTTGCCAAAGATAAAGTGTAGCCCTGAGGGGACACCGCTATTCCCGAAGACAAGGTACAGCGCCCCCGCTGCTACAGGGATAAGGGCAGTATTGTAGGCAAAAGCCCAGAAGAGGTTCTGCTTAATAGTCCTCATCGTGCGCCTGCTCAGGGATATAGCGTTTAAGATGCCACGTAAATCGCCGCTAATCAGGGTAATGTCGCCAGTCTGCATCGCCACATCGGTGCCAGTGCCAATGGCGATGCCTACATCCGCCTGAGCCAGGGCTGGGGCATCGTTTATCCCGTCTCCGACCATAGCGACTACCTTCCCCTCTTCCTGCAGCTTCCTGATCTCCCGCGCCTTGTGCTCTGGCAGCACCTCAGCCAGGACACGGTCAATGCCTGCCTCCCGGGCAATAGCCTCAGCGGTACGCCGGTTGTCCCCGGTGAGCATTACCACCTCGATACCCATCTTATGCAGACCCGCCACCGCTTCCCTGGCGTTGGGCTTGAGGGCATCAGCCAGAGCAATGACACCCTCTACTCGGCTATCTAAGCTGAGGAACATCACCGTCTTACCCTGTTCCCAGAGCCGCTCAGCCTCTTTCTCCAGTCCATTCAGGGAAAAGCCTTTTTCTTTCATTAGCTTGAGGTTACCCAGAACGAGCTTTTTGCCTTCAACCAGGGCCTCAACACCGTGCCCCGGGACAGCATTAAAATTTAAGGCAGGAGATAATTCCAAGCCCCTTTCCAGAGCTGCCCTGACGATAGCTTCGCCGAGTGGATGCTCTGAGTTGTGTTCGGCAGAGGCTGCCAGCCGTAGAACCTCTTCTTGAGATGAAGACAGGGCAATAATATCGGTTACCTTTGGTTCACCCTGTGTTAGAGTGCCCGTCTTATCCAGCAACACACTCTTAATCTGGTGACACCTCTCCAGTGTCTCGGCATTTCTGATAAGAACACCGTGCTCGGCTCCCCTACCCGTGCCCACGATAATAGCCGTTGGCGTCGCCAGACCCAGAGCACAGGGGCAGGCGACGATGAGCACCGCAACAAAGTTGAGGAGGGCAAAGGTAAGAGCCGGAGGCGGACCGAGGAAGAACCAGACGATGAAAGTAATAATAGCGATGCCAACTACCGTCGGCACAAAGTAGCTGGCAATAACGTCAGCCAGGCGCTGAATAGGAGCCTTGCTCCCCTGAGCTTCCTCCACCAGACGGACAATCCGGGCTAAAGTAGTATCCTTTCCTACTCTGGTCGCCTCAAATTGAAAGCTGCCTGTTTTGTTAATAGTAGCACCAATAACCTCATCACCAGCTTTTTTCTCTACCGGAAGACTCTCGCCGGTAACCACCGACTCGTCAATAGTTGAATACCCCCGACGGATAACACCATCTACCGGCACCCGCTCTCCCGGTCGCACCAGAATGAGGTCACCAACCTGGACATCTTCGATGGAAATCTCCCTTTCTTCGCCGTCACGAATGACCAGGGCAGTCTTGGGGTTCATACCGATGAGCTTCTTTATTGCTTCCGATGCCTGTCCTCTGGCCCGCGCTTCCAGGAAGCGACCAAGCAGTATCAAGGTGATAATCACTGCTGAGGTGTCAAAGTAAAGACCGGGCTTCATTCCAGCAGCAGCAAAAAGACTAGGAAAGAGAACAGCTACCACGCTATAAAAGTAGGCGGCTGAGGTGCCCACCGCCACCAGCGTATTCATATCAGTGGTCTTGTGCCGTAACGCACTCCAGGCACCCCGATAAAACCGCCAGCCCGCCCAGAACTGCACTGGCGTGGCCAGTGCCCAGAGTAAATATTCTTTCCCGGCGAATGAGGGAGTCCACATTAAAGCCATGATTATTGCGGCAAGAATAGCGGAAACGATAAACCTGTTCCTGATGCCTCGCAGTTCCCGCCGAGATGCGCTGGTCACATCCTCTGGTGTCTCAGCTTCCGAGCCAAGTTCATAGCCAGCGTCTTTCACTGCCTGCTTGAGGTCAGCGATGCTCGTCCCCTCCGTGTACTCTACGGTCGCTTTCTCTGAGGCTAGATTAACATTGACCGAAACTACGCCGGGCACACTGAATAGGGCTTTCTCTACCCGGGCAACGCAACCAGCGCAGGTCATTCCCCTTACCGGAAAGATAGATTTCCTGTTCTTATTCGGTAAATTCAACCTTTACCTCTTTGACATCCCAGAGCGGTTCTATCTTCTCTATTATTTCTTCTTTTATTGCCGAAGCAAACTGGTGGTCTGGAGGCAAGTCGATAACTACCCGGACGGTGCCGTCCTTTACCTCAATATCTCTCACCACATTGGTACGTACCAGGTCTAGTCCTGCCATAGGGTTCATCACTTTCTTGAGCCGATTGCGCACTGTCTCTATCGTAGTGGGTTTTCTCTCCTTGACCAGTCCGTGGCGTTCTTCATAGTTTTCAATCGCTGAACGTAGACCCTCGATAGCCAGCACCGAGCAGTGGGCTTTTATTTTGGGGAGCCCTCCCAGTGCGTCAGCGGCTTCTTTCCAAGTAATCCTCTTGGCTTCCTCCAATGTCTTCCCCTTAGCCAGTTCGGTAATGATAGAACCAGTAGCAATATTTGAAGCGCAGCCGTAGGACTCAAACTTGGCGTCGGTGATTTTATTTGTCTCGGGGTCAACGTTTATATAGACGGCAACCATATCTCCGCAGGCTGGGCTGCCTTCTATTGCCTTGCCGTCGGGGTTCTCAATCTTGCCCACATTTCGGGGATGGCGGAAGTGTTCCAGTACCGTTTCAGTATATGGAAATCTCATCTTTAGTCCTCCTTTTTTGCGTTTTCTTTGCCCAAGGGGCTGATTCTTCTCAGCTCTGGCACCACCTCAGCCAGCGTCTCAACCACGGCGTCAGCATCCTCCATAGTGTTATATCGCCCGAAGGTAAAACGAATCGACCCGTGAGCCCTTTCATGGTCGCCGCCTATGCCAAAGATAACATGACTGCCCTCCAGAGAGCGGCTGAAACAGGCTGAACCGGTGCTTACGGCAAAACCGTGCATATCCAGGTGCAGGGTGATGGATTCACCTTCAATGAAGTGGAATGAGACGTTGGCATTTTGCGGGAGCCTCTTCCAGCGGTGACCATTAAGAACGGTATCCGGTATCTCGCCGAGTATCCGGTCGATAACACGGTCGCGCATGGCTTGCAAGCGCTTCGTTTCCTGAGGGGTAACCAGTTCTACCGCCTTAGCAAATCCCACGGCACCGGGTATGTCTTCCAGCCCAGCCCGAAGGTCAAACTCCTGAAACCCCCCGTCCACCCACTTGGCTATTTTCGTGCCCTGGCGAACATACAAGCCTCCCGTACCCTTTGGCCCGTGGATGGTATGGGCAGAGACGGTGATTAAGTCGACAGGAATCTTCTTCACATCGAGGGGGACTCTGGTGAAGGTATGCGTGGCATCGGTGTGGAAAAGCACCCCTTTCTCACGACAGATGCGACCAATGTTTTCGATGTCCTGAATGGTGCCAATCTCCTGATTGGCGTGCTGGATGGAGACCAGGATGGTTTCGTTCGTGATGGAATCTACGAGCTTATCAAGGTCCACAAAGCCATCACCGTCCACATCCAGATAGGTCACCTTAAAGCCCTGCTTCTCAAGGGCTCTGGCACTGTAGAGCACCGGAAAATCCTCTATTTTTGACACAATCAGGTGTTTCCCTTTCTTGCCGCCGAGAGCCAGCGCCACCCCCTTCAGAGCAATGTTGGAAGATTCGGTACTACCGGCAGTGAAAATGAACTCCCCGGGTGCCGCTCCCAGAGCCGCCGCCAGAGCCGCCCTAGCCCTATCCAAGGCTTCTCGAGCTTCAATACCCTGAGAGTAAGCAAACTCTGAAGTAGCCACGGCATACGTGTCAAAGAAGTACGGCTTCATTGCCTCCAGTACCCGCTCATCCAAGCGGGTGGCGGCTGAATTGTCCAGATATACCTGTCGTCTCGCTAACATATCTGCCTCCTGTTATATAAACAGGGTGATGCTGGATTCTTTAGCCTCATTGATATAGGTGCCCACGGCACCGTAATCTGATATCAAATCATCACGCAGGTCTTCTTTCTTGATCCCCATTATCTCCATGGTCATATCGCAGGCAATGATTTTACCCCCAAGCTCCTTGAAGTCCTGAAGTAGCTTCTCCAGCGAAGCGACGCCAGCCTTCTCCATCCTCCGCTTCACCATCCACTTGCCGAGGCCAAGCATGTTCATCTTGGATAGAGGCCCCTTGTCCAGGCCCCCTTTCTTGAGGCGCTGGAGCCCCCAGAAGGTAAAATAAAGGGACACTTCCATTCCCATTGCCAGCGCTCCATTAGCTATGATAAGAGCGCTGTAGACCTTGTCCATGTCACCGCTATGAACTATTATGGTAGCTTTATTAGCCATAGCTACTCCTTTTACCTCCGTATCCTTATTTTCCAGACCCCGTCCTTCTCCTGAATGTCAATAAGTTCCAGCCCCAGAGCCTTGACCGCCATTGGTATCTCTTTCTTGGAAGAAGGGTGTGTTCCCACAACCTCGACAATGTCACCCTCCTTGGCTTTCCTTAAAGCTTTGCGGGTCTCAACCAGAGGGACGGGACAGGTCTCACCAGTACAGTCCACCTTTATCTCGGCCATTTTCCATCGCCTCCATATCAAACACTTTATCTTTTGAGATAATTATAGGTCGAGGGGCAAACGAATGTATATGATTTTTATCATGTTCTAACCAAATCGAGAACCGCCGCCTTTGCCCTTCAAAACGTTACAGGAAGCCAGCAATAGCGAAGTCATAAAATGCGGAGGAAAAAGTTACAAAACTACGACAGACGGTTCCCGAACACCTGTTTGAGAGGAAGGGTCTAAAGGTCATCAGCATTTCACCAGTACTTTGGCATACTGCATCGTATTATGGGCATCGAATGCCTCTTGGAACCTCTCAAGCGGGTAGACCGGACCAAGCAGTGACTTAAGGTCCAGTTTGGGCAATATATCGACAGCCCTCGGAAACAAATGCGATTGTCCAAAAACCGTCTGTATTCCAGCTTCCTTAAAATAGAGTTTGTCGATATCTATCGTGAGTTTGTAGTGGCTGGGATAGATTCCAAAGAGCACTATCCTGCCACACCTGGCCACGATGTCTATACAAGGGAGGATTGCCGCAGGGTCGCCTGAAGCTTCTATCACCCGGTCGAAGCCACGATTCTCTGTAATCCTCATAGCTTCGGCTACGAAGTCCTGGCTTCTCGGGTCGATTACATAATCAGCGCCGAGTTTCAGCGCCAGTTTCCTCTTGGCTTCGACCGGCTCGCTGACGGTGAGTTTCGTTCCTCCCTGTAATCTGGCAAGCTGCAAGATAATAAGACCACAGCTGCCAGCTCCCGAAATCAGTACGCTTTCTCCTATCTTGAACGGCGCCAGGTCGATCGCAGCCATTGAAGCGCCCACGACCTCGGTAAGCGACGCTTCTTCCAGGGAAATAGAGTCCGGTATTTTCCAGACCTGCCTCTGATGGACAACAGCGTATTCCGCCATCAGGGAGTCAAGGTATCCGTAGCCGGGAGTGTGGCAGAAGGTCTCGTGCCCATGCATGCATTCAAAACACGACCCACAGTAGCGGAGCTGGTCCAGGGCAACCCTGTCACCGACTTTGAGCCCGCGAGCCGTCACACCCTTGTCCACTTCTATGATGGTGCCGGACGCCTGGTAACCTACATGGTAGGGTAATGGGAAGGGAATCGCCCCAGAGATGGCAAATGGGTCCGCTCCGCCTACCCCACAATAGGCAATTTTGACCTTGACCTCTTCAGGACCTACCTCTCTGAGAGGCACATCCTTGAGTATGGCTTTCCCGTATTCTTCAACTACCACTGCCTTCATTCCAAATTCTCCTTTCATTTTTACTGCTCAGGACAAATTCCGTTGAGAGGATTTGACCCTCTCCTGATAAGTTATACCATATCCGTTCAGACTGTCCAAAAAGTAACCACGGAATTCGGAAGTATTTATCTTGATGTCCAACATCTAGTCAACCTTCTTTTTCAGTGTAATCACCTACTTTTTTGCTGATTACTTTTTAGTCTTGTCCTGGAAATTTGTGAATAACCTAGCAAATATGTTAGGAATTTTTGAAAATTAGACTGTCTACAGCTATCTAATTTTTCAAAATTGGACTCTTGGGAACTCGTTTAGCGGATAGGTAACCGACTTTACCATCCGGTTCTCCCA
>DAOUCV010000083.1:0-5836 GCA_034432095.1 Dehalococcoidales bacterium
AGTCCTGCCCTAATGGCGAAATCACAGAGCGTTACTGACATCATCGATTCCACCACTGGTACGTCCCTGGGTACAATACAGGCGTCGTGCCTGCCTTTAACTATCACTCTGGCGCACTGCATTTTCACCATATCAACGGTTTCCTGTTCTAGGGCAATAGAGGATGGCGGCTTGACGGCAACCCTGAGCACTATGGGCATGCCGTTGCTCACGCCGCCGAGTATGCCACCGGCATTGTTGGTTAGGGTGACTATTTTGCCATTCTTGATGGTGAAGGGGTCGTTATTCTCTGAACCTCTTTTCCGGGCCGCCGAGAAGCCTGAGCCGAATTCAACCCCCTTGACTGCCGGGATGGCAAAAAGGGCTTTAGATAGCTCCCCTTCTAAAGTATCAAAGACTGGTTCCCCCAAGCCGACCGGTACATTAAGCGCTATACCTTCGATAACCCCGCCCACACTATCGCCTTCCTCTCTAGCTTTCTCAACTACTCTAGCCATCTCTCTGGTAGCTTTAGGGTCGGCACACCGGAGCGGGTCTACCTCAACACTGGCTCTTATTTCATCAAGCCCCTTTCTCGCCGCTTCTACCCCGCCTATTGCCACCGTATGGGCTAGCACCTCAACGCCAATGACGCTAAGCAATTTCTTAGCCACGGCTCCAGCCATAACAAAAGTAGCCGTGATTCTTCCGGAAAATCTGCCACCGCCCCTGAAGTCGTTGAACCCGCCATGCTTGATGAAGGCGGGATAATCGGCGTGGCCTGGTCTGGGTAGAAACCTCGTTTTTTCATACTCGCTGGAATCGATGTCTTTATTCCATACTATTAAGCAAATGGGAGCTCCGGCAGTGCGCCCGCGGAAAGTGCCGGAGAGAATCTCGACTTTATCCTCTTCGGCTCTGGTTGTTGAGGCTATGCCTGACCCGGGTCTTCTTCTATCCAGCTCTTTCTGGATGTCCTGCTCGGTGAGAGGTAAGCCAGCCGGACATCCATCTATTACTACTCCCACGCATCTGCCGTGGCTTTCACCGAAGCTGGTTATGGTGAACAGCTTCCCGAAACTATTATTCATCTAGTCTCACCTCACCCCCTATACTTTTGAATGTGTCCCAGAAATCGGGGTATGTCTTGGAGACACATTCAGCGTTATTGATTGTGGTTCCACCCACTGCTGAACCAAGCAGGCTGAAAGCCATAGCAATGCGGTGGTCACCCATGCTATCGATGACCGAGCTCCGGGCTGGCGACCCGGTAATAGTTATTCTATCTCTCTCCTCCGTGACCTTTACGCCCATCCTGGTCAGGCTTTCGGTCAGAACTGAGGGTCTATCTGATTCTTTGAGCCTCGCCCTCTCTATTCCGCTGAACTCGCTGGTTCCATCGGCGGCGGCGGCCAGAACTGCTATCGTTGGCAGCAGGTCTATGCAATCGGATAGGTTGGCTTTTAGCGCTTTTAATCTTGACCTTTTTACGGTGACCGAATTTTGCCCAACGGTAACCTGAGCTCCCATCTCTTTCAGAAAGTCTATTATTGCCTTGTCCCCCTGCAAGCTTGCCGGGTTTAGGTTCTCTACTTCTACTTCACCGGATAAAGCACCCAGCGCTAATAGATACGAAGCTGAAGACCAGTCTCCCTCAACTCTGTATCTGGTTGGCCTGTATGTTTGTTGGGATATTTCAAATTCTCTCAAGCCTTCAGACGTTTTTACCCTTATCCCGAACTGTCTCAGGCATTCTATGGTCATCAGGACATAAGGGTGCGATTCCAGGGGTGTCGTTAGCCTGATTTGGACAGTCTCCTCGGCGAAGGGAGATATGAACAGTATGGCTGAGACAAATTGGGAGCTTATGTTCCCGGGCAGTTCGGTAATGCCACCTTTTAATCTATCTCCATTAACAATGACACAGGACTCCTTCTCCTGGTAGTAGCAATCAACCCCCAGTTGTCTGAGTGCCTGGATGAGTGGCTTTATCGGTCTTCGGGAGAGGGAGGGGGCTGAGGTCAAGCGGCTTTGACCGGGGATAAGTGAACAGATGGCAGTCATAAATCTCAGAGTTGCCGCTGATTCCCGGCAGAAGAGGTCTGCCTTCGGCTCATGGAAATCACCCCCGCTGACTTTCCAGGAGTCCCTGTCCTGAAGGGTGCGGATGCCAACCTTACTTAATACCTCCTGGCAGACTGCGGTATCATCGGAGGCTAGGGGACTTATTATTTCGCTCTCGCCTTTGGCCAGGGCAGCACAAACTAGCCCCCGGATGGTGTAGCTTTTCGAGGAGGGAGCGAGCACCTTCCCCTTTATCTTGCTTTTAGAAATCGAAGCTCTCATCTTCTTTTAGTTTCTCTATTATCTGCTCAGCGACAGCATTGATGTCCAGTTTTGAGGTGTTTATGGTAATATCGGCGGCTCGCTCATAAAATGGCTTTCTGAATTTTAGCATCTCATTGATTGTTTTTAACTGGTTCTCCACTTCAAGTAGGGGTCTTTGCCCCTTTTCTTTGGCTACCCGTTTCAGGATGACTCTTGGAGATGCCGTCAGATAGACTACCCTGGAGTTTTCTCTCAACCGGTCAACGTTTATTTTGTTGAGGACTATCCCTCCCCCACAGGCAATAACACAGTGTTTCTCCTGAGCAATCTTCTTGGTAGCTTCAATCTCAAGCTCACGGAAGGCCATCTCGCCGTCATCTCTGAAGATTTCGGGGATTGACTTGCCCGCCTCTTGCTCAATCAGCCAGTCCAGCTCGATGAACTTCATTCCCAGCTTCTTCGCCAGAATGTTACCCACCGCCGTTTTCCCCGTGCCCATATAACCGATTAGAGCAATATTAGTTTTCATTGTATTTACAAATGTTTGAAGGCTTCTTCTTTCATCAATTCGACCGGCGCCTTCAGACCGGTCCACTTCTCAAAGGCCAGGGCTCCTTGCCATACCAGCATATCCACCCCGCTTATAGTCTCAGCACCAGCGGCCTCAGCCTCTCGCAGTAATTTTGTCTTGACTGGATTATAGACAATGTCATAGACAATCAGCTGATTTCTAAGCAGGTCGAAGGGAACGGGGGTCTCGTTGCTCCTGGGACTCATCCCCACGCTGGTGGCATTAACCAGAATATCGGCTTTTTCCAGGGCTTTTATCAAATTTTCTCTATTCAGTTCTAGGGCTTCCACCTTTTTGCTGAAAGTCTGTGAAATCCGGTGGGCTAGTTCCACTGCCCAGTCCAGTTCCAGCCGTCGGTTAAGGATGACCAGATTGGCACCTCTATCTGCCAGAATAAAGGAGACCGCTCTTGAGGCACCCCCAGCCCCTAGAATGACAATATTTCTCCCTTTCGGCTCAACCTCTCTTTCCAGCATCGCCTGCAGAAATCCGGTGGCATCCGTATTGTAGCCGGTCAAAACTCCATCATCATTAACTATGGTGTTGACCGCCCCAATCTTCTCCGCCAGGGGGTCCAGCTTATCGAGAAACTTCAAGGCAGCCACCTTATGGGGGATGGTCACACTTAGCCCCCTCATGTTTAAGGCCCTCATGCCTTCAATAGCTTCTCCCAGCTCCTCTGCTTTTACCCTGAAGGCTACATATACATAGTCCAGTCCCATCTTAGTGAAGGCGGCGTTATGTATTGCCGGCGACATCGTATGTTCTATCGGGTCGCCGATTATCCCGCAGACTCTTGTTTTGCCTGATATGCTGTTTTTCATCATCTCATCATCTCGTAGATTTTTTTCAGTTCTTTTACCGTTATTTGCCCGGGGGCTGATTCCTTTCCTTTCTGTATTGAGGCATAGGTAAAGTCAGCACCGACCAGCGGGCTGAGAACCCGACTCACTTGTCCCATTTGCCCCATAGCAAAGGCAACCATTCTATTCTCAGAAAAGTCTGATATTAGCTGAAGTACCACCAGATTGTCTTCAAATTCTCTGGCAGTCGTTACCACCTTGCATATATCAGCCCCGGCTTTTGCTTGCTTGGTGACAATTGCTTTTAGTTCTCCGAGGGGGGGCGTTTTCACTACATCATGGAATGAGAGAATACATTTTACTCCTCTCTTCTTGACCAGCGGCACGATGTTTGTCAGGTTCTTTGTCCTGAATTCAACATCGACCATAGCGGCTCCCAGTTCAATTGCTTGGAGGAGTCTCTCTATCCGCCTCGCTTCATTTCCCTCCCATTTACCTCCCTCATCAATAGTCCGGTTGGTGGCAATCCAGGGTTTCTTGATTTGTTTGACCACCTCCTGCCAGCCATCGCCAATGATGTCAATGCGCACCTCGAAGAGGTCTATCATTGGCTCAACTTCTTTGACGGGTTTAAGGTCGGTATCTACGATGACGGCGCAGATTCTGGGAATATTCATTTCAGAATAGTAAAACCTCCTCCACCAGAGAGGGGCTCACTTCGTCAGTGATGAATGCCTCTCCTATTTTTCTGGGCAGGGCAAACCTTATTTTGCCCTGTAGAATTTTCTTGTCGTGTTTTATCGCCTGGATTAGCCCTTCGCGCTGAAGAGTGGGGAGTTGCGTCGGCAGACCGGCTCGGGCGATAACTTTCTCCAGTCTTTTCATCTCATTTTCATTGAGTACACCCAGTTTGTTGGAGATTCTTGCCTCAGCCACCATCCCGATAGCCACTGCCTCGCCGTGCCAGATTTTGAGTTTTGAGACGGATTCGATGGCGTGTCCGATGGTGTGTCCGTAGTTCAGGATGTTTCTCAACCCGGTGTCCAGTTCATCTTTCTCCACAACCCGGGCTTTAATCTTAGCCGAGTGGAAGACAACCGTTTCGAGTGCCGTGGCATCAAGCGCTTTTACTTTATCGAGGTTTTCTTCAAGATAGCTGAAGAACGCTTCGTCCACAATGGCTCCGTGTTTTATTATCTCAGCCAGTCCATTACTGAGTTCTCTGGGGGAAAGGGTTTTGAGGGTAGCAGTATCGGAGATGGTTAACCTTGGCTGATAGAAGGCACCGATTTTATTCTTTAGTTGTTCGTGGTTTACCGCCACCTTGCCACCGATGCTGCTATCGCCCTGAGCCAGCAGGGTGGTCGGTACTTGTATGAGCGGGACTCCCCGCATATAGGTAGCGGCAACAAATCCGGTCAGGTCGCCAATCACTCCACCACCCAGCGCTAGAATAGGTGTCGTCCTCTCCGCATAGAAGTTGGTCAGCTCGTGGTAGAGTCTGCCGGCAGTCTTAAGTGATTTTTGCTTTTCGCCCTCGGGTACTTCAAGAAGGAGTGTCTCAAAGCCACTGTCAACCAGAGTTTGCTTCAAGGTGTCGCCGTATAGCTTTTTCACTCTGGGGTCGGTAACAATTACCAGTTTACCACTGAAGCCAATTTCTTTTAATCTGGCGCCAGTCTGCAAGAGCAGCCCCGAACCGATGAGGATATCGTAGTTATTGATACCAAGCCTCACCCTGACTTTCTTCATTTCATCCTCTAGTAATTATATACTATTATAGAACTCGAGGCAGTCCTTTTGCCTCCTTAAACGACAGAACCCTCGGCTCAGGAGGGTTCTCTCAACTTCTTGTATCTAATTTTCTTACCTTAACTGACTGTTTCTTTAAGCCTTCTTTATGCCAGAACCTCCCGAGCGCGTTTCCAACGCACCGTAAATATGAAACAAGTGTACTTTTGGGAGGTGGTGTAATTCCTCATATTTTGCATGCCCGACCTTATGTGCCAACTCTAACATAAGAGACCTGGTTTGTCAACAAGTGTGTTTGAGATTCTTACTAATTTTTGAAAGTTGGACAGTTAACGCTTGAAAACTGGACAGTTAATGCTTCAAAACTGGACTGGGGTATTACATCCTTCTGAAAAAAGGAGGA
>DAOUCV010000084.1:0-32675 GCA_034432095.1 Dehalococcoidales bacterium
CCTTATGCCCTGTATTACGTTATGGCACGGGAACTGGATATGTGCTCAGCCACCCTGCGTGTCTGTCTCGGTGGTGTTCTGGAGGACTTTCCCGACCTGGTGTTCATAATGAACCATTTTGGTGGCGGTGTGTCAGCGGTATTGGAGCGCCTGGATGCCTACATGGGCTATGTCGGGCCCGGCTGTCCCAGCCTCTATCCGGGTAAGCCGATGATAAGCAAGCCCTGGAGGGAGTACTTTAATAAGCTCTATTTCAATATGGCGGGTCGGGAGGCAGGGATGGCGGCGGTAAAATGTGCTTTGACTAACATCAGCCCAAGGAGGTTGATGTTTGGCACTGACTGGCCGTTCAACTATGACCATAACCCCCTGGGTGTCAAGCGGTACATAGCCGAGATAAGGAAGTTAGACCTGCCCAGGGAGGACATCGAGGCAATGCTGGGTGGCAACGCCGCCAGCCTGCTCGGTCTCTAAGAACAGATTAAAGCATCTTTATTCATTCCGGAGGTAAAAGGATGGCAGATAAAAAAGTGGTAATCTATACTACTCCCACCTGACCCTGGTGTCATAAGGCGAAGGAGTATCTTTCGCGAAAAGGGATTTCTTTTCTGGAATATAATGTGGCTCAGGACAAAGAAAAAGCCAGGGAGATGATACAGAAGTCCAAGCAGATGGGAGTGCCAGTTATTACCGTTGACGATGAAGTGGTGGTAGGTTTTAACCAGCCCCTGTTGGATAAACTGCTCTCATAGGCACTATTCTGGTTTACGGCAATACTTATTTACCAGCTCTACGGTGTCCGTAACATTCAGGCGCTGGAACATCAAAGAAAATTTGTTTTCCAGGGCGCTCATTATTTCTCCGAGGTTTTCTTCTGGCAGATGCCAGGTTTCTCTTTTGAAGCCGCCAAATGCTTTCTTTCTGGTTTTATACAGGAACTGCTCTTGAGTATCTCCTGGTTTCCACTCATTGGAGTATTTCTCGGTTATATAACGATACATTTTGTTGAGCAGGTCTCTGGGGAAATAGGGACTATCGTAAATGATGTTCTGGAACTCAGTGGCAAGGTGCACCTCTAGGGTTCCGGCTTTGGGGAAGAGTTCAAACATCTCCTCGGGGAGAGTGGAGGCTCCGTGTTGGACGATGCCGCCGACACCATACTCCTCTCGGGCTACCTTGCCCAGTTCTTCAATAGTTTTGAAATCCAGCTTTACGTCCGCAATTGACCCGTCCGGCAATACCACTCCACCGTGGGTTGTTCCCGTTTGTACCGCGATTTTCGAAATTCCTTTGATACCCGTTCCCAGCCGTTTTAGATACCCTTTCATAAATGCCCTGAGTTCTGCTACGGTGGTGTTTGCCTTGCCCACCTCGCCCACCTCACCGCCCACAGAGATGGTTACGCCCTTGGGTTCCAGACTACGGATGAACCTGGTCATATCCGCGGCGACTGTATAGTTGTTTTTTTGCTGTTCATCGAGGCTCGGCTTTTCTAGATCGACGAGGGTTGAGGAATCTATATCTATATTGAGAAATCCGGCGCTAATTGCGTCTCTTGTGGCATCCTCGATTGCTTTTACCTCTTCCTGAGGGTTTAAAGCAAATCTGCTCTGGTTTAGCTGAAAATGGTCTCCCTGGACAAAAACAAGGCCTCTAAACCCTTCCCTGATTGCCGCCGCCAGTACGCTAGTTACATACTCGGCGGCTGGTTGGTCGGTGTAGACCATCTCAGTGCGGGCAATCTCAAAAATAAGCGCACCAACTCGGTGTTTTAAGGCTGTTCTGAAGATAGCTCTGGCTACATGATATGTCAGACCGCGAATATTAATCGCCGGGACGGTTCTGTTACTATAAAGCCCCTGTGCCGCCGCCTCATAGAGACCCTGAATACTCGCCAGGAAAATACCCCGTGTGGTCGCCAGGTCACGAATTCTCCGGCGGTAGCTTTCTCTTCTCTGAGGGTCAGAGTCAAAGACTGCTCTCTCTATCATCTCGTCAATTGTGCTACTTGAAACCATCTATCTTCTCCTTCGGGTCAGAGCCTTAAAATAGAACGCCGCCCGTTGTACCTCTCGGTATCGTATTGCTCTTTGACATCTACTAGTTTGAGCTTGCCTACTACATCTTTGAGTGGGACAGCCGTAATCTTGCCGTTGGTGTAGCTGACCATTTTGCCAAAGTCTTCCTTGACCAGTAAATCAACGGCGGCGATGCCAAAATAGCGGCCCATTCTTCGGTCGTAGGCACAGGGGGCGCCACCACGCTGTAGATAACCCAATGCCATGCTTCGTGTCGGCAGTTTGGTTCCTCGTTCAATTTCCTGTGCCAGGTAGTTACCGATTCCACCGAGGTATTCGTGTCCGAAGGCGTCCTTTTCTTTTGCCCGCGTCACAGTTCTACCTCCGGCTGGCTTTGCCCCCTCGGCTACGACAATAATATTATACCGGTTACCTGCCTTCAGCCCATCTAAAACCAGCTCGTTCACCTTCTCAATGGAGAAATCAAACTCCGGAATCAAAATGATAAAAGCTCCAGCGGATTCCCCTCCTTCCAGTGCCAGCCAGCCGGCATATCTTCCCATCGTTTCTACCACGAATACTACCCTGTGCGAGCCTGCGTAAGTTCTCAGTCTGTCAACCTCCTCGGTAATGACGTTTAAGGCCGTTTCAAATCCCAGCGTGTAGTCAGTGCCAGGGATGTCTTTGTCAATTGTTTTGGGAATGCCAACAACGTTAACTCCTTCTTGGGCCAATTTTGAGGCGACACCAAGAGTATCATCTCCCCCGATAACTATTAGGGCACTTAAACCAAGGCGTTCTATATTATCTAAAACCACTTTAGAGCGGTCATCTTTAGGGTTATACGGATTGGTTCGGGATGAACCCAGATAAGTGCCGCCAAATCTATCCCATGTTCTGACTAGTTCTTCATTCAAAGGCATAATATTCGGCGATTTTTCAAAGCTCTCGGGCAGGGGTGAGGTAAGCCCTGCCCATCCATCACGGATGCCCAGAACTTCATATTTAACTCCTCTTTCCTTCTCTAGCCGGCTGTCTAAGGCCGTCTTGACTATCCATTTGATGCAAGGATTTAGGCCGGCGCAGTCGCCGCCACCGGTAAGAACGCCTATTCTACACTTTTTCATGATTTGTGATACCACCCCCTTCTTAAATTTTTATTATAACACGAAAATTTATTGTGAGTATTATCGATTGTTTATCCCCCCTCTCTTGTTAAGGGAAGGGAGTTAGGCGGGTTTCCAGAAAAATCTTTGATTTTTCTGGGTGCCTCAGGGGGATAGGTTATTAAATGACCTTAATCAATTGACAGCTATTAATAGTTTAACGTAGCATAAGTGCGATTGAAAGGAGGTGGAGAAAGCTATAGATTTCTAATTAAGACAGTTAGACCCTGGATATTTGAAGTTAATCAAGGCCCCAGCCATACCGAAAAGTCGTTTCGGTAGCTATTGCCTAAAGAGCTAAGGGAACGAACGGATTGGTCGAAGATGTGGCGGGACGAAGGTTACTGACAGCTAGTGAAATCACGATTTATTGCTAGATTAAACCGATTTTTCATGGTAGTTCTAAAACCAGTGAAAGGAGGCTAAAGTGGCTTACAAAATTGATACCAAGGCTTGCCTTAAGTGTGGCATCTGCATTAAGGGCTGCCCGGTAGGAGCCATAGTCGCTGATGAAATAATTACAGAAAGTGACGGCTTAATTCTTTATACTACCAGAATTGACCCCAAGAAATGCACTGATTGCGGGGTCTGTGTTTCCTATGAATGGTGGTGCCCGGCTCAGGCTATTGTCAAGGCATAAACTTTATACTTGTGGTGGCATCCTGTCTTCGCATGGCACTATTGTAGGGCAAGGTCCGTAGCTTATGCCCAGGGTTGACAAATCAACTTCCGAATTACCATAATCTACTGAATCTGGTGAGTCGGTCGGAGTACATATTCTAAAAGGGAGGAGAGGAATGGCTGTTGACGGAAGTTACAATATTGAGGTCGATACACCTATGGGCAAGCGCTCCGGCAAACTTACTCTTAAGACTAAGGGTAAGGAGCTGAGTGGTAGCTACGCGACGCAAGAGGGTGAGCAATCCTTCACCGGTGGCACGGTTTCGGGAAATGATTTTGCCTTTTCTACGGAGGTGACCACCCCGATGGGCAAAATCCAACTGGACTTCAAGGGCAAGGTAACCGGCGATGAGGTTTCGGGTCAGGTGCAGGCTGGTGCGTTTGGGTCGTCGCCTTTCACGGGTAAGAGAGCCTGAGGTTCAGCTCTACGGTAGGATTTGGAGTCGGGAGGGGTGACCGAGCGGACGATGGTGGCGGTCTTGAAAACCGTTTCCCGATTGTATCGGGACGTGGGTTCGAATCCCACCCCCTCCGCCATCAGTGGGGCTCAATTGAGACTTTATTCAGCATAACGATGCCCAGCGGGTTCAGGTTATACCCCTTGACATAGGGCTTGACCAGAATATAGTTCCGCCCGAACCATAAAGGCAGGCAGGCAGCATCATCAACCAGCTTCTGCTCAGCCTGCTGATATAACAAAAGGCTCCGTTCCTCGTTTAGCTCCATGTTGGCCCTTTCAAGCAAGTCATCCACCTCGGGGTTGCTATATTCGCCGTAATTATTTTCTGTCCCGCTGTGGAAAAGAATATCCAAAAAGTCCTGTGGGTGGGGGTAGTCAGCAATCCAGCCCATATCAAACATCTCGTCCTTTTCTTCTTTGAGGTGATAAATGAACCTCTCAGGCTCAAGTTGCCTTACCTTTACCTCCACCCCCAAGTTCTTCCGCCACTGGTAAATGATAGCCTCCAGCTCTTGAGATATTACGCCTCCATAGCCGGCGGTGGTAATGGTGATCGGTGGCAAATTGGCTACGCTTCCGTATCGGGACTCTCTGATTAACTCCTTTGCTTTAGATACATCGTAAGCCAGCCCTGATAGCTCTTCATTGAAGCCAGGCATACCGAGTGGTAGGATGCCGTCTGCCCGCTGTACCATATCCCTGAATATCAAAGAAACTATTTTGTCCTTGTCTATCGCCTGAGAGAAGGCACGCCGGATATTGGCGTCATCAAACGGTGGCCTGGTGGTATTAAAACCAATATAGTAGAAACTCAACTCGGGGATGGCGACCAGTTCATCATAAAAGGGTCCTGTTTTATCGGTAACTCTATCAATGTAGGAAACAGAAACCGCCGTGACGTCGATCTCTCCCGTCTCATACATGTCCATCGGCACGCCGCTCCAGAGGTGGAAGACAACGGAACCGAGCTTGGCTAGCTCTCCGTAATAAAGCTCGTTCCTCTCCAGCACAAGCTGTTGACTTTCACGCCACTCCTTGAGCTTGAACGGACCGGTTCCGTTGGGATGGCACCACCAGTCACTTCCCGAGGCTACATTGTTTCTATCCACCACAAAGGCAGTGGGATAGGTGAGTTTGGACAAGAAATAAGCTTTGGGAGCATCGATGGTTACTTCAAGGGTGTAATCACCAAGTACCCTGACACCGCTGATTTCTTTGCTTTCACCGGCCAGTACTTCCCTCACCCCAACAATATCGCCAAGATAAGCAGCGGCGGTCAGCGAACCGGTAGCCGGGTCGCAGGCTCGCTGCCAGGAATACTTAAAGTCCTCAGCCTTAACTCTTCTGCCATCATGAAATCTAACATCGTGCCGTAGATAGAAGGTGTAGGTTCGGCCATCCTTGCTAACTTGCCAATCCCTGGCTATATCCGGGGCTGGCTTAAGATTATCATCGAGGCGCACCAGTCCGCTAAACAACTGCAGTATGTACTGGTGGGAGGTCGCATCACCGGAAATGGCCGGGTCAAGCGTATGTGGGTCAATACCGTAGAGGTTAAGGACCTCTCCTTCGGTAACTGGGCTTGGCGCTTCTTCGGTTTGAAACGGTTTGCAGCCACTGGGCAGGATTAATAACAACAGGCTGCACAGCAGGACTAAAAGAACTACATGCAGGTTTTTTTTCATCATTGAGCTCCACCGTTCTTCAGGTTATAGTAATCCAGAGCCTTTCGCAGGGCGAAAGCGCCACGCTCAAGACCAGTGAAGGTGGGGATGCCGCCATCCTGAAGCTTTTCAATGACGTCTCTCGCCTGCTGCACTTCCTCGGGCGAGAAGGACCAGGTGAGGATCGCTATCACTGGCTTCGAGGTTTTCTGCCTGATATCAATCAGTAAGTTGATTAGAGGGCCGGCTGAACCGCCGGGTCCGAAGCGGGCGCCAGTCAGTAGCACCAGGTTATCTATATTGGCATCTTTCACCAGAATTTCCATAATGCGTTTTATCTCCCGACGATTCTGGTTGGCAGTGTCTATAGGGTTGCGACAACCCCCACCTATCAGAGTATAGAATTGGGCTAACTCGTCATAGGATTCCTGGGTAAGCAGGGGTACCCTGAGCCCGGCTTCAGCAAAAACATCAGCGATAGCTACTGATTGCCCTCCTGAGCCTCCGGCTATACCCACCCTGTCACCACGAACTGGCGGAAGATACAGGAGAGCTTTCAGGGTGTCAATGAGTTCCTCCATGCTGGCTACTTTTACTGCCCCACACTGTTTCACCGCCGCATCCCATATTTCCCGGGATACTGCTAGCGAGCCGGTATGCGAAGCAATCGCCCGTTCTCCCGCTTCTGTCCTCCCCCCCTTCCATATCACCACCGGTTTCCGGGCAGATACCTCCTTCAGCACTTTGAGGAACCGTCTCCCGTCCTTCACTCCCTCCAGGTACATGCCAATGACCTTAATCTCCGGGTCCTGACCAAAGTACTCAAGGTAGTCGGGGGAATCAAGCACTATTCCGTTGCCGAAGCTCACTGCTTTGTTGATATTAATACCCTGAAGATGTGCCTCCCGAATGAAGACGACAGCATGGGTGCCACTTTGCGAAATAAGTCCCACTGAGCCGGTGAAGCTGGTAAGTTGCTCCCGCTCTGTCATTCCCACCCCGATAGCCGGATTAAAGATTCCCATACAGTTGGGCCCAATGAGGTGGAAGTTTGCCCGTTCTGCCATCTCGGTGAGCAAGCGCTCCAGCCTTATCCCTTCCTCGGTATCAGTCTCGGAAAAGCCGGCGGTAAAGAAATGGGCGGCCGCTACCTCCTTACGAATGCAGTCCTCTAAAATCCTGGGAGCCACTGCTCTTGGCACCGCAACAATTGCCAGGTCTACAGGCTCCGGTATATCCAACAGGCTGGTGTAGTTTTCTATTCCCAGCGCCTTAATACCCTCGATTTCTTCAGGAGCGATCTGGACAGAATAGAGCTTTCCCTTGAAGTTGCGGTGAGAACGAAGCCACATAAAATTACTTTCCCGCTTATCCCCCACCACAGCTAGGCACCGAGGGTTAAAAGCCCTGTCTAATTTAGCAAAGTCCGTCTTCAATTTCTTCCGCCGTAAGCCTCAGATTATTCGTATTCGTTCCATCACATCAGGCTATTTTATCAGGACATCCTTCGGGAAATATCTCGAAGCCTTTTTATTGCTTCATCGGTTCCAATTTTATCAGCATTTAACTCCTCACATATGCTTTCTATCTCTTTCAGGTATTCCTCAAGCTGTTTTATTTGCTCGCGGTCTATCGGCAATGATAGTAGTGGCTCGATAACTTTCCGATAACGCTCAAAGCTGATTTCCTCGGTAGTCTTTTTAGCCTCTACTTTAGCCTTCTCGCGGGCTATCATTTCGGCATATTTCCTGGCTTGCTCTGCTGCTTCCTGGATTGTCTTTGCTTCTTGGGCCTCCAGTTTAGCCTTTTTTCTGGCGGCGATCAGGGCTTCTTTCTTGGCCTGTTTTTCTGCCTCTTTGGCCTTTCTGGCCTCTTCCGCCTCCAGTTTAGCCTTTTTTCTGGCGGCGATCAGGGCTTCTTTCTTAGCCTGTTTTTCTGCCTCTTTGGCCTTTCTGGCCTCTTCCGCCTCCAGTTTAGCCTTTTTTCTGGCGGCGATCAGGGCTTCTTTCTTAGCCTGTTTTTCCGCCTCTTTGGCCTTTCTGGCTTTCTGGGCTTTTCGGAGTCTTAGTATTACCGGGCGGCGCCTGACTATCGGGTAGTTGCACCACTGGCAGTTGTCGCCGCTGGTTTTTTGACCGCAGTTGGGGCATCTAATCATTTTGGCCATTTAAAACAGCCCTTCCCTTTTCAGGCTGACATAATTATTATCGCCGATGACGATATGGTCTAGGACCTCTACGCCAACAACTTCGCCCGTCTGGGCTAATCTTTTGGTTAATTTTATATCGTCTTCTGAAGGCTCGGGAACACCTGAGGGATGATTGTGCACAAAAATAACTGAGGCAGCACTGGCCGATATTGCCTCTTTGAATACTTCCCTGGGGTGAACGATACTGCTGTCCAGGCTACCGATGGAAATCTCCGAGATTTTTATAAGCTGACCCCTGGTATCCAGTAAAAGCGCCAGAAAATGCTCCTTCCTTTTCCCTCTCAGTTTTCCTCTTACCAAGCTTACCACTTCATCAGGGGTCTTAACCCCCGGTCTTTTACTGAGCTCGGCATAACCCTCAAGGCGGTTAGCCAGCTCAAAAGCCGCCTTAATCTGGGACGCCTTGGCTAGACCAATCCCTTTTACCTGGGATAGCTCTTCTACCGAGGCGTTTGCCATTCCTTTAATGCTACCAAACTGGCTTAGTAGCCTCTGTGCTGTCACCATTACCGACTCACCGGCGATGCCACGCCCCAGAATCAAAGCTAAAATCTCCTGCGCTGATAGGGCTTCGGCTCCGAACTTTTGTAGCCTCTCTCTGGGTCGCTCAGAAAGAGGTAAATCGTGAATGGTAAACGACTTCTTCACTAGCTCCGCTCCGGTGTGCGCCTTTTTGATACTGCTTGGCGATGTAGTCCCGCCATAGAGTGTCCAGGCCATCCATATCAAAGCCATAGACCCTTTCCAGGGCTCCATCATAGCTACTACCCTCGCTAAAGGCAGTCAACAGCTCAAGCATCTTGCCCTGCCCATAACTGGTGATGAGGAACTCAACCAGACTGTAACTCTCAGCATAGGAAAGAATGGCTTGGCTGGAGTAAGCCGAGAAGGGGCTTGATAAGCTACGCACCGAGATTAGACGGTTTTCCTCCACCGCCTTCTTGAGATGATCGGCAAATCCGACGCCAAGAACCCCTTCGGTATACATTGCCAGACCTTCATCAAGCCAGGTAGGCAGGTCGGTATAGGGATTAAAGGTCATCTGGTGAACGACGAGGTGGGTCAGCTCATGGGCAATTGACCTCTCACCCCATGAGAGGTTATTCGGGCTTATACCAATAGCGATAATACCGTATCCAGCAAAGGCTACTCCGCCCGTCCACTCTGTGGGGAAAATCATCGCACCCTGCAAATCCTCGCTATTGGCATAGATATACATTTTGACCGGCTTCTTTAAGTAGGCGCCCGTCTCTTCAGTCAGCCGAGCCAGCGCCTGCTGGGCGGCTGACATTAGCTCCTCAGCAAAGGACTGTTTCCCCTCGTACCAGTATATGGTTATCTTCCCTTCGGTTAAGCTCCGCCAGGGATAGCGGTTATCATCAAAGTGGACTGTCTCTGGAGCGGTCTGTATTTTCTCACCGTCAGCATTTTCTACCACCCACCAGTATTCCAGACTGGAGCCAGGGGGTAACCCGCCCATTTTCCTCATATCTAAAGCCCCGCGAACGCTAACAGTACTATCGGGCGCAAACTCAATATAGACCTCACTGGTTACCTGGGCAAAGCTTTCTCGGTCAACAGAGTAGCAGAAGCGAATGTCAGTAATATCTACATCGCTCTCGGCTGACATACTGAAGTCAAGATTATAGGGGAACTCTACCAGAACCGAGCTGCGCAGGACTCTCAGCCCGCCCTGGGCTTGAACCAAAGCCGGGGCAAATACAACCAGGAACAGGGCAACAGTTAAGGCGAAGATACTGGCTTTCTTAATCACCTTTCTTTACCTACCATAGACCTGAGGTAAGCGGTAATAAAACCATCTAAATCTCCATCCAGTACTGCGTCAGTATCACTGGTCTGATAATTTGTTCTGTGGTCTTTTACCATTTTATAGGGATGGAGGACATAACTTCTAATCTGGTTGCCCCAGCCCACCGCAATGCGCTCTCCCTTAAGTTTAGCTCGTTCTTCAGCTCTCTTAGCCAATTCTAAATTGAGCAGGCGAGACCGAAGGATCTTGAGGGCGGTCTCTTTGTTCTGGTGCTGGGAACGCTCACTCTGACAGGTAGCCACCAGTTTGGTCGGCAGGTGAGTTATTCGGACGGCACTGCTTGTCTTCTGCATATGCTGTCCGCCTGGACCACTTGACCTGAATACATCCACCCTCAGGTCGTCCGGGTCTATCTTCACATCAATATCGGCTTCAGCTTCAGGTAAAACCTCTACCAGAACAAAGGAGGTATGCCTGGCGTGGTCGGCGTCAAAGGGAGAAAGGCGAACCAGCCGATGGACACCGTGCTCTGATTTTAAGTAGCCGAAGGCATGGTCACCACTGACCCCGATAGTGACACTCTTTATCCCCGCTTCGTCCCCGGGCGAGATATCCAGTACCTCAGCCTTATAGCCGCGGCGCTCAGCCCAGCGGAGGTACATTCTCATGAGCATCTCCACCCAGTCCTGGGATTCGGTACCTCCAGCTCCGGCGTGAATACTCAGGATGGCATTCCTGGCGTCATACTCACCGCTGAAAGCCATCTCTAACTCGAGAGCATCGAGGCGGGAGGCTACCGCTTCTATTTCGGAGTTAATTTCTTCTCTAAATGAGACGTCCTCTTTCGCTAGGGGCAGACTTTCCGTAATATCAGCCACCTTCTTCTCCAGACCTCGCCATTCTTCAACCACCTTTTTATGCTCGGCTAACTGGCGCATAACGCTCTGAGCTTTAGCCTGCTCCGACCAGAAGTCCGGCTGAGCCGATTGTTTCTCCAACTCAGCAATTGCCTCTTCTCTAGCCGCAATATCAAAGATGCACCAGCGCCATGGAGATTCTGCTCCGCAAGTCTCTTAATTTATCCCCCAGTTCCTGCACTAATTGCCTCCTTATCTCCACAGCATAGAAACAACTAGCTAAAATAGTTTACCTTGATGGCTAGCCTCGGATGCCACGCTTCCCTTTTCTGGTCTTACGTTTCCTTCGGCTACGATATGAGCCAGGCGAGTAGGCTCGGGCAAACGGTAACCACGACAGCACTTCATCACCCAGTAAATAGCAGTTTGAAGGTCAATTTTATGACCTATAGAAACATAAACGGGCTTCGTTCCAGGTTTGGTTCGCAGAGCCGCTCCTATCGTCTCACCCTTATCTCTTATCTCGGCATAGCTACCCGGCTCAACTCCGGGTTCTTCATGGCTGCCGCAGAGCAGGGATTTAGCACAGCCAATTGTTGGAGTATCTAAAAAAAGCCCCAGGTGAGAAGCGAGACCAAACCGTCGGGGGTGGGCAATCCCTTGTCCATCAACCAGAACCAGGTCAGGAGTGACGCTGAGTCTCTCACAGGCAGCCAGCGTAAGCGGTGACTCCCTGAAGGACAAAAGACCCGGAATGTAAGGAAAATCAAGCCTGCCTTTGACTACTTGCGTTTCCATCACCTTAAGTTCAGGGTAGCTTAAGACAACTACCGTCCCGGTAGCCATTTCCTGTGTTTTGCCGGCTGAGATATCCACGCCAGCGATAAAGTGAGGAGCGATAAGCTCGCTATTTCTGGAGACCTGTGCCGCCAGACGATACTGTAGCGCGACCGCCTGAGAAGGGCTGAGCTGCCAGGTGTGTAAACTCTTTACCTTCATAATCCGATTATAGCTACTAACAAGTCTTTTGACAACCCGTAAATGCTATTGACAGACGACTATTTAATGGCGCATAATATCCTAAAAGAAAATGGTGAAAATCAGGTTAAGGCGAGGCGGAGCCAAAAACAGGCCAAGTTACCGGCTAGTAGTAGCCGATTCCCGCGCTCCTCGTGATGGGGCATTCATCAGCGTTATCGGGCATTATAATCCCTTGACTGAGCCGGAGACGGTAGTTATAGATGAAGAGGAGGCTTTAAAGTGGCTCAGACGGGGAGCCCAGCCAACAGCAACAGCTAACAGACTTTTGTCAAAGGCAGGCATCATAGAAAAGTTCAAAACAATCAAGGAGAAAACATGAAAGAGCTAGTAGAGTACATTGCCAGATCAATTGTGAACTCACCTGATGACGTTGTGGTGACTGAGGAACAAACGGAACAGGGCATAACACTTAAACTGAAGGTTGCCGACGACGATAAAGGTAGGGTTATTGGTAAGCAAGGCCGAATAGCCGAGGCCATGCGTACCCTGGTCAGGGTAAAAGCCGCTAAGGCGGGCACCAGAGCCACTCTGGAGATTACCTAAGCATACCCCAAGGTAACCAAAAGCATATAGAATAGCCACAAAGGGCCAGTCTGACGAAATAGGTCTGAGCTAGCCTATTGTTGAGAGGACCGGAAGGTTCAAGTCTAGGGCAATCAGCGGGGGAAGCCGGTACTTCGCCGGACAATTGGAGGTTATTAATGGGTTCTGCTTCTGAAACTGAGCGGTGGGTTATATGTCCCGTGTGTCATAAAAGCAATCCAGCCGGGACCCGCTTCTGTCAACACTGTTGGGGAGCAGTAATCCCTCAAGATATTGCCGTAACCACTGAGGAGCTCAGGGAATTAACCAGACGCCGGGAAGCCTACCTGAAGCGCAAAAAGAGAATCAAGCTGGCGTCGGCAGTTGGCCTCCCGTTGCTGGCCGTTCTGGCTATTGTCTACCTCATTCTATACAATTTCACGGACACTATATTTAAGCCGCCCGAGGAAATAAACTCCAATTCTCCCCCCGGCGAATGGACAATGTTTCGGCATGATTTGGCTCACTCGGGCAGTGCTGAACCGGGCGGTCCTTTACCTCAAGGCGTATTGAAATGGGTCTTCTCTACGGGCGCTCCTATTCACTCGTCGCCGGCGGTAGCTAATGGAGTGGTCTACTTTGGCTCTCAAGACTATAAGCTCTATGCTCTGGATGCTGAGAGTGGGGCGAAACGGTGGGAATACAAGACCGGCAGTTGGGTTGAATCCTCACCGACGATAGCCAGTGGAATAGTCTATTTTGGTTCAAATGACGGCCAGTTATACGCCCTTGATGCCCGCAGCGGCGAAAAGCTCTGGGATTTCAAGACCCGCTATCCGGTGAGGTCTTCTGCGGCGGTAGCTAATGGAGTGGTCTACTTTGGTTCTGACGACTATTATCTCTATGCTGTAGACGCTAAAGAGGGGGTGGAACTCTGGCGCTACGATACCAGAAGTCCCGCGTCATCTTCCCCCGCGGTAGCCAACGGCATTGTCTATACTGGGGGTGGAAGTGGCTTCTCCTACGCGCTTAATTGTCTGAATGGCCAGCGCCGCCTTCGCTTTAAGACCCACTATGCTGTTTTCTCTTCTCCGGTAGTAAGCGGGACGACTGTCTATTTCGTCCTTGATAATGGTTTCCTATATGCGGTCGATGGTATGGCACGGACCTGGCTTCAGGAGCATGAATTCAGACCCGTTTGGGCGCAACTATGGGCAATGCTTCCGTGGATACCACCACCTCCAGTTCAGTCCGGCTTCTTATGGTCGCTCAGGCTGGGCGCAGGAGAAACTTCTTCCCCCGTGCTCGCAGGCGATACCCTGTACGTAGGCTGCGATAGTAAACTACTGGCTGTAGACCTAGTGAACCATAAAGTGCGCTGGGAATTCAAAACCGGGGGCACAGTAAGGTCCACCCCGGCGGTGTCAGGCTCGGCCGTCTTTGTGGGCAGTGAAGATGGCAGGCTGTATGCTGTAGATGCTACCAGTGGCACAAAGCTCTGGGACTTCCCCACCGGGGGTAAGATTACTTCATCCCCGGCCGTGGCTAATGGGGTGGTCTACGTGGGCTCGCATGACGGTAAGCTGTATGCTATAGAATAATCCACGCTAGGTAATGAGGTTGCTCAGCTTAAAGGAAAGTGGCTAAGTAAGCCGCTTTTGGTCAGTTACCGTTCCCAATTAAATGGTTCTGGGTGCCTGCCCTGTTCTTCTCCTTCTTTTCTCCGCTACCTTGAGGCGAGCTAGGGCACGGCGTAGCGCCGCTTCCGCCCCCGCCACGTCAACATTGGGGGCGCGCTGACTGAGCCTTTCCTCGGCACGCCGCTTGGCCGCTTCCGCTCTCGCCAGGTCAATCTCGTCATCCCTCTCGGCGGTATCAGCCAGAACGATAACCCGGTCTGGCCGCACCTCAAGAAAGCCACCGGAGATAGCCATAGAGACCTCCTCTCCCCCCTTCCTCACCAGTAGCTCGCCTGCCTGTAGTGTGGTCATCAAGGGTGCGTGGTGAGGCAGAATCCCCAGTTGACCTTCAACACCCGGGGCAACAATTACATCCACTTCATCGGAATAAACCACCCGCTCAGCAGTAACAATATCAAGTTTGATTCCAGGCATTACTCTACACCCTCAGCTTCTTCGCCTGCTCGACCGCTTCCTCTATTGTCCCTACCATATAAAAAGCTTGCTCCGGCAAGTCGTCATGCTTGCCTTCCAGAATCTCCTTAAAGCCGCGTACCGTCTCCTCTATTGGCACATACCGTCCCTGTCTACCGGTAAAGACTTCAGTGACAAACATCGGTTGAGACAGGAATCTCTGTATTTTACGGGCGCGGGCTACGGTGAGCTTGTCTTCATCACTAAGCTCTTCAATACCCAGGATGGCGATTACATCCTGAAGGTCTTTGTAGCGTTGTAGCACCTGCTGGACTCCGCGAGCTACCCGGAAATGCTCCTCACCCACAATATTAGGGTCAAGTATTCTGGAGGTTGAGGTCAGCGGGTCGACCGCCGGGTATAAGCCCTGCTCAGCGATAGACCTCTCCAGGGCAATAACCGCATCAAGGTGGCCAAAGGTAGTGACTACTCCCGGGTCGGTATAATCGTCAGCCGGCACATAGACTGCCTGAAAGGAGGTTATTGAGCCCTTACTGGTGGAGGTAATTCTTTCCTCCAGTTCGCCAACCTCGGTAGCCAGGGTAGGCTGATAACCCACCGCCGATGGCATACGCCCCAGCAGGGCTGATACCTCCATACCGGCTAAGGTATAGCGGTAGATATTGTCAATAAATAGCAAGACGTCCTGATGCTCAACATCACGGAAGTATTCCGCCATCGTCAGTCCGGTCAGCCCCACGCGCAGGCGAACCGCCGGTGGTTCGTTCATCTGACCAAAGACAAGGACTGTCTTGTCAATTACCCCCGACTCTTTCATTTCATACCACAGGTCATTACCCTCTCGGGACCTTTCCCCTATCCCGGCAAAGACTGAGAAACCACCGTGCTCGGTGGCAATATTGCGGATGAGCTCCATAATAATCACGGTCTTTCCTACTCCGGCACCGCCATAGGCACCTATCTTACCGCCTTTAGTAAAGGGGGTGATCAGGTCAATAACCTTAAGACCGGTCTCCAGCACCTCGGTAGTCGTTTGCTGTTCCTCGAGTTTGGGTGGTGGGCGGTGGATTGGCCACCGCTCCTCAGCTTTGACCTCACCGAGGTTATCCAAGGGCTCGCCCAGAACATTGAATAGCCTGCCCAGGGTGGCCCTACCTACCGGCACACTAAGTGGTGCGCCGGTGTCTATAGCTTCAGCGCCCCGCTGAAGCCCCTCCGTCGGTGATAGTGCCAGACACCGTACCCAGTTGTTGCCGATATGCTCCTGGACTTCAAGCACCATCTTAGTGCCATCTCCGGGTATCTCAATGGCATTAAAAAGCTTGGGCAGTTCATCAGGTGGAAATTCTATGTCAACTACTGTCCCGATTACCTGAACCACTTTGCCTTTTGCCATCATTATCTCCTTACCAGTATTAGGTTAATAAACTCTCCTATTTAGTCATAGCCTCGACCCCGCCGGTAATGTCAAGAAGCTCCTTAGTAATTGACTCCTGCCGGGCTTTATTATACATCAGGGTCAGTTCGGTAATCAGCTCGCCGGCGTTCTCCGTGGCGTTGCGCATCGCCACCATTCTGGCTGATTGTTCACTGGCAATAGCCTCCAGAATAGCATGGTAAATCTGCATTTCAACAAATCTGGGCAGGAGTCCGGCTAGCACCTCCTGTGAGCCCGGCTCATAAATATAGTCAACATTCTGTGCTCCGGGAATCGCCGCCGGTTCAACCGGCAATATTGGCTGAATCACCGGTCTCTGCACCATGGTAGAGACAAACTGGGTATAGGCTAAATAGGCGGCATCTATGACGGCGTTAGTGTAATCGTCAATGATAATGCGGGATATGGGCAGGGTATCAAGATAGCTGGGTCGGTCGCCAAGCCCGGTGAACTCAGCCCGGATATCACGACCGTACCGTCTCATAAAATCCAGCCCCTTACGACCCACACTAACCAGAGTAACGGGTACCTTCTGCTCCAGGATGAAGCTGCCTGTCCGGCGGTTGATATTGGCAATAAGCCCGCCACACAGACCGCGGTCGGGAGTAATATGCACTATGGCTATTCTTTTTACCGTTCGGCGTTGTAGTAAGGGGTGCAACACCCCCTCAGCGGGACGTAGAGCCGCTAGGTCGGCTATCACCTGCCGAATCTTCTCGGCGTAGGGTCGCCCGGCTAAGCCGCGTTCCTGTGTCCGCCTCATCTTGGAGGTGGCAATCATCTCCATCGCCCGGGTAATTTTGGCGATGCTCTGGACACCCCGTATTCGCCGCCTAATTAACCGAATATTAGCCAGATAACCTCACCCCCTCATTCCCCCTCTCCTTAAAAGGAGAGAAGGAAGAGTTTGTAAGAGGGACGAAGTCCCTCTTTGACGCCCTATAGGATAGAGAAGCGAAGCCTCTCTTTTACTCTCCTTATCTCCATTTTTGAATGAGTTTCGCCCTCTAAACCTACCCCCTAAGTTCTCCCCTGCTTAAACTCCAGAATGGCTTTCTTTAGCGCTTCTTCCGTCTCAGCACTGATGTCTTTTTCTTGGGCAATAGCCCCGCCTATCTCCGGGTGGCTTGCCTCCATAAATCGGAGGAAGTCAGCCTCAAAGGTAGCCACTTTATCTACAGCAATGTCATCAAGGTAGCCGTTAATCGCCGCATAGAGAATCATAACCTGCTTTTCTACCGGCATCGGAGCATACTGTCCCTGCTTCAGGATTTCGGTAAGCCTTCGCCCGCGCTCAAGCTGGTTTCTGGTTGCCTGGTCTAGCTCGGAAGTACCGAATTGAGCGAAGGCGGCTAATTCCCGATATTGAGCCAGGTCCAGCCTGAGTCTGCCGGCTACCTTTCTCATTGCCCTGATCTGGGCATTACTTCCTACCCGGGACACCGATAAGCCAACGTTTAATGCTGGTCTTTGACCCGCATTGAACAGGTCAGCTTCTAGGTAAATCTGACCATCGGTGATAGAGATAATATTAGTCGGGATATAAGCCGATATATCACCCGCCTGAGTTTCAATAATCGGCAGGGCAGTAAGAGAACCACCACCATATTCAGGGGCATACTTGGCGGCTCTCTCCAGCAAACGACTGTGCAAATAGAAGACATCGCCGGGATATGCTTCCCTTCCCGGGGGACGGCGCAGTAGAAGGGAAAGCTGACGGTAAGCCCAGGCATGCTTGGAGAGGTCGTCATAGACAACCAGGGCGTCCCTGCCCTGTTCCATGAACTCTTCCCCGATGGCACAACCAGCATAGGGGGCAAGATATTGCAGGGCAACTGACTCTGAGGCATTGGCGGCTACCACCACGGTGTGCTCCATAGCTCCGTGTTCTTCCAGGGTAGCTACTACCCGGGCTACCTTCGACGCTTTCTGACCAATCGCCACATAGATGCAGATTAAATCTCCGCCCTTCTGGTTGATGATGGTATCCAGAGTGAGCGCCGTCTTACCTGTCGAGCGGTCACCAATAATCAGCTCTCGTTGTCCCCGCCCGATAGGAATCAGACTATCTATTGCCTTAATACCGGTCTGCACCGGGGTATCTACAGACTTACGCAGGGCGACATTGGGAGCAACCCTTTCTATAGGTCTCGTCTTATCGGTCTTAACAACGCCTTTGCCGTCCAGAGGACGACCCAGGGGGTCAACTACCCGTCCAATAAGAGCCTCACCCACCGGCACTTCAGCAATCCGCCCGGTACAGCGCACTTCGTCCCCTTCTTTAAGGTTGCTGTAGTCACCAAGGATGACGGCAGATACACTATTTTGCTCCAGGTTCATAGCGATGCCTATAATATCGTGAGGAAACTGAAGGAGTTCACTGTACTTGGCGGACGCCAGTCCCTGCATTCTGGCGATACCATCCCCCACCTCAATCACCGTGCCAACATCAACCATGGTCAATGCCATGCCAAACTGCTCAATCTGCTGTTTCAGGATAGAAGCGATGTCTTGCCCTTTTGTGGTCATCTAATCTACCTCTTTGCTCTCTAGATACTATTTAGCTCCACCCAGCGTCTTTCTTAAAGCCGCAAGTTTGCTACGGACGCTGCCATCAATGAGCTTATCACCAACTTTAATGATGATTCCGCCAATCAAGCTCGGGTCTACTTTAGGCTTAAGTACCACCGGCTTACCGACGAGGGAAGTGATGCGCTGGGCTAGTCTTAGTTTATCCTCATCATCCAGGGGTATCGCGGTGGTGACCTCAGCCACCTCAGCCCCTTCGATGCCACGGTAATTATCTAACAGGCGCTGGTACTCGTCAGCAATATCGGCTATCAGGGTTAGGCGGTTCTTAGCCACTAACTGGGCCACTAACTTTAGCGCTTCAGGATTTATCTCACCCAGTCGTTCGGACAGCACCTTGGCTTTATCATCAAAACGAACCTCAGGGTTTTCCAGCAAGGCAAGAAGTGTAGCATCCTTAATTAGGCTGGCAATCCTTCTCAGGTCAGACTGCCATCGGTTTAACTCCTTTTTCCGTAGGGCAGTCTGAAAGACTTCCTGCGCCTGACGTATCGCATAGGCACTATCAGCCATTATGACCTCCCCCAAGTGCCAGAGGCTAACTCTTTTTCAGGGCTTTGCTTTCGTCCAGCACCTTCTCAATAAGCTGGCGGTGGGCTTCTCTATCCAGTTCCCGCTCAATGACCTTCTCGGCCGCCATTATGGTCAGGTCAGCAAGCTCCCGGCGCATTTCGGCAATAGCCTCGTCTCGCTCTCGCTGAATCTCGAGGCGCGCCTTAGCGATAATGGCTTCAGCTTCCGGCTTAGCCTCTTGCTGGGCTTTCTGTCTAATCTCCTCAGCGGTTCGCACTGCCCTGGCTATTATTTGCTGTCCCTCCTTGGCAGCAGTCTCAATTCGCTTTTTAGCCTCTTCTTCAGCTCGCGCTGCCTGTTCCTTAATAGCTTCTGTCTGCTCCATGCTCTCCTTAATTCTCCGCGAGCGCTCATCGAGCATCCTCATAATAGGCTTATAGGCAACCAGATACAGCAGTCCAAAGAGAATAGCAAAGTTTACTATTTGCGCTATCAATGTTGGCAGATTAATCCCTAATCCTTCCAAAACGGCTCCCCCTTCCAGGAATTCAAAGAATACGAGCTATTTCAGCCCAGTGTCAGAATAGCTCCAATAATCCATGCCGCGATTATAAACACACCAATAATCGCCGCGGCGGCAATAATTGTTATGAAAATTGGCAGCCCATCTTCTTGCATACCTATCGCTCCTCTTTAATATCCCTTATACCACCATAGCCAAAAGGATGGCCACGATTAGGACATAAATCCCGATAGCCTCAGCCATGGCAATGGACAGTATCATATTAGTCATTATCGGGCCTCTTGCTTCAGGGTTGCGCCCTATTGATTGCAGGGCTGAATAGCCAATGAGTCCAATCCCCAGTCCCGGTCCCAGCATCCCAAGGCCAACAGCCAGTCCTACCGCCAGCATCTTCACGGCTTGTGCTTCCATAATCCTTCTTTGTACCCCCTTTTGCAAATTTTCAATTTATTTGAATAGTGCCTAGAGGCACTATTAAGCTAAGATTCGCTGGTTTCGTGGGAAGTGACAGCCAAGGTAAGAAATACCAGAGTCAACCCGCTAAAAATAAGAGCTTGAAGAAAGCCGACAAGTAACTCAAGCCCGTAAAACGGAATGGCAAATATCCACGGGATAAGAAAAGCGGCAATTAAGAGCAGTATCTCACCCGCGGTCATATTGCCAAAGAGACGGAAGGTGAAACTGACGATGCGTATCAGTTCACTCAGCGCTTCTAATATGCCGGCAAAGATGTCGACACCTCCCATGAACAGCCCGCTCATCCCGGCTTTAAACTTACCGGTGAATAGTTTACCCATACTTTTAACAAACTGCCCTATATTCAAAAACTTTCCCAGATAACGAAGACCCAGCGTTCGTAGACCACTGTATTCGACAAAGACAAAGGACACAATGGCCAGAGCCAGAGGCGTATTAACATCAGTATTGGCCCCCCGTAGCAAGTGCACTTCGCCGTGAGTAGTATGAATGATTATGGAACCGAAGCCGGGAATCAGACTCAACCAGGCATTAAAGGCAACGAACAGAAAGATGGTGGCTACTATAGGAAAGAAACGGCGCCCATTCTCCTCACCGGCGACACTCCGGCAGAAGTCATAAATCCAGCCAAGCAGAAACTCAAAGGCTGTCTGTAATCTGCCGGGGATGACCTTCATTCGGCGGGTGACAATGAAACTAATCAGTACTAGGAAGACCACGGTAACCCAGCCGCCAATAATAGTGTTGGTGACGGGCAAGCCAAGCAGGTGAAAGACTACGGAGGCGGGAAGGTGAGGGTCAGGGCGAGGAACACTGAGCCAACCGGGCAGGTTCACCCCGGGAATTAATTTCTGCCCAATGGGGCCAGCCAGAAAACCAATGACAAAGAGGGCAAGAAAGACAACGGCAATTCCAATGATGAGAGGAAAGGAACAGCCCAGGCAACCCTTTTTCGTCACTAGCTTTTCCCCTTATTTTGTTTATTGCTGATAGTAGCGAGAATCATCCGGTAAGTACCGTAAAGAGCCACCATAATTCCCACCACTAAGCCAACTATCACTAGGATAGGCTTAGTCTTAAACTGGTTATCAAGCCACAGACCGCCAACCACACCCAGAACAATGCAGCCCCCGATATACCACCCTATACCCATGAACCTCAGTGCCGCTACCCATCTGCTCATGCCACAGCGAGCATATCAAATCTGCCTGTTTAGGTCAAGTACCCCCAGAAACCAACCACCTGTAACACCGCCGGGCTCTCTTCAGTCATAAAAAACCCTACAGAACTCAGCCGTAGGGTTTTTCTATTGACTTACAAACGCGACAAACTTCTGGTTTAAGATTTACGCTTATCAAAGTCATCCAGGTCAAGGGTATCTATGAAATCTCGGAAAGCCTGTAACTTCCTTAGTTCTTCCTCGCTGACCTTCTTCCCTTTCTTGTCAATCTTTTCAATGTCTTCAGAAGTGGGTCTACCTATCTCTTTGTCTAGCAGGATACCGGCCCTGTCCAGGACTGACTCCTCAACGTAGATGGGGATAGGTGGTTCTGTCCTTACCGCCAGTGCCAGGGCATCGCTAGGGCGGGAGTCAACTTCCATTTGCCCCCCATCTACATTAAGGATTATCTTGGCAAAAAAGGTGTCATTCTGAAGGTCACTGACGACGACGGAATCGATGCTCGCCCCCAGAGTATCAATGACTGAGCGTAACAAATCATGAGTCAAAGGTCTGGCGACGCTGACCCCCTGCAGTTTTAACTGTATAGCTTCTGCCTCAGCAGGACCAATCCAGATAGGGAGATAACGGTCGGCCATCTTCTCTTTCAGAATCACCACCCGCTGATAATTCATCAGACTAACCCGTATGCTGTCAATAGTCACCTCTATCATAGCCAAACCTCCTCCGTTCGTCTACCAACACCTCTAATTCTAACCCACCTAACGACCACTGTCAACTAGAGATTGCATTTCAACCCCCGCTCTCGTTAATCCACTTATTGCCCATTTTTTTTCCTTGGTTGGACCAGCCAGTTTATGCTATAATTTTTTTATGCTGGACCAGACCAGTTTATGCTATAATTTTTTTATGCTGGACCAGATAGGAGGCGTAGTTTGCAAAAACGGCATAAGATGGTTGTTTGGTTTGATGAAGTCACCAAAGATGATGTATCTCTGGTTGGCGGTAAAGGGGCAAACCTAGGGGAAATGACCAGGATTGGTATACCCGTTCCGCCTGGCTTTATCGTAACCGCTAGTGCCTATTTTGACTTCCTGCGACAAATGGAACTCATTGATAAAATTCGCCGCCTGATTGGACCTGTAGATGTTAATAATAGCAAACAGCTTCAGCAGGTTGCGGCTCAGGTGAGGCAGATAATTTCAGGTGCGGCTATGCCCCCGGAAATAGCCAGGGAGATTGAGCAGGCTTATGTAAAAATGGGAAGGGGGCTGGTGGCGGTGCGTTCCTCAGCCACTGCTGAAGACCTGCCTGAAGCCTCCTTTGCCGGTCAGCAGCGGACCTTCCTCAATGTGGAGGGTGAGAAGGAGGTGGTGGCTGCAGTCCAGGGCTGCTGGGCATCACTCTTTGAAGCCAGAGCCATTTTCTATCGAGTGCAACAGAATTATGACCACTTCAAGGTTGGCATCGCTGTCCCGGTGCAGAGAATGGTGCAATCTGAAGCTTCCGGGGTTATGTTTACCCTGGAACCGGAAACCGGTGACCAGAGTAAGATTGTCATTGAGGCCGTATTCGGGCTTGGTGAGACAATTGTTTCCGGGGCTGTGACTCCTGACCACTATAACATCGATAAAGAGGAGCTAAAAATCATAAGTAAGGAGATTGCCAAACAGGAGTGGAAACTGGTGAGGAGTGATACGGGTAAGGGCGAAGAAGCCAATATTACGGTACCGCTCACTCCTGGAGAGCAGGCGAGGCAAAAAATAAGTGACGGTGACATAATTACTCTAGCCAGGATAGGGAAGCGCTTAGAGGAGCACTACCGATTCCCTCAAGATATTGAGTGGGCAAAGGAGAATAACGAAATTTTTATTGTCCAGACCCGCCCGGTAACTACCGTCAGGAAGAGAGCGGCTGGGGTTGGAGCTGAAATTACCACACCCGCGCTTCTGTCAGGGGCGCCAGCCAGCCCCGGCATTGCTTCCGGGCCAGTCAAATTAGTGACTGACGCCTCTCAAATAGACAAGGTATTGGAGGGTGATATCCTGGTTGCCGAAATGACTACCCCTGACTTTGTGCCAGCAATGAAACGGGCGGTGGCTATTGTCACCGACCGTGGGGGTAGAACCGCCCACGCCGCTATTGTCAGTCGGGAGCTTGGCATCCCCTGCGTTGTTGGCACTGGGAAGGCTATGGCTACTCTCAAAGACGGGCAGGTAATTACAGTGGATGGTTCCAGCGGTAAGGTCTATGATGGCAAAATAGAAATTGCCACCAAAGCCGAGATTAGAGCCAGGGTCAAGATAAAGACCAGGACTAAGCTCCTGGTAAACCTGGCACAACCGGAGCTGGCGGATAGGGTAGCCGCTCGTGATGTTGACGGAGTAGGTCTACTACGGGCTGAATTCATGGTCGCTCAGATTGGTGAGCATCCCAGCTATATGATAAGCCAGAATCGCGGCCACGAGTTTGTCGATAAGCTTGCTGAAGGGCTAACTGCTTTTGCCAAGGCATTTTACCCCCGCCAGGTAGTCTACCGAACCAACGATTTCAAGACCAATGAGTATCGAGCCTTAAAGGGCGGGGAAAAGTACGAAGAGGTTGAAGAGAACCCGATGCTTGGCTATAGAGGAGCTTCGCGATACATCACCGATATCGAGACTTTCAAACTGGAACTAGCCGCTATAAAGAAAGTGAGAGAGAAGTACAAGAACCTCTGGGTTATGATTCCTTTCGTGCGTACCGTCAAGGAGCTGGCAGAAACATTGAAAATTATGGAGGCTGAAGGGCTGAAGCGCTCCGAAGATTTTAAAATATGGATGATGGTTGAAGTGCCATCCAATATCATCCTTCTTGAGAAGTTCCTGGCTGTTGGCATTGATGGCATATCTATTGGCTCTAATGACCTAACCCAGCTCACGCTGGGCATTGACCGGGACAGCGCCAAATTGGCCGGTACCTTTGATGAGCGGGATGAGGCAGTGATGCTCTCTTTAGAAAGAGCTATTAAAGTGGCCAAGAGCATGGGGGTTACCTCCTCTATTTGCGGGCAGGCACCCTCAGTATACCCCGAGCTTACCGAGAAACTGGTGGAGTGGGGGATTACCTCTGTCTCGGTAAGTCCTGATATGATTGACCAGACCAGAGAAATAATTGCCAGAGTAGAAGAGCGCTTGCAGGTCAACGCTTAGCTCTTGGAATTCGCATCGTGTGGTCCAGACAATGATTAGCCGGCTTAATGTTCGCCAGATGGTTGAGGAGAGGGAAGAGAGCCTCTCTCCCCTTGCCGCCAAAAGCAGGCAGTCACGAGGCAGAGCCAGATACGAGGAGCCCTGCCCGATACGGACTCTCTTTCAGCGTGACCGCGACCGCATTATTCATTCCAAGGCTTTCCGTCGTCTCAAGCATAAGACGCAGGTCTTCATTGCTCCTCAGGGCGACCACTATGTAACCCGGCTCACCCACACCCTGGAGGTCTCCCAGATAGCTCGCACTATAGCTCGAGCCCTGAACCTTAATGAGGACCTGACTGAGGCAATCGCCTTAGGCCACGACCTGGGTCATACCCCCTTCGGTCACGTCGGTGAAGAGGTCTTAAACGAGCTCTATCATGAGGGGTTCAGACATAACGAGCAGAGCCTGCGGGTCGTTGACCTTCTGGAGAATGATGGACGGGGGCTTAATCTTACCTGGGAGGTGAGGGACGGCATTGTTAATCACTCCAAGTCAAGGGCAAAAGTCTTGGAGGACTGGGGCAAGTTAAGTACCCTCGAGGGTGAAGTGTGTCGGATTGCCGACGTCATCGCCTACATCAACCATGATATTGGCGATGCCATAAGGGCTGGTATTATCGTTGAGGGCAATTTACCGCTCTCAGCCATTGCTGTATTAGGCAATTCTCACCGTGAGCGCATCAATACTATGGTCGGCGACATTATCGAGCAATCGTGGGCAGTGAGGAGCAGTCCCGGTATAGTCGGGGTTGAGCGTCCGGCGATAACGATGAGCCTCAGAGTGCTTGAGGCAACTAATATCCTGCGTGACTTTCTTTTTGACCGGGTGTATGACCGGCAAGCCGCCCAGGCAGAATCCACCAGGGCAAGAGAGATAGTCCGTCTGTTATATAACTACTTCCGTGGGCATGAAAGGGAACTACCGCCAGAGTATTCCCTTCATAGTGATGAGGTTGAGCGGCGGGTGGTTGACTATATTGCCGGTATGACCGACCAGTACGCCTTAAGGCTGGCGGAGGAGTTAAACTAGAGGGCGTTAAGAGGGGCGTAGCCCCTCTTACATCCTTCCTTTTGGAATGTTCCCTCTCCAAAGCTAAAGGGGTGTCTGAGAGGGGCGAAGCCCCCTCTCTAAACTCACTTCCCCCTCTCCTTTGAAGGAGAGGGGGATTAAGGGGGAGAGGTAGATATAAAATAAGATGAGCGTTATTGACGAAGTAAAGCAAAAACTGGATATTGTTGAGGTTATCGGTCAGTACGCCAAGTTGACCAAGTCGGGGCGGACCTTCAGGGCGCTATGCCCGTTCCACAGTGAGAAGAACCCTTCTTTCTTTGTCTATCCTGAACGGCAGAGCTGGCACTGCTTCGGTGCCTGCAATACCGGCGGTGACGTTTTTTCCTTTATTATGAAAAAGGAGAACATTGACTTCGGGGAGGCGCTGCGTCTTCTTGCTCAGAGGGTGGGCGTTACCATACCATCAAGGTCTGAGCCGGATAAAAAGAGAGATGAAAAAGAAAGACTGTACCTGGCTAATGAAGCCGCCGCCCGGTATTTCCATAATCTGCTCCTCAACTCCCCAGCCGGGGAAAAAGCCAGGAAATACCTGACCAGCCGGGGCCTCTCTCCAAAAGCAATCTCAGATTTCCAGCTTGGGTTCAGCCTGAATAGCTGGGAAGCATTAAAGCAATACCTGCTTGGAAAAGGCTACACCCAGGATGAGATGCTTGAAGCCGGTTTGATCGTGACCGCAGAGGATGGCAAGACGCATGACCGGTTCCGAGATAAGTTAATGTTTCCCATAATTGATAGCCGGGGGCGTACCACAGGTTTTGGGGCGAGAGTTCTTGATGACTCACTGCCTAAATATGTCAACTCGCCCCAGACACCGACCTTTGATAAGAGCTCAAGTCTTTACGGCATAAATCTGGCGGCACCGGCTATCCGGCAGCGGAATCTAGCCGTTATCGTCGAAGGCTATATGGATGTTATTACTGCTCACCAGAACGGATTTACCAATGTGGTTGCCTCTATGGGGACTGCGGTTACCGAAAAGCAGGTCAATGCCCTGAAGAGACTAAACAGGAATGTGAGTCTGGTTCTGGCTCTTGATGCTGATGCCGCCGGTGAAGAGGCCATGCTACGCTGTGTTGATTATGAGAATAGCCTTAATACCGAGGTAAAAGTCCTTGTCCTGCCTAAAGGTAGAGACCCCGATGATGTTATCAAGGAAGATGCTAAAAACTGGCAGCACCTGTTGGATAAGGCTTTACCGGTAGTTGACTATACCTTTGGTATGGTCAGCTCTAAACTTGACCTCAACACCGCCGGGGGCAAATCACAAGCTGTAGACGAGCTTTTGCCCATCATTGCTGCGATAAAAGATACAATACGTCAAGACCACTACCTGACAAGACTTGCGAAGTTGACGGAAGTCAGCTATAATAAACTGGAAACGACCCTGGAACGCTATCTGGCAACACAAAAGATTAAGAAGCCAGTAAAGGAGTCGGCAGCCCGTTCATTACAACCGGTACTCTCCAGCCCCCTTGAGGAGTATTGTCTTGCCCTGCTGCTGCAGCACCCCGAGCTGAAAAACAGGAGTGAGGGTCCTACGCCTGAATATTTTGAAAATAGCGAAAACCGTGAGGTCTTTCTCGCCTGGCAGTCCTGTTCCGATTTATCGGAATTGAAGGGGAATCTTGATGCAGCACTCTGGGAGCACCTTGATACCCTAGTTAATAAGCATATCCCGGCTGACCGAATAGAGCAGAGATATGCTGACATTGTCCTCCGCCTGAAAGAAAAATGCCTCCGAGATTCGGAGGCAAAGAGGGCGGAAATACTTGCTCTGGAAGTAGAATTGGGAGGGGCTGGTGCTGACCTGGCAAGACTTGAAGAAGAAGGGATAGAAAACATTATCCGACTGCGAGAAGTCCAAAAAGCCAGAAAGAGGTCGTGAGGATTCCCGGGGAAATCGCCGATTTTTCCGGGAGCCTCGTGCCCAAAGGAGACGAGAAATGAACTTTGAAGGCTATGAGGAACCAAAGGAATTCCCGCTGGTCAATGACACCGATGAGGAATTGTCTGTAACCGAAGAGCTGGACGATAGGATATCACCGAAAGACCTGGAATTAGAAACGTCACTAGAACCATTAGATGAGCAGGAAATGGCGGACGACCCGGTTCGCCTTTACCTTCATGAAATTGGTAGGGTGCAACTCCTTACTGCCGAGGACGAAAAGGTCTTAGCTCAAAAGATAGAGGCGGCGAAGCGTATCAAAGAGATTAGGCAAGACTATCTGAAGAGATATGGTAAGTCCCCTTCAGCGACGGAAATAGTACTTACGATGCTCAAGGAAATCGGACAGGCGGCTACTACCATCCGTCTCCTCCAAGAACAGCTTAAGATAACACCCACCGCTAGCTTTAGGAAGAGCATCTCGGAGCCTAAATTACGCAATAGTATTGATGGCGTGATAGACCAGCAACTGGTTCAGGCTATTGCCAATAAGACAGGTCGGTCCATGTCTGAAACGGAACAGCTTCTGATTAATCTTTCCCTTGATTGTAGCCTGTTACCGGAGGCAGTTCTCGGTGCTATCGACCAGAGCGTCTCCCTAGCTGATATAGAAAGTCTGGCGGAAAAAGAGGATTTCGTTGATTCCCTTCGGGCTTATGAAGAGCAAATCAAAGCCCACTTGGACAGTATTGAGCGTGAGGCGGAAAAGGCTGAAAAGCATCTCATTGAAGCCAACCTGCGTCTGGTAGTCAGCGTTGCCAAGAAACATATTGGACGGGGCATGTCGCTCCTCGACCTTGTTCAAGAGGGGAATATCGGGCTAATCAGGGCTGTGGAGAAATTTGACCACCATCGGGGTTATAAATTTAGCACCTATGCCACCTGGTGGATACGTCAGGCTATCACCCGGGCTATTGCTGATCAGGCTCGCACTATTCGCGTCCCGGTTCATATGATTGAGACGATTAATAAACTGATGAGGGTAAGTCGCCGTCTGGCTCAGGAGTACGGACGAGAGCCTAACGCTAAGGAGATCGGTGCCAGAATGGACCTCCCCGCAGCCAAGGTCAGGGAGATAGTCAAAGTAGCCCAGTTGCCGGTATCGCTGGAGACGCCCATCGGGGAAGAGGAGGATAGTCATCTGGGCGACTTTATCGAAGACCGCAATGCCTTACCTCCGGTGGATGCTGCCTCCAAACAATTGCTCAAAGAACAGATTGAGGAGGTGCTTTCTGACCTTACTCCTCGTGAGCAGCGGGTACTCCGATTAAGGTTTGGGCTTGAAGACGGGCGGAGCCGCACCCTGGAGGAAGTGGGACAGGAGTTTAACGTAACCAGAGAGCGCATCCGCCAGATAGAAGCCAAGGCACTTCGTAAGCTGCGCCACCCCTCCCGCAGCCGCAAACTAAAAGATTATCTGGAGTAAAGTAACCTTCTCCTCTTTTTCCCTTTTTTTCCCTTCCCCATTATCAAGGGGAAGGGAAATTTGTTTTTAAGAGGGGCTTACGCCCCTCTTTGACGCCCGATTACGCGGGTTTTGCTTTTCTCAATTCCCGACCGTTGCTGAAGGCCTGGCCCACGACTCTGCCAAGAGCTCGATACCCGGCACCCGGCTGGGGGATAAAGGCGAAGGGTCTTATCTTATCAACATCGGGCTTGCCGTCAGTGAGGCAGTCTTCGGAGACATAGGCCTCCTCAATCCTGCCAACAATGAGGGCATGACTACCCACATCCAGAATATGTAGGACCTTGCACTCCAGGTTGACCGGGCACTGCTCAATGAGAGGGGCGTTATCTAGTTTACCGTAGAATACCTTGAACCCGCAGGCTTTAGCTTTATCAACTTGGGTCCCGGACCTAATGCCACAGTAGTCTGTCTCCCGTACCAGGTCAACCGAGGGCACGTTAACGGAAAAAGTCATGTTTTGCTTTATCCCTTTGAGGGTATAGCGGCTGTGTCGTATCCCGACCGTAATCGCCGGGGGCTCGCTGGCGCCAATCCCGGACCAGGCAGCTGTCATAAAGTTTGGCTTGCCATCAACATTCGCTCCAATTAAGAACGCCGGCATGGGATAAACCAGGGTTTTGTAATCGGTAGTAACTTTAGCCATATCTCGCCTCCTGTGAACATTCAGGTTTCGTAATTGCGTAATTGCGCACTAACGCAAAACTTTTAATGGACCTACTTAGCTGAGATTATAACTTTTTATATGTTTGTTAATCAACCTCACCCCCTTTAAGCACCCAGAAAAATCAAAGATTTTTCTGGGAACCCGCTTTATCCCCCCTCTCCTTGAGAAGGAGAGGGGGAAGAGCGTTAGAGAGGGGGACGGGGGCTCCCCTCTCTTACTTACACTCCCCCTTCCCTTTTAGGGGAAGGGGGTCAGGGGGATGGGTTGGTAAACGACTTTGTCAGGTAGCTAATAGGAATGACACTGATTTTTCATATCTTTTCTAGTTGAAAAAGGAAGATTGGGCGGATAAAAATCCCCTGACTGTGTTAAAATAGTTAAAGAAACGAGGTTCTACCGAGGAGCCAGCAGTTGATTCCCGTCAGGTTGTCCGTGCGGAATTTTATGCCCTACCGGGACAATGTGCCACCTCTTGATTTCACCGGCATCCATACCGTTAGTATCTGTGGTGATAACGGCAATGGTAAGTCCGCCCTGATTGACGCCATGACCTGGGCATTGTGGGGGAAGACTAGGGCCAAGAGTGATGACGACCTCATTCACCTGGGGCGGAGTGAGGCTGAGGTGGAGTTTGACTTCACCGTTGGGCAACAGACCTATCGGGTCATACGTAAACGTGCCAGACCCAAACGGCACCGGGCCTCGGGACAGAGTAGCCTTGACCTGCTAATAGCCAGCGATGGTAGCTTCAAAGTAATCTCGGGTAATAGTATTGACGAGACGGAGAAAAAAATTAGAAACATTCTCCATATGGACTACGTTACCTTCGTTAACAGCGCCTACCTGCGCCAGGGCCACGCTGATGAATTCACCCAGCAACCTCCGGTTAAACGAAAGGAGGTGCTAGCTAATATTCTGCGCCTCTCTATCTATGACGAACTTGAGCAACAGGCGAGAGAACTGGCTAAACAGCGGGAAACCGAAAAGGCACTCGCTGAGAGTGCTATTAGAGATATTAGAGCCGAATTAGCCCAGAAGCCAGTCTATGAAGCCGAACTTACCCAGGCACAGTCCGAGCTATCACAAATTGACCGGGTATTAGAAGAACGAGAATCCAGATTAAACGAACTACGGCAGCAAAAAGAACTACTGGAAAGCAAGAAGTCGCAGTTGACCCAGCTGGAGAAGCACATTGCCGAGAGTGCCAGAACGCTGGAGTTAGTGGATGACCAATTGAAACAACTGCGCTCCCGAATCAAAGAGCATGAAGAATTAATCGCCCAGCGTGCTACTATAGAAGAATGTTACGCTCAGTATATTGAGGCGAAAAAGCTGAATGACGAGTTCGACCAAAAGCTCAGGCTGGCTGCGGTACTTAATGAGCGCCGCCACCAGCTAGAGATGGCGATAGAGCGAGCCCAGGCAGCCATCGTCACTGAGCATAAGCTGGCGGAAAACAAAATCGTTGAACTTGACTCTAGCTTCCAGAAACTGCCTCGGCTTAAAGACGAATTGCAGGCAGTGCAGGCGGAATTAAACCGGCTGGCTGGAGATGAAGAACGGCTAAGGCAAAAAAGGGAGGCTAACCAGAAACTACAGGCTTATGTCCGTACTCTGGAAGCGGATAGAGCACGGCTGGAACAGGAGATAAGCGAAATAGAGGGAAAACTCGCTCTGCTGGCAACTCAGAGCGGGGCTAAATGTCCCCTGTGTGAGAGGGAGCTGGGCGAAGAGCACCGCCAGCTTATTGAGGCGAAGTACACTATGGAAAAGAGCCAGAAGACCGATTCCCTGAAATCAAAAGAAGCCGAGCTAGCCCGGAAGCAGGTAGAGCTAAGTTCTGCGGAGAAGGAGATATCCCGTTTGGAGACAAATCTGAATCAGGCTAAAACTTCAGCCCTGAATAGAGTTAGCCTCCTGAACCGGGAGGTCGGTGAATCTGAAAAGGCTGGTAACCAGCTAGTTGAGGAAAGACGCCGACTATCTGAAATCGAGGAACGACTAGCCAGAAAGGATTTCGCCACCAGTGAGCAAGAACTGCTACGCCAGCTTGAAGGTGAGCTGGCCAGACTCAACTACGATTCGCAAGAGCACGAACAGGTGCGCCGTCGCTTGGATGCTCTGGAACGATATGAAACACCCAAACTGAAGTTGGAAGAGGCCGATAGGCTCATTAGGCAGGAAAGAGAGGCGGCATCAAGGGCTGAGCAGCATGTTCAAGAACTGCGACTCAGCCTGGAGGGTGACAGGAAGAGAAGGGAGGAATTGACTGCCGAACTCGGCTCACTTCCCGAGCTAGCCAGTGTTTTAGCCCAGGCTGAGACCGAGCACCAAAGGCTGAGCACGCAGCAAAAGCAGGCGCAGGAAAAAGTGGGCAGTATCAAGGGGAAACTGCAACGCCTGTCTGAACTGGAGACCAGGATGAAGGAAAAGGAAGGGTTATTGAGCCAGGCCGCGAAAGAAGAGAGCATCTACCGAGAGCTAGCCCAGGCTTTTGGCAAAAAGGGAATACAGGCGTGGCTCATTGAGATGGCTCTCCCCGAAATTGAAGCTGAAGCCAATAAGCTGCTGGGGCGCATGACCGATAATAGGATGCACGTCAAGATTGAAACGCAGCGCGAGACGAAGAAGGGGGATACTGTTGAAACCCTGGATATTAAAATTGCCGATGAGCTGGGGACGCGAAATTACGAGATGTATAGTGGCGGTGAAGCCTTCCGTATTGACTTTGCTATTCGTATTGCCCTGTCCAAGCTGTTAGCCAGACGAGCCGGGGCGCCACTGCCAACGCTGATTATTGATGAAGGTTTTGGCACTCAGGACAGTACCGGTCTGGAAAAACTTAAAGAGGCGATAAATTCTATTCAGGACGACTTTGAGAAGATAATCGTCATTACTCATGTTGAGGAGCTAAAGGACGCCTTCCCCAACCGTATTGATGTCATCAAGACCGCCGAAGGCTCAACCATTGAAGTGAGCTAATCTGTGTCACCGGACACCTAAAAAGGGCCACTTGTGGACGGGTCAAAATCCGCCACCGGTAGGTAAGAAAAGAATAGCTCATTTAGCT
>DAOUCV010000085.1:0-26183 GCA_034432095.1 Dehalococcoidales bacterium
ACCCCCGGCTGTACATAAGACTGCATCGAACCGGGGCACGACCCCGGTAGAGAGGGGGTTCATTTTTCTATCGGACTTCATAATCATTCCCCCTTACCCCAAGTTTTCTAAGGAAAACTATTATAACCAAAATTTAACCTTGCTTCAGCCAGGCACGATATAGCTCTTTCTTTGGAAGTCCGGATTCTTTGGCTACTTGAGTTATCGCTTCTTTAGCGGTTACTCCGGAGAGACGCATCTCGTGTAACCGCCTCTCCATACCTTCCGTCAATCGAGGTTTGTCCCTCTCCGTCTTGCCTTCAACGACCAGGGTAAACTCACCCCTGGGCTCAGTGAAGTGCTCTATAGCCTGGCTAATTCTTCCCCGGAAGACTTCTTCATGAACCTTGGTAAGCTCACGGCAAACAGCTATTCCTCTATCGCCAAGTATAAGGAGCATATCCCTTAAGGTAGCCAGCAGCCGATGGGGAGCCTCCAGAACGATGATGGTGCCGGGTTCATTGGCTATGGATGCCAGAATGTTCCGCCTGCTGCTGGCCTTACGGGGTAGAAAGCCCAGGTAGGTGAACCTGTCTGGGGCCAGCCCGGAGATAGTAAGTGCGGTAATAACAACGGAAGGCCCGGGGATGGGGACAACCGGGATGCCCTTCCGGTTGGCCGCCTTAACCAGTTCGTAACCGGGGTCAGACACGCCGGGTGTTCCTGCCTCAGAGACCAGGGCTACATCTCCTTCTTCAAGGCGACTCAGGATGTAATCCAGCTTAGCCCGCTTGTTATGTTCGTGATAACTCGTCATCGGTGTCTTAATATCATAGGTAGTAAGAAGGCGCTTTGTTTTGCGGGTATCTTCGGCCGCAATAAGCTTGACTTCACGCAGGATTCGAAGAGCACGGAGGGAAATATCCTCCAGATTACCGATGGGAGTTGCCACGACATAGAGAGTGGCCATTACTATTCCTCAATTTAGTTATTATAACCTACCCTTCTCCACTCGTCCATAGAGATTATTCATCAACCTCTCCCTTTTTATCCTGCTTTCCTTAATAAATAAGGCCCAAGGTTCCTTGACTTTGTATCCCTGCCTTTGCTATAGTTAGAATTTATAAAGGAGAACGAGATGGCTACTCCTAGAGTTAGGGTTAAACAATTGAGGCGTTCCTACGGTTTTGATGAAGTTGCCATCGTGCCGGGAGATGTAACCATCAATCCCGAACAGACTAACATTGATTTCAAGATAGGGGATTTCACCTTTAGCATTCCTATCTTAGCCGCCGCTATGGATGCCGTGGTTGATGTCAATTTTGCCATCCAGTTGAGCAAGCTGGGCGGGCTTGCTGTACTCCATCTGGAAGGAGTGCAGACCCGTTACGACAATCCTGAAGAGGTGCTGGCTGAAATTGCTCAGGCGTCTGATGACGAAGTTACTCCGCTGCTCCAGAAAATCTATTCCCAGCCGATTAAAGAAAAACTCATCGGCGAACGGATAGAGGCAATAAAAAAGGCGGGGGCAATATGTGCTGTTTCAACACTACCAGCCAATACCAAACGCTTCGCTCCAATAGTTGCTGAAGCTAAGGCTGATATTCTCGCTGTGCTGTCCACCGTTACCACTGCCTGCCATATATCAAAGAGTATTCGCGGGCTTATTTTCCCCGAGCTTATTAAATCAATACCAATGCCGGTTATTGTCGGTAACTGCGTAAGCTACAGTGCCTGTCTGGAACTGATGAGAACGGGGATCTCGGGAGTTCTGGTTGGCGTTGGCCCCGGAGCTGAATGTACCACCAGGGAGGTTCTCGGCATCGGTGTCCCCCAGATAACAGCGACTATGGACTGTGCTGCTGCCAGAGACCAGTACCAAAAGGAGTCGGGGCGGTACGTGCCAATAATTACCGATGGTGGGATTCGCAAAGGCGGTGACCTGTGTAAGGCAATTGCGGCTGGCGCTGATGCGGTAATGCTGGGCGCCCTTTTTGCTCAGGCTAAAGAGGCGCCAGGACACGGCTATAACTGGGGCATGTCCAACCCGCATCCCGCCCTCCCCAGGGGAACAAGGATAAAAGTCGGCACTACGGGCACACTGGAGCAAATCCTCTTCGGTCCGACCTCACGCACGGATGGCAGTCAGAATCTCGTCGGGGCTCTCCGCACGGCAATGGGAGTTTGCGGCGCCTTCAATATTCGTGAGATGCACAAGGCAGAGATGGTGATTGCTCCAGCTATTACCACTGAAGGCAAGTCCTGGCAGCTAGCCCAGTCCTAGCCTGATGGCCGTCCTCACAACTGGACTACTCTTCTTCCTCTTGCGGGACAGTTATATCTGGCTCCCCACGAATACGAGGCAGAAAAGCCTCTACCTTTTCCCGCCGGCGGGGCAAAGAGAACTCGAGTTTATCAATCACCCGACGTATTCTGTTCAGGCTGTCTTGAGGTTGCTCAGGACTTACTTCTACCACCACACCGCTAACTCCCGCTTCCCACAGCGCCTGAAGCTCACCGCCAGTCACCTTGACTGATATAGAGGCGAGCAGGGGCTTGGTCAGTAGATCAGCGAAGCGCTGAAAGAGCATAAGATGCTTCCAGGTAAGGGAATGCTTCTCTTCAACAGCCACAAGCACAGCATCTACTGGCAGTTCATTGACGGCTCTTAACAGTCCTTCGCCAAGTGATGTCTCTATCTCTAAGATTCGGCCGGCCTCTCTGTTTTCGATTAGCGCCAGGGGGGTGTCGGTAGCAGAGAAGACGATGAAATCACAGCCAGCCTTGCTGAGCTGTTTTATTCCTTCCCAGCCGCTACTCCCTAGCCGCCCACCCCAGGGAATATCCGGCAGAGCTTGAGAGAGCTTTTGCAGGACTTCGGTGCCGGTATCTAGCTTGGAGATGAAAAGTATGCCAGCATCAGCCCCATCCAGATAGCCAGTCACACTCTCAGCACTTTCCTGAGCTAAGCTGGCGATAAGCTGTATTTTCGGCTTGGGTGAGGCTGGCTCTCTCACCCGGAACCCAATAGGCTGAGTCTCACCTCGGGAAAGTCGGTTTAACTTGTCGATAAACTTACTCATTGTCTCTCCAGTCTCGTTCAGTATTTGGGTCCTTATTCCTTTCTCAGGGCCTGGATGGCAGCAGCTACCCCTATCCCTGGCTCCACCCTGTAACCTTCCGCTGACAGCAGTTTTTCCAGGCTGGAAAGGAGGAGGAGCACATTCTCGGCGGTTGAAGAATACCCCATCAGTCCGATGCGCCAGACCCGTCCCTTCAAAGGACCCAGACCACCACCAATCTCGATATTGAATTCATTGAGGAGCCCCCGTCTCACTCGAAGGTCATCAACCCCGGAAGGGATACGCACCGTGGTTAGCATACTGAGGCGGTGACCTTCCTGAGCGTGTAGTTCCAGCCCCATAGCCTCTAATCCTGCCTTGAGGGCCTGACCATTCTTCAGGTGGCGCTGAATACGTTTTTCCAGACCTTCCTCAATAACTAATATTAGTGCCTGGTAAAAGGCATAAATCATGGATATCGGGGCGGTGTGATGGTAGAACCTATCGGAAGACCAGTAGGTAGAAAGGAGTGCGAGGTCGAGGTACCAGCTTGGCACCTTGCTCCGGCGAGCGCGGAGGGTAGCCAGCGCCCTTTCGTTAGCGGTAAAGGGAGCCAGTCCCGGTGGGCAACTCAGGCACTTCTGAGTCCCGCTGTAACAGATGTCTATCCCCCAGTCGTCTACAGCTACCTCGTGCCCGGCTAAGGAAGTAACGGTATCGACCAGGAAGAGGGCTTCATATTGTTTGGCCAGTCGAGAAGCTTCCTTAAGGGGCTGCAAGACTCCCGTGGAGGTCTCGGCGTGAACCAGGGCGATGAGCTTAACCCGCTTTTCAGCTTTGAGGGCGGCTTCAATAGCCTCTGCTTCCACGATTCGTCCCCACTCTGCCGGCACCTGAACCACCCTGGCACCGCATCGTAGTGCGTTATCCACCATCCGTTCTCCGAAGAGACCGTTGACACCAATGACGGCGACATCTCCCGGCTCCAGAAAATTACAGAAGCTCGTCTCCATACCGGCTGACCCCGTTCCTGAGATGGGGAAGGTTAGTTGATTGTTGGTGCGGAATAGGGTACGGAGGAGTGTCACCACGTCTTCCATAACCGTGATAAAATACGGGTCTAAATGCCCTACTAAGGGTGCTAGCATAGCCATCTGGACACGGGGGTGGATGTTGCTTGGGCCCGGCCCCATAAGAATGCGGTTTGGCGGTTTCAGTTCACGATAGGTAACGTCGGGCATAGAAGTCTACCTCCTTCTCAACCAAGAAACGCTCTTAACTTAAGATGTCGCTGATGAGTTTCTTTTGTAGGTGCTCTTTGAACCATCACGGGCTGGAGCCAGCGAAGAGAGTCGAACTCTTGACCGACGGTTTACGAAACCGCTGCTCTACCACTGAGCTACGCTGGCTTTGCTTAAGTAGTATAGCATAAAACTCAATAGTCGATAAAAGCTTTAGGTTCGAAGATTTTGGATTTTAATGAAATCTTAACACGATTTTTATGAGCGTATTAATTTTGCCCGCCTAAACTGGAAGCATAAGTGTGGAGAACTTGAGAGGAGGAAAGATGATTAAGACTGTTATTAGGTGTCCCAACAATATGGTTATGGTATTTGATGAGAAGGGAGAACAAATCCCTGAATATCAGGGGCAGTATCAGGAAGTAAAGGAAAACATTTTGAAGGCTGCCCCACCGACCGCAGTATTTGGTTATCTCACCGATTTCAAGCCTCAATTACGAGAAATGCCAAAAGAGGAGTGGTAATCACCGAGGTAGCACATCAGGATAAGCCGTATCACCGCTAAACGTGTCCTGTAGGCTGACTGCCTTACCCGACCGGCGCGGCGAAACCCGGCTCTATCAATCTCTAGGGCATTCTCGCGCCCCTGCTTGTCGTCAGACTTGACTATTATCTTCCTATCTAATACAATAAAAGTGCCTGTTGGCAATTTTATTGCTTTTATGGTACAATTGGCACAAAGACTGGTCTCGGGAGGTCTGCGGGCTTACGCTAAGCGGGATTGATAAAAACGATACTATAACTCTCGATTTACTTCTGGAGAAGGTGTATCGGGACGGAGGTTATGATTTCCGTGAGTACAGACGTGCCACGGTAGTCCGACGTCTGGAAAGGAGACTGCACGCTACCGGGACGAAGACCTATCAGAATTACATGCTGTTTCTGGACGCCCACCCTGAAGAGTACCGGCGGCTTGCTGAAGACCTTACCATAAAGACGAGTGGTTTCTTCAGAAACCCGTATACTTTTCAGCAGGTAAGCAGGCTGGTGTTAACTGAGCTGATAGACTACAAAGAAAGGCGGGGTGAGCTCCGATTGAGGGTGTGGAGTGCTGCCTGTGCTCGGGGTGAAGAGCCCTACTCTATAGCTATCCTGCTTAGCGAATTCCTGGGGCATAACTTAGCGGAATTCGATATTCTAGTCTATGCCACCGATATCAGCCAGGAAGCTCTGGACGGGGCACAGGCAGGAGTATACTCAGCCAAGGAAGTAGCGAGTCTCATGGCTCCCTTACAAGAAAAGTACCTCAGTCACTATGGCGAATCCTATAGGGTGCGCAATAACATCAGGCGGATGCTGCGCTTTTCTTACTTTGACCTGACTTCAACCATAAAGCCACCCTTCTTGGACCTGGACTGCATATTCTGCTGCAATGTCCTGATATACCTAACGACTAAGCTCCAGGAGAGAGTGCTGAGTATGCTTTATAACTCACTGGCTACCCCCGGCTACCTGATTCTGGGCGAAGCTGAGACCCTGCCAAATAGTCTGCATGAGAAGCTGGAATGCCTTGATAGCAAGGCAAGGGTATATAAAAAGAGTGAGGGGGGTAATTGTGGCTAAGAAAAGGTATAACACAACTTCCCCGGGCATCACCGGACGCAAAGGGAAAGATGAGTACAAGACCATTATCCAGGCAGCTATGGATGGATTTTGGCTCCTGGACATGGAAGGACGTTTCTTGGATGTGAATGATGCCTATTGTCGGCTCATCGGCTACAGCCGTGATGAACTGCTAAAAATGAGCATCCCGGATATTGAGGCGATTGAGACGCCAAAAGAAACCGCCGCCCGCATTGCCAGGATAAAAGAGGTTGGCGGAGACCACTTTGAGACCCGCCACAGACGTAAGGATGGCAGAATCATTGATGTTGAGGTTAGCGTTAACTATATTGATGTTGATGGGGGGAGGATGTTTGTCTTCGCCCGTGACATCAGCGAGCGCAAACAGGCGGAGGAGCTATACCAGACTCTGGCTAAAAGCTCACCGGTTGGCGTCTATATTTTCCAGGACGGTAAGTTCTGCTTTGTTAATCCCCAGTTTTCGAAATTAACTGGCTATAGCGAAGATGCACTATTAAATATGGCCCCTTGGCAGCTCGTCTATCCTGAAGATAGGGCAAGAGCCAGGGGAAATGCAATACAGATGTTAAAGGGAAACCTCACTTCCCCTTACCAGTTCAGGGTCATTCATCAAGGTGGTGAGATTCATTGGGCTATGGAGACAGTTAGTTCTATTCACTATAAAGGGAAACGGGCGACTCTGGGCAACTTCATGGACATCACCGAACAAAAGCGGATGGAGCAGGAGCTTCAGCAAAAGAACGAACAATTGGATGCCCAGAATGAGGAGCTTCAATCTCAGGCTGAGGAATTGATGGCGCAGCGGCAGGAACTCATCGAAAAGACCAGGGAGGTAGAGAGGGCAACTCGACTAAAGTCTGAATTCCTGGCTAATATGTCTCACGAGTTGCGAACTCCTCTGAATGTCATTATCGGCTTTTCTCAACTGATGGTAGACGAAGTGCCGGGAAAGATTAACGAGGAGCAGAGACAGTGCCTTAACGATATCCTGACCAGCAGTCAGCACCTGCTGAACTTAATTAACGGAGTTCTCGACCTGTCCAGGATAGAATCCGGGAAGGTAGAACTGAAGCCGGAAAACGTAGCCCTGGCCGAGGTAATAGCGTCATTAACCAGGACTATGACACCGATATTGGTGCCGAGGACGCAGAGCCTTGATGTTGAGATAGAAGAGGGGCTACCCCCGGTCTATGCCGATGAAGGCAAACTAGCCCAGGTGCTGCTTAATCTGGTGGACAATGCGTCCAAGTTTACTCCGGATGGAGGCATGCTGAAGGTTAGGGCAGTCAGACAGGATGACTGGTGTCAGGTGAGCGTGATTGACAATGGCATCGGCATCAAGGACGAGGACCAGGAACGGATATTTGAGCCCTTCACCCGGCTGGAAGACCCTCTCATTAAAGACAGGGGTGGGACCGGGCTCGGGCTGGCGCTGGTAAAACAGGTTGTTGAAAGGTATGGCGGGCGAATCTGGGTGGAGAGCGAATATGGAAAGGGAAGTTGTTTTACCTTTACCCTTCCCCTGGCAACCGGCGATAAGAAAAATCCGGAGAAGGAAACCAAGCCATGAAAGAGAAGATACTGGTGGTAGAAGATAACCCCCAGAATATGAGACTGATTGAGATGACTCTCAGGGCCAAGAACTATACCTTGCTCAAGGCAACTGATGGAGAAGAGGCAATCGAAATGGCAACCAGAGAGCGACCTGACCTCATCCTGTTGGATATTCGCCTGCCCAAAATGAACGGGCTCGAAGTGACCAGAAGGCTCAGGGCGATGCCGACATTCAGCCATACCCCCATAATCGGTCTGACCGCCTACGCGATGAAGGGGGACAAAGAGAAGGTGATTGAGTCTGGCTGTGATGCTTATCTGTCAAAGCCCGTTGATACCCGTGAACTGCCCGGGCTGATTGCCGAAATGCTGTCACAAAGGCGCCAGGATAACCCAAGCCTTAGTGGAGGTATCAGTGGCCAAAAAGGTTCTTACCATTGATGACGACCCGACCTTTCTCAGGTTGGTTGACCAGGTCCTGAGCCGTCAGGGGTTCGAGGTGCTCACGGCTGGAAGCGGACCGGAAGGCTTAAGACTCCTGTTTACCGAGAAGCCGGATATAGTGCTTCTAGATGTCGCTATGCCCAGAATGGACGGCTGGCAGACCTGCCAGCGTATCCGTGAAATTGCCGATGTACCTGTTATCATGCTCACGGGCAAGCAAAAAGCCGAGGAAGACATAGTGCGCGGGCTTGACTACGGAGCTGATGAGTACCTCTTTAAGCCAGTGGGAAATAGAGAGCTGGTGGCTAGGGTGCGGGCAGTATTGCGCCGAATTGAGATGCCCTCTGCACCGGAAAAGAAACGAGAGGTTACCTATGCTGATGACTTCCTCACCGTGGATATCGCCGAAAGGAAGGTCATGGTGAAAGGAGAGAAGGTGAAGCTGACCCCTAGGGAGTTCCGTCTGCTTGCTCTCCTGGTGGAAAGGGCCGGCCATATCCTTACCCATAGGGAGCTCCTGGAAAAAGTGTGGGGCTGGGAATACACTGATGACCTGGATTATGTACGTATCTATATTTCGCATCTGCGTCAGAAGATAGAGCCAAACCCTCCCCTCCCGAGGTACATCATAACCGAACCCGGCGTTGGTTACTATTTTCACAAAGCTAGTTAAAAAAGAACCTCTGCCCAGCAGCAAATTTAACAACCCATCTTCGAGCCCATTTATTCACCTCATCCCATTGCTTATTCTAGGAACCCGCTCTATCCCCTTATTGGGGTGTCTAAGAGGGGGCGTTAGCCCCTCTTCTAATACCTCTCCCTCTTTTCTTTCCAAGGAGAAGGGAATTAAGGGGTGAGGCTGGTAAACAATCTAAGCACTTGTGGTTGACCCCCTGGATAGGCTTATGTTAGTATTAAAGGATTTCAACCAGGAGATGACGGTCAGGGTTTGTACCGGGGTCTGCATTGTCAATTCGCTGGCTATCCTGTATCCTTGTATCAGTGGTTCTGCCTAGGGAAAGGAGCTTATGCTAGTTGAGGAAGAGCTAGCCGAGTTATCTCCAGAGAAAGATATGCTCCTGACCATCGGGGTCTTTGATGGGGTTCATCTGGGGCATAAATATCTGATTTCGAAGTTGAAGGAGCAAGCCAGACAGCGGAATCTGCTTAGTGGCGTGGTAACATTTCGCCAGCACCCCCTGGAGGTACTCTCACCCCAGACTGAGCTATCCTACTTGACTAACCTTGAGGAAAAGGTCAACCTGCTCAAGAAGGAAGGCGTCGAGGCTGTCATTGCCCTGTCCTTCACTCCGGAATTAGCTCAGCTCAGTGCCAGCCAGTTTGCCAGTCTATTAAAGAAATACCTCAGAATGCAGGGTTTGGTAATTGGGCCTGATTTTGCCTTAGGCCGAAACAGGGAAGGTAATGCTGATACCCTCCGCAGATTGGGACAGGCTCTGGGCTTCAGTGTCACCGTAATACCCCCGCTGAGCATAAATGGTGAAATAGTAAGCAGCACCGCAGTCAGAGACGCCCTGGCTAATGGTGATATAAAAAGAGTAATCAGCCTAATAAGGCGTTTGTTTAGCCTTCAGGGGCGGGTGACCACAGGGGCAGGCCGGGGCTTGGGACTGGGTTTCCCCACCGCCAATTTGGAGATTGACCCCAAACAGACTCTGCCCCCTGAGGGTGTTTATGCTACCTGGGCTTATGTTGGTAGCAAAGCCTTTAAGTCAGTGACCAATATTGGCAGGCGTCCAACTTTTGGTGGCAACGAACGCACTGTAGAAACTTATATCCTCAACTATGGTGGTAACCTGTATGGGCGCGAGCTGAAAATTGAGCTTGTAGAGCTACTTCGTGGTGAGAAGCGGTTTGATACCTTAGAGGAACTGAAGAAACAGATAGCCGAGGATGTAAAAAGAGGGGAAGCCATTTTGGACTCCCGAGTCAAAAAGTAGTATAAAAATAAGATGAGGACTTTCAGAGCGAAATAAGGCATGGATATTAACTATTTACTCAAGCGAGCGGTAGCCGAAGTCATCGTTAGGGAAGAGCTGGAGGAGCTCCTCCGTTCCGGCCGAAAATTGCGTCTGAAAGAAGGTTTCGACCCCAGCTTCCCCGATATCCATCTGGGACACATGGTAACCCTCAGAAAGCTTCGCCAGTTCCAACAGATGGGACATCAGGTTGTTCTTATCGTCGGCGACTGGACAGCCCAGATTGGCGACCCAAGCGGGGAATCCGTTACCCGACCTATGCTGTCTGCCGAACAGGTAAAAGCTAATGCCCAGACCTATATGGAGCAGTTCTTCAAAGTAGTTGATAAAGAAAAGACGGAGGTGAGGTGGCAGAGTGAATGGTTTGGCAAGTTCGACCTTAGTGATGTTATTCGTCTTACCAGCAGGTTTACTATAGCGCAGTTACTGGCTCGCGAGGATTTCAGCGCCAGGTACAACGCTAAAAAGCCTATCGCCATGACTGAACTGCTCTACCCTTTGCTCCAAGCTTACGACTCGGTGGCAGTACAGGCGGATGTTGAGTTCGGCGGCACTGACCAGAAGTTCAATCTGCTGGTTGGCAGGGAGCTACAATCTATGGTGGGACAGCCCCCCCAGCAAATCTTCCTCGTCCCTCTCCTTATCGGCACCGATGGGACTCAGAAGATGAGCAAAAGTCTGGGTAACTACATCGGCGTCGCCGAGCCAGCCGATGAGATATACGGTAAGGTGATGTCAATCACTGATAGCTTGATTATGGACTACTTTGAGTTGCTGACTGACGTTTCTGATGAGGAACTGGCGGAGTTCAGGCAAGCCCTGGCTGATGATAGAGTCAATCCGATGGAGCTGAAAAAGCGGCTAGCCAGGGAGATAGTAACTCAGTTGTATGACCAGAAAACCGCAAACAAGGCTGAGCAGAAGTTTGAGAAAGTAGTTCAGAAGAGAGAACTGCCTGAAGAAATACCCGAGTTTCATCTACCTTTGCGAGAGGGGATGGACTTGAAGGACATACTGGTGAAGATTGGACTGGCCAAGAGCCGAAGTGAGGCTCACAGACTGATAGAACAAGATGCCGTGAGGATAAATGGTGAGAAGGTAAAGACGCCTGTTGCTACCCTCGATAGTGGCAGCATTATCAAAGTCGGCAAACGGCGCTTTGCCAAAATTATTAATTCGGATATACTGAACAAATAGCATTGAAAAGGAGATATACGGAAGAGCTACGCATTCCTGGACCCACCCCCTGCCCTGATGAAGTTCTTAAGGCAATGACCAGGCAGATGATAGACCACCGGGGGGAAGAATTTGCCGCGATACTAAACGGGGTAACTGACAAACTGAAACGGTTATTCCAGACCAAGAACGATGTTTTCTTGCTTACCGGCTCAGGGACGGGAGGCTTAGAGGCTGCCGTCGTCAATACTCTTTCGCCGGGTGATAGGGTATTATCGGTATCCAACGGTGTATTCGCCGAGCGCTTTGCCACCATCGCCCAGCAATTTGGTGCCGAGGTAACCCCTCTCCATTTTGAATGGGGCAAAGGGGCTGATGCCGATGCAGTGCGTAAGGCTCTCCAGAGTGAACCTAAAATCAAAGCCGTCTTGGTCACCCACAATGAGTCTTCTACTGGTGTGACCAACGACCTGGCTTCGATTAGTTCTGTAGTCAAGGAATTCGGTAAACTGCTGCTGGTTGATGCCGTCAGTAGCCTGGGGGCGATTAACCTTCCGGTGGATGACTGGCACTGCGATGTTGTGGTTACAGCTTCCCAGAAGGCATGGATGATTCCTCCCGGTCTAGCGATGGTTAGTGTCAGTCAGGAAGCCTGGCAGGCATATGCCAAAGCTAAAATGCCCCGCTTTTACTGGGACTTTGCCCAAGCCAAAAGCTATCTGGAGAGGGGACAGACACCGTGGACGCCGGCTATATCCACTGTATTCGCCCTGTCGGTCTCGCTGGAAATGATGCTCAAGGAGGGCTTACCCAACATCGTAGCTCGCCATGCCCGGGTTGGCCGGGCAGCTCGTAAGGGGGTAAAATCGCTAGGGCTGTCCCTTTTTGCGGAGGAAGATTACGCCTCCAATACGGTTACGGCGGTAAGCTCTTCGGATGGGCTTGATACTAAGAAGTTGCTCCGGGTTCTCAGAGAGAAGCACCACATTGTGCTCAGTGGTGGGCAACAGAAACTGGACGGTAAGATATTCCGTATCGGGCATCTGGGATGGGTAACCGAGGAGAACATTGAAACCGTAATATCAGCCCTAAAGGTGGCACTCCCACAGGCAGGCTTAAAGGTTGGTTTATGAAGGTTCTAATTGCTGACCCCATTTCGGAAGAAGGAATAGACATCCTGCGTAGCCAGGCTGAGGTTGATATTAGACTAGAACTCAAGCCTGAGGAGCTGCTCTCCATTATCGGCGACTATGAGGCTCTAGTGGTGCGCAGCCAGACCCAGGTGACCGCTAAGGTGATAGAGGCTGGTAAAAAACTCCTGGTTATCGCCCGAGCCGGTGTTGGCGTCGATAATATTGATGTCGAGGAAGCGACCCGCCGGGGTGTAGTGGTAGTTAATGCCCCCACCAGTAATACCACCGCCGCGGCTGAGCATACCATCGCCCTGATGCTTGCCCTGGCTCGTCATATCCCCCAGGCTAATGCCACGCTCAAGTCCGGATTATGGCAGCGGAATAATTTCATAGGCACTGAAGTTAGAAATAAGACCTTAGGCATCATCGGTCTGGGTAACATCGGTTCAGAGGTGGCCAGACGTGCCCGGGGCCTGGAGATGAAGGTCATTGCTCATGACCCCTTTATCTCAATTGACCATGCCCGTAATCTCCAGGTAGAGCTGGTGTCTCTGGAGCAGCTACTGAAGGATTCAGATTTTATCACTCTCCATACCCCGCTAACAAAATCAACAAAGGGACTAATCGGAGCCAAAGAGCTGGCTATGGTCAAACCAACAGTTCGTATCATCAATACTGCCCGGGGTGGGCTAATTGATGAAGCCGCCCTGGTCAAGGCGATAAGAGAAAAAAGGGTAGCCGGTGCCGCCTTTGACGTCTTTACCACGGAGCCACTTACCCGCAGTATCCTCTTCGAAGAGGACAACATTATTGTTACCCCTCATTTAGGCGCTTCTACCACTGAAGCTCAAGCCATGGTAGCCGAAGACGTAGCCAAGCAGATTATCGCGGTATTTAAGGGGCAGCCAGCCCGATATGCGGTTAATGCCCCCTTTATCTCGGCGGAAACTTTATCGGTACTGGCACCCTTTATCAAGGCGGCTTCCATAGCTGGCAAGCTAGTCGCCCAGCTGGTTGAGGGACAAATAAGCTCTATTCAGATTAAATATGAGGGTGAGATTTCCAACTATGACACTAATGTTCTCAAGGCAGCCTTCCTCGGGGGATTACTTGAGGAGATAAGTGAGGAACGGGTTAATCTGGTTAATGCCAATATAATCGCCGCCCGGCGCGGCTTGATGGTGGTGGAACAAAAGGAGGCTACCTGCGAGAACTATGCCAGCCTTATTACCGCGGCGGTTACCACCAGCGCCGATTGTATTACCGTAGCCACAACCGTGGTTCGGGGCGAAACCCACATCGTACGGGTTAATAACTACTGGATAGATATTTACCCCAGCGAAGGATATTTCCTGTTTAGCGACCACCTAGACCGTCCCGGGATTTTAGGCGCCGTCGGTAAAATAACTGGAGATGCCAATATCAATATCAGTGCGATGCACGTCGGCCGGCTCAAGCCCAGAGGAAGGGCACTCATGATACTGACCCTGGACGAGCTTCTGCCCGAGGAGCAACAGCGGCAGATATTATCCGTCCCCGATATCTATACCGCTAAAATGGTGAAACTGTAAGGACTAAACTAAACCAGCCGACGGAAAACTAACCCTGATGGTGCTTTGGGGTAAAAGTAGGTAGATTTCCGGGGCATTTTGTCACCAGCGTCAGCAATAGCTTTGACCACTTCTGGCTTGGGCGGGCTTAACAGGAAGGCGAGCTGGTATTCCTGAGCTAGTACCCTGTTCACTGCATCTGTTACGTCATAGCTGTAGGCAAGGCTTGTCTTCTCTCTATCGCTACCCAGTGCCAGGAGCTTCTCCAGTATAATATGGTCAACAATACTAACATCCAGCTTCTTGTATAGCTCAGAATGAAAGTAGGGCATCATCTGACTGACAGTGTCCAAGTCGCGCAACTTGAGCCTCAAAAGGCAATCTTTAGCCAGACCAAAAAGGCTTATTTGAACCCTGTTTGTCTCCGTAAGCAAATCGTTGACCCGTTTCCAGATATCAGGCGTGTTCAGGGACAACCTCTCTATCTCAAAGAACACCTCTAGCTTGGTCATTAATCCTTCCAGTGTTGGTTTTGATATACCACGGACCAGCCGGTGAGGAGCCAGAATGATAAGCCCCGGGTCAGAAAAGTCTACGAGTTCCATCATCACGAAATTAAATGCCTCATCCTCTGAAGCTGAGGATGAGTAGGTACGTTTCTCAAGCTGGTAAGCAAGGGCACTCTCATAGCGATGGTGCCCATCGGCAATATAAAGAGGCTGCTTCACCAGGCTACGGCATATTTGATTAATCACTTCAACATCCGTGATAGCCCATACATTGTGACCTTCCCCATCAGCGCCTTTTAAGCTGATTAAAGGTTTGCTCTGCTCCTGATTAGCCAGTAGAGGGGAAATTTGCTGTCCCGGGTCTTCAAACAGAGCCAAAATTGGGCTGGTATTAGCCTGTAGTGCCCATAACAGGCTTAATCGGTCATCCCTGGGCTCAGCCAGGGTGCCTTCGTGAGGGCGGATGACCATCTTGTCCCATTCCTCTACCCTGACAGAGGCGATGATGCTGCGGCGTTTGTATTTCTTTCCCTGGTGCGTGAAATAGTGCTTATGGAGATAGATAGCTGGAGTTTCATCAATCACAAGAATACCCTGCTTCAGCCACTGCTCCAGGGTAGCTGCCGAACGACTGTATTTATTGTCTGCAACTGTATCCTGAGGTAACTCTCGCCCGGCTTCCAATCGGACGAAGTTATACTCGCTTCTCAGATAGAGTTCTTGCTGTTGCTGGGGAGTAATAATATCATAGGGAGGGCAGATAACCTTTGATAAGTCTTTGACTAGTGTCTTATTATAATGCACGCCTCGGAAGGGACGAATATCAGCCACACCAAGCTAACTCCTTTTCTGACTTTACCTATGGCGCATAGTTTTCCCGCTCTAGTTTAGCCTATGCCACGGGAAAAACGCAACGGAGGTCGTTCATTTTCAGACTAACCAAGGACTGTGCTATAATTATGTCATACTTGATAGTAATTGTCACACATTATGACGGACCTGGATAAAGTATACAAACGAATAGAGCAATTAAAGGCTCAGATCAACTATCATAACTATCGCTATTATGTGCTGGATAGCCCTGAAATTAGCGATGCTGAATATGATGAGCTAATGAGGGAGCTGAAGCAACTGGAGGAGAAATATCCTCAGTTCCTGACCCCGGACTCGCCTACTCAGCGGGTAGGCGCTGAGCCGGTAGAAGCCTTCGGTGTGGTGGAACACCCCCTGCCCTTATTGTCCCTGGGTAACGTCTTCTCCCGGGATGAATTAATGGCCTGGCATGCCCGAACCTCAAAGCTGGTAGCTGGTGAGCAATTTAATCTTGCCTGTGAGCATAAGATTGACGGTCTGGCTGTAGCCTTGACCTACGTCAACGGTCAACTGACTATCGGGGCTACCCGTGGTGATGGTTTCCGTGGTGAAAATATCACTCAGAATCTAAGGACGATCAGGAGTATACCCTTATCCGTGTCTAAAGAGGCACCGCCCAGATTTGAGGTGCGGGGCGAGGTCTTCTTGCCTAAGGCGGGCTTTCATCGGCTGAATCAGGAGAGGGCGGCTGAAGGGCTCCCCCTTTTTGCTAACCCCAGAAATGCGGCGGCTGGCTCGGTGCGTCAGCTTGACCCGCGCATCACGGCTAAGCGCCCGCTGGATATCTACATCTATGCCCTGGGCTATGCTGAAGGTAAGGCAACCCCGGAAACCCACTGGGAGGCTATGGAATACCTTAAGTCACTGGGATTCAAAATTAACCCTCATAATGCCTTGCTCAGCAGTGTTGACCAGGTCGAGGAGTATTACCACACCTGGGTGGAGAAGAGGGAAAGCTTGCCCTATGAAGCCGACGGCATCGTGGTGAAGGTAAATTCGCTTGATTTGCAGAGACGATTGGGAGATGTCGGTCGAGAGCCACGCTGGGCTATCGCCTATAAATTCCCGGCAGTTCAGGGCACCGGGTATTTAAAAGAAATTGGTATCAGTGTTGGCCGGACGGGTACCCTTAACCCCTATGCTATCTTAGACCCGCCGGTCTCCGTAGGCGGGGTGAATATCAGGACGGCAGCCCTGCACAACGAGGACGATATCAGGCGTAAGGACATCCGAGAGGGTGATTGGGTTCTTGTCCAGCGAGCAGGTCAGGTGATACCGGAGATTGTGGAGCCGATCAAAAGCAGGCGTACCGGGCTGGAAAAGGAATTCAGCCTCCTGGAGAAGCTACCTAGAAACGACCGGGGTCAACCGGTCTGTCCTGAATGCGGGTCAGAAGTGTTTAAACCCGAAGGCGAAGTAATGTACTATTGCTCCAACGCCGCCTGTCCTGCCCAGGTTCAACAGCGTCTTGAGCATTTTGCTTCCCGGGGAGCTATGGACATTAGAGGTATCGGCGAATCAATGGCTGCCACGCTACTAAAAGAAAATGTGGTCAAAGATGGAAATAGTTATAGACCGGTAAAGGATGTTGCTGACATATATTACCTAGATAAAGAGCGACTCGCCAGTCTCGAGCGGATGGGAGAGAAAAGCGCCAGCAACATTATCAAGGCTATCGAAAATAGTAAAAAACGACCATTGCCCCGGATTGTTTATGCTCTGGGGATACGCCACGTCGGGGAACAAATGGCTCAGATTCTGACTGACCACTTTAACAGCATCGATGAGTTGATGAACGCCTCTGAGGAGGAGCTGACGGCTATTCGTGGCATCGGGTCAGAGATTGCCAAGAGTGTAGTCATTTTCTTCCGGCAAGAAGAAAATAAGCGGATAATTGAGAAATTGAAGGTGGCTGATGTTTTTCCTGAGCCGAGAAAGGCGGCTAAGCCGCAAGAACTACCCCTGTCTGGCATGGAGTTTGTTATCACCGGCACCTTGAAAGCCTTCAGCAGGCAGGAGGCTGAGGCAAGAATAAGAGCCCTCGGCGGCACGGCCAAAGACAATGTTACCCGGAACACTACCTATCTGGTGGTAGGGGCGGAGCCCGGCTCGAAGCTAGCCCGCGCCCAGGCTCTGGGCACGAAACAACTCACTGAGGAGGAGTTCCTTCGACTCTTGGCAGGGAAAGCGTGATAACATGAAGTTAATTGTAGGACTAGGTAATCCGGGGCCGGACTACGCCAATAGCCTGCATAATGTTGGCTTTATGTGTATTAATTATTTTGCCCGCCAGCATAGCATCCGCTTTGAAAAAAAACAGGCGCAGGCTCGGGTTGGCTTGGGTAACATTGCTGGCAATGAGGTGGTAGTAGCCAGACCCCATACCTTTATGAATCAGAGCGGGCAGGCAGTCAGCCAACTGGTGAAGAAATATAAGGTCAGGCTAGACGACCTCCTTATCGTTTATGATGAGCTTGACCTTCCTCTGGGAAAAATCCGCATCCGTCCGGGTGGCAGCTCAGCGGGACATAAGGGGATTGAGTCAATTATCCGGGAACTGGGCAGTGAGAATTTTCCCCGACTTCGAGTTGGTATTGGACGACCAGTCAGCACCGAAGGCTTGCCTGAGGACACTAACGCTGATGTTATTACCTATCTGCTCAGCGAGCTGCCTAGTGGGGTAAAAAGAGCCATTAACCAGGTCCTGCCCAGAGTAAATGAAGCCATTCATTGTATCATCACCGAGGGCTTGACTGCCGCCATGAATAAATATAACTAGGCTGTTTATAATCTCACCCCCTCCTTGAAAAGAGAAGGGGAAGAATTTTATAAGAGAGGCTTTGCCCCCTCTTCAAAATCTTAGAGCTCTCTTTAACTCAAGCTCAAGATAACCGGGTTCGGTGCCTGAATCCAGTATTGCCCAGGGCGGTCTTTCTTTTGTACCCCATTCCCGGCGAAGATAGAAATCACTATCCAGATGGTTTTTATTCAGCGCCTTGCGCCAGCCTGACAGTGATGCGTCTTCCACGTCAGCCAGCACCCCGGCTAGTCTGGTATCCCCCCGGGCTAGGACTCCCTGCACCTGACTCCAGGAAAGGCTTTCACATTTAAGTCTGATTCCCTTCGGGAGCAACCTGCTTTTGAGTAGGGACAGACGACGGTCCAGCGTAGAGGGTTCTTCCATCGGTAGCCACTGGAATGGTGTGCCGGCTTTGGGCACGAATGGGGCAATACTCAGGGTAATGCGACTGCCGGTTTGTCTTTTATCAAGAATAGTCTTACACTTGAGGGTCAGTTTTATAATTTCCTCAATATCATCGTCGGTCTCTGAGGGTAAACCAATCATAAAGTAGAGTTTTAAACTCTTTATACCCTGCTTGGCTATCTTATGCATCGCCTCCAAGATATCATCCTCGGAGATGCCCTTTCTAATCACTTGGCGCAGGCGCTGGGAGCCCGCCTCAGGGGCGAGAGCAATAGTTCTGGTTCTCCCTTTCGCTATTTCCTCTAAAGCCAGGGGAGAAAGGGGTTTTATCCGCAGTGAACTGACGGAGAGGTCAGCTCCCATCTGGTGTAGCCTGATAAGTAGCTCGTCGAACTGAGGATGGTCGGAAACGGCCGGTCCGACCAGTCCCAGGCGTTTCCGGTACTGTAGCCCTTGCTTTCCTCGGGCTATCAACTGGTCTATGGAGCGAAAGCGCATCGGGCTGAAGGCAGTGCTGACCAGGCAGAAACGACAGCCCCAGTTGCAGCCCCGCTCTACCTCAATGAGGTAGAGGTCGCCCAGTTCAGTATCGGGGGTGAGTATAACGGAATGGACCGGGAAGTCATCGAGGTTGGTTGTCCACTGGCGGGCTACCCTAGCGCCATCGTGGTATTGTGGGACGTAGACACCAGGCAGGGAAGCCAGCGCCTTCAATAGCTCATCTCGTTTACTACTGAAGCCCTCAGCTAGCAGTGGCAGCATCGCCGGCAGTATTGGCTCCGCCTCACCGATGCACAGGCAGTCAAAGAAAGGAGAGAGGGGCATCGGGTTTGCGATGATGCAGGAACCGCCAGCAATAATTAGCGGGTGCCTCTCATTACGGTCGGCCGCATATATTGGTATGCCACTGGCTTTGAGAATGGGCACGATATTAAAGTAGTCAAGCTCCCAGGTGACAGAGAAAGCGAGGACGGAAAAGTCAGAGAGCGGTCGCTGAGATTCAAGAGTGATTGCGGTTGCTGGTTTTCCTTTCTTATCCCAGAAAGCCCTTTCGCAGACGACATTCTGGTAGCTATTCAGCAGGCTGTAGATGGCGTGAATGCCCAGGCTGGACATACCGATATAGTAGGAGTTCGGGTAGATGAGGGCAACAGGGAGCCTGCCTCCCCAGTCCTTGAAAATGGTTCCGGTTTCGCGGGAAAGCCGTCCTCTAGCTTCCGTAACTTTATTCAAGCTCATCAGCCTGCACCAACGCCTCGCCCATTAAGCACCCAGAAAAATTAGGATTCTTTCTGGGAACTCGCTTTATCCCTCTCCTCTTGTGAAGGGGGTAATTTCCTAAAGGGGGAGCCTCTTTTAAACCTTCACACCTCTACTGGCTTCTGGCAGGTCTTTCTTTTCGTCATTGAACCTCACCCCCTTTAGTTTTAATTAACCCTATCCCCTTTATCCCCTTCCCCTCTCTTGCTCTCCTAGATTTCCTCCGGGCTGATAATCCTGCCCGCTATGGCGCTGGCGGCGGCGACGGCTGGATTAGCCAGATAGACTTCTGATTTGGGGCTACCCATTCTACCAACAAAGTTACGGTTGGTAGTGGAGACACAGCGCTCGCCTGCAGCCAGGACGCCCATATGACCGCCGAGACAGGGACCACAGGTCGGGGTGCTGACTGCTGCCCCGGCCTTGATGAAGATTTCGATGAGCCCTTCTTTGAGGGCATCAAGATACACCTGCTGGGAGCCGGGGATGACAATGCAACGCACCCTCGGATGTACCTTTCTGCCCCTTAATATCCGGGCAGCAAGCCGTAGGTCTTCAAGGCGTCCGTTGGTGCAGCTCCCGATTAGCGCTTGCTCAATCTCGATTGCACCTATCTGGCTGACCGGTTTACTATTGGCTGGTGAGTGGGGCAGGGCTACCTGAGGCTCAACAACCGAAGCATCGTACTCGATGACCCGTGCGTATTCGGCATCATTGTCTGGCTCATAGACAGTATAGGAGCGTTTTGCCCTAGGTCTAATGTAATCCAGGGTTTTTTTATCTACCCTGAAGATACCGGCCTTGGCGCCAGCTTCGATAGCCATATTAGCCATAGTGAACCGCCCGTCCATAGATAGCTTATCTACCGCCTCACCGGTAAATTCCATAGCTGAATAGAGAGCACCATCCACACCAATATTGCCGATGGTATAAAGGATCAAGTCCTTGCCTCCTACCCACTTCCCCGGACTACCGCGGTAGACAAATTTGATGGTAGGTGGCACCTTCATCCAGATGTCCCCGGTGGCCATAGCCGCGGCAATATCGGTAGACCCCATACCGGTAGCAAAGGCACCCACCGCACCGTAGGTGCAGGTATGGGAATCAGCCCCAATCACCACATCCCCGGGTAGCACCAGACCCTGCTCGGGTAGTAGCACATGCTCAATGCCCATCTGCCCCACATCAAAGTGTGGTATCTCCTGCTCAAGGCAGAAGTCACGCACCAACTTGGCCTGTTCGGCAGATTGTATGTCCTTATTCGGGACAAAGTGGTCGGCGACCATCACTATCTTTTTCGGGTTGAAGACCTTGTCTACCCCGATTCGCCTGAACTCCTTTATGGCGATGGGGGCGGTAATATCATTGGCCAGAATCAGGTCTACCCTGACGTTGATGAATTCGCCCGGTCCTACTTTTGCTCTATCCGTGTGGGCTGCCAGTATCTTTTCGATTAGGGTCACGGTGATTTCCTTTCTTTCAATCCTGCCAAAATCCTATCAATGTGGTCATTACATTTCCTAGTGTTTTAGGAGTTAGAGAGGGGCGCTAGCTCCTCTCTAACGTCTCTCCCTCTCCTCAAAAGGAGAAAGACAAAGGGGGTGAGGGTCAATAAAATAGGCTACTTCTATTTGTGCCCTTGGCAGAATATGTTATAGGAGATAGTCCTTAGCTGGCTTTCTTAGCTGCCAGTAACCGGTTAAGGGCGTTCATATAGGCTTTAGCGCTGGCGACAACAATATCAGTATCAGCGCCCCGCCCGGTATAGGTTATACCATCGCTCTCTATCCTTATCAGCACCTCGCCAATGGCATCTATGCCTTCAGTTACCGATTTAACCGTGAATTCCGTGAGCTGATTGGGCACTCCCACCAGCCGGTTGATTGCCTTGTAAACGGCGTCAACCGGACCGGTACCCAGAGCTGCATCAGCCAGCACCTTGCCGTCAGGGGCAATGAGTCTGACGGCGGCGGTGGGAATACCCCTATCACCACAGGTCACCTGAATGCGGTCGAGGTGATAAACCTCAGACACGGTGCGCTTCTCCTCGGCAACGATGGATTCGATATCCTTATCAGTGATTTCCTTCTTCTTATCGGCAAGCTCCTTAAAAGCAGAAAAGGCACGAGCAAAGTCTTCATCAGATAGGGTATAACCTAATTCCGACAATCTCTCCTTAAAGGCATGCCGCCCACTGAGCTTACCCAGTACCAGGCTGCTGCCCGGTATACCCACCGTTTTTGGTTCCATTATTTCGTAAGTTATCGGCATTTTGATGACGCCATCCTGATGAATCCCTGATTGATGACGGAAGGCATTGGCGCCAACAATTGCCTTGTTAGGCTGGACCGGAAAGCCGGTTAGCTCGCTTACCAGCCGGCTGGTTCGGTAGATCTGTTTGGTATCAATACCGGTCGTCAGGTTGTAGAAATCCTGGCGGGTCTTGATAGCCATCACAATTTCCTCCAGAGAGGCATTCCCTGCCCTTTCCCCGATGCCGTTGATGGTGCATTCCACCTGCCGAGCACCCCGCCTGATTGCTTCCAGACTATTGGCTACCGCCAGCCCCAGGTCATCATGGCAATGAACACTGACCACAGCCTTATTGATATTAGGCACATTCTGAAAGATCCCTTCAATAAGAGCACCAAACTCGGCAGGCATGGCATAACCTACCGTATCAGGGATATTGACCGTGGTAGCCCCGGCATCAATGACCGCTTTCAGCATCTGATAGATGTATTCTGGTTCAGCCCGACTGGCATCCATCGGAGAAAATTCCACATTATCAAGATATTTCTTGGCTCTAATCACCCCGTTGCGTGCCATCTCCAGGATCTCTTCGCGGCTCTTTTTCAGCTGGTGCATAAGGTGTATATCTGAAGCCGAAAGAAAAACGTGTATCCGTGGGTTTGCCGCCTCTTTAACACCCTCCCAGGCAACGTCAATGTCCTGAGGGAGAGACCGAGCTAAAGCGCAGATTGTCGGCGTGCGCACATTTTTGGCAATGAGTTTGACCGCTTCAAGTTCAGCCGGGGAGTTTATGGGGGTGCCAGCCTCGATAACATCTACCCCGAGCTTCTCCAGTTGTCTGGCTATCTCCAGCTTCTCCTGAACATTGAGGCTTCCCCCCGCCGCCTGTTCCCCATCGCGCAAAGTAGTATCAAAAATTATTACTCTATCCATCAGTTCCTCCTTGGGAGAATTTTTCTAGAGTCAAACGGGTCTGCCCCCCTCTCCACAGTGTAGGGAGAGGGGCTGGTAAGGATGAGCTGATTTCTCTCCCAGAGGGAACTTCTATGACTCTTCATCGACGTCTATCCGTTTTAGGTACTAAATAGATTAATTTAATATTACCCCATCCCCCTGCCCTCTCTTATCAAGGAAGGGAGGCAGAAGAGGGGCTTCATCTCCTCTTTATTCCCCATTCGAATTAAATTTATTTAGGTTTGACCAGAAATATCGGATTGGAGGCTCCGCGTAGGAGACTGGCGGCAACACTACCGTAGACCAGCCGGCTAAATCCCGAGCGCCCATGAGTTGCCATAACGATGAAGCTAAACGGATTCTTACTGGCATAGTTAATAATTTCGTCAGCAGCTTTACCCTCCAGCACCTTTGACTGCACACTAATATTGTTGTCTTTCAGCCGTTTCTCCACTTTAGCCAGGTACTCCTCAGCCGCTTTTCTACGTCTAGCTTCTTCCTGCCGGACATACTCTCCCCAGTTCAAAGGCACCCCGGAAAGGTCAGGACCATAGTAAGACGGCATGGTCGGGGTTTCGGAAACCCTGAGCAGGACCACGTTCACTGCCTCACTACCCCGCTGTTTCGCCAGTGCTTCAACGTGGGGGAGCACCGATTCCGCCAACTCTGAACCATCCAGTGGCACTAATATTGTTTGACTCGGCCATTTGTCATATGGAGTCTCCTCGGGAATACCGGCTCGAACCAGCCAGACAGGAATCTTTGATGCGCTCAGGACTTTACTGGCTACGCTGCCTAAATCCCAACGCCTGCGCCCCGAGTAACCGTGAGTTGCCATGAGGATAAAGTCAATGTTGTTCTCTTCAGCATAGCGTAGAATCACCTCGGCAGGGTAGCCCTCGACCAATTCACCATGTACCTGTATCGGTCTGGTTTCGGGCTGAATGCCTATCTGTTTCTGGACCTCTCTGGTCTGGCGCCTGACAATCTCGGCTGCCCGTTCGATATACGCCCGACGCATCGGAGCGAATTGACTTAACACCGGACCGGCGACTTGCAAGAGAATCACGTCTATATCCAGCCTTGCTGCCAGTTCTTTGGCGTAAATAAAGACTACCTCAGCCAGCTCTGAGCCGTCCAACGGAAGAAGCATCCGGCGATACATTTTGCACCTCCTGATCGGTCAATCTACGTTTTTTTGTCTTTTCCTTCGGGGTTTAGCTGGCTCTCTCTCCACCTGTAGCGGGTTGGAGCTTCCTCTGGTCATAGCAATCCGACCTGTCCTGGCTAATTCCTTGACACCAAAGCCACGGAGCAAATTAAATAAGGAATCGATTTTATCCTCATCCCCGGTAACCTCAACGGTTACCGAATCAGCCGCCACGTCTACGATATTTGCCCGGAATATATCCACAATCTGCATAATCTCGCTCCGGGTTGTAGAAGTAGCTTTTACTTTGATCAGGGCAAGTTCCCGATTAACCATATCATCGCCGCTAATTTCAGACACTCTGACTACATCTATCACCTTATCCAACTGCTTTCTGACCTGCTCTACTGAGGTAGTTGTGCCGTCAACAACGATGGTCATGCGTGACAGATGGGGTGTCTCACTATGCCCCACGGCGATACTTTCAATATTGAAGCCGCGCCTTCGGAAAAGGCTAGCAATCCGGTTAAGCACTCCGGGCTTATCCTCTACCAGAGCAACCAGGGTGTGCTTTGTCATTGCCATATTTTCCCCTTTCTGCAACCTACTAGATATTGCTTATCGGAAGCACAGCCGAATCTGAAAGAGCCTTTGCCTCTGGTCTGGGTTCTTCTATGACCTCAGTTAAGGATGCTCCCGGTGGCACCATAGGATAAACATTCTCCTCGGGTTCCACCACAAAGTCTATCAGGAAAGGACCCGGCTCCGCCATGGCTTGCTCAAGCGCCGGGACTACTTCTTCCCTGTGTTTCACCCTAAGTGCCGGAATATTGTAGGCGTCGGCTAGCTTTACATAGTCTGGGCCACTGAGTGGTGTGGCTACATATCGCTTTCCGTAGAAAAGTTCCTGCCATTGCCTCACCATTCCCAGATAGCCATTATCAAGAATGGCTATTTTCACCGCTAATTTCTCCTGAGTTATGGTCGCTAACTCGTGCAGTGTCATCTGAAAACTACCATCGCCGTCTATGCACCATACTGTATTATCTGGACGGCCTATCTTAACCCCGATGGATGCTGGTAGCCCAAAGCCCATAGTCCCCAGCCCACCCGAAGAGATTAGGCTATTTGGCTTATCGTACCAATAATGTTGGGCTGCCCACATCTGGTTCTGCCCCACCCCGGTAACAATTGTAGCCTCACCCCTAGTCACTTCATATATCTTGCGGACGACAAACTGCGGCAGGAGCCCGTCATTGTCCCTAATTGTCATTGTTGGGTGTTCCTTCCGCCAATCATCGAGCTGCCTGAACCAATCAACGTGCTGGGCTGGAGTAATCAGCTTATTTAGCTCCTTGAGGACAATCCTCACATCGCCAACTATGGGTACATCAACACGCACGTTTTTGCCAATTTCTGACGGGTCTATGTCAATATGGATAATGCGAGCATCAGGAGCAAAGCCACTTACCTTACCCGTAGCCCTATCATCAAACCTCATTCCGATAGCAATAATGACGTCAGCAGCATTAACCGCCATATTAGCATAAGCCATGCCGTGCATTCCCAACATACCAAAACTCAGAATATGACTCTCCGGGAAGCACCCAATTCCCAATAAAGTGGTAACTACCGGTATTTGCGCCTTCTCAGCTAGTTGTCTTAGCTCGGCATAGGCTCCAGAGATAATCACTCCTCTCCCGGCGATAATGATGGGCTGACGGGCTTCGTTGATGAGCTTGGCCGCTTTTTTAATCTGTGCCGGGTGTCCCTGAAGTGTCGGCTTATAGCCGGGTAGCTCTACTTTGGCTGGATAGTGAAATTCCGCCTCCTCAATGAAAACATCCCGCGGTACATCAATAAGCACGGGTCCGGGGCGTCCAGTCCTAGCTAGATAGAATGCCTCCTTAACAGTCCTAGCTAGCGAGCCGGCATCAAGGACAAGATAGTTATGCTTGGTGATAGGTAGAGTGATACCGGTAATATCCACTTCCTGAAAGGCGTCCTTGCCAATAAAGGGCCTAGCTACCTGGCCGGTTATCGCCACTATGGGAGAGGAATCAAGGTGGGCATTGGCAATCCCGGTTACCAGGTTGGTGGCGCCGGGACCGGAAGTGGCAAAACACACCCCCACCTTTCCTGTAGCCCGGGCATAGCCATCGGCGGCATGAGCGGCACACTGTTCGTGACGCACCA
>DAOUCV010000086.1:0-6271 GCA_034432095.1 Dehalococcoidales bacterium
CCCGCCTTGAATTCGGGATGGGTGATGATGAAAAGGTCGTTGTTCTTTATACCGCGCACCACGCGCTCGCCGACCTCTACCGGGTCCATCCATACATCCTTGTCCATCATAGGCGGCCGCCGGGGCTGACCGTCCTTCGGGGGTGGCGGGGGAGGTGGCCACGTTTCTCCCTCATTCCTGAGATGGGCTGGTCGGTTCTCAAAGGAAGTCTTGCCCAGATTAGTCATTACCGGTCCCGGGACCAGCACTGAGGCCCCGATACCCTTATCCTGTAGCTCGGTGGCGAGAGCTTCCATCATGCCAGCCACAGCAAACTTTGTTGTGCAATAGGTAATTGAAGCACCCGTAGCGGCGATACCGTTGGTGGATGAGGTAGCAATGATATGCCCGCCCTCGCCGTGTTTCAGGATGCGGGGTAAAATCGTCATCACCCCATTGATAACACCACCAAGGTTGACACCCACAACATAGTCCCAGTCTTTGTAAGTCACTCTTTCCACCGGCCCGCCACCACCGACACCGGCGTTATTGACCAGCACGTGCAATTTGCCGAAGACGGCTTCCGCCTCGTCGGCGGCTTTGGCATAGGCAACACGGTCAGTAACATCCAGCTTGATGGCATGAGCCGGCAGTTGCTTCTCTTTGAAATAGACCATCGCTTCATCCAGAGCGTACTGCCGTATATCGGCGATGACGACTTTCATGCCGTATTTGGCACACGCTTTAGCAATTCCCAGTCCGATGCCGCTGGCGCCGCCGGTAATAAAGGCTACTTTTCCTTCAATATCCTTCATGGTCAGTCACCTCTCTTGTTCGAGACTAATATCTGGCATCTACAGGTGTGCCTTTGAGTGCCTCAATTTAAAGCTTGGAAAAAGCCGAAAGACATTTCTTATATTGGCAATTTTATGTGTACCCTTAGTCTAGTCCATCTGTCTAAGATTTTCAAACGGGCGTGGTTAGGGACGGCACCACCAGCAAAGGACTTGGGACTTAAACAGGGTAAGAATGAGACGCCAACTAAAACCGACATAACTTCAGAATAGAGAGGAGTTCTCTGAGATTCACCGTGGCTACCCCCACCACCCTATCGCCGCCTCCATAATAAACGTAAAGGTTGTCCTTCAGAATCACATTGCCACAGGGAAAGACGACCTTCGGGACTTGGCCTTCCATCTCGTATGGAGCCTCCGGTTCCAGGATAGGATAAACAAGCCGGGCAAGGACTTTGACCGGGTTTTTCAGGTCAAGAAGCACCGCCCCCACTCGGTAGACTTTGTCCTCAGAGACACCGTGATAAAGCATGACCCAGCCTTCTCTGGTCTTGACGGGGGGACCGGCCGCTCCCACCTTTTCGCTATCCCACCATCCCCTTCTCCGCTCTATCCAGCGGTGCTCATCGAGCCAAACATTGCCCTTAAAATTGAGGCTGGAACAGAAATCATAGTCAATGCAGTTACCGAACCGGTGGACGCAGATATACTTACCGTCCAGTGCCTGCGGGAAGAGAAAGGCGTCTTTATTGTCAATTTCGGGAGGGGCAATGGCGACCGGCTTTGACCAGTCCCATTTTTGACTGAGAAAGTCTGTCACGGAGATGGAAGTCACGGCGACTCGCGGGTGTTCCCGTCCGTTGTAGGCAGTGTAGAGCATATAAAGCCTGTTACCAATCCTGGTCAAGCGGGGGTCTTCACAGCCCGAATTCCCGCCGGGCACGAGCTTTTGCTCGAATTTTTCCCGCGGGACGTAGATAGGCTCCGGGGAACGGTAGTCAATATGGACTCCGTCCTGGCTGGTGGCGTAGCCGAAGACCGATGTGTTGTCATCAGACATCGCCCGATAGATGATATGGACCCTACCCCCCAAGTAGATGGCAGCCGGATTGAAAGTGGCCTTGCTTTCCCAGGCGTGCTCTTTAACTGGCTGAATAATCGGGTTCTCTTCGGCCCGTTGCAATTTAAGCATCTTGGGCTTCTTCAAAAGCAGCCCCATTATGAGGGGAAGTCTGGTCGAGGCAACGCAGCAGGTGGTATCACTGGCGCCGTAATAAATGTAAAGGCGGTTTCGCCTGACCAGCGCTCCAGAGGGAAAGACCACATTGGGTACCAGCCCAACCCTTTCATAGTATTCCTCCGGAGCCAGAATGGGCGCTTCGATTTTACCAAGTATCTTAAACGGGTCTTGCAGATCGAGAAGGACGGCTTCTACGCCCAAAAGCCGTTCTCTTGATTTAGAGAAGTAGTCCCTGATATAAGAGTAAAGCAAGAGCCAGCCATTTTTCGTCTTTACGGGTGGGGCACCAACTTCGACCTGGTCCTCAGCCCTGCGCTGCAGAGGCAGGGCATACTTCTCAAAGTCCTCATACCACGCCTGCCAGTAGCTTTCTGACCACATGTCCTCTTCGTCATCAAAGCTGGCCAGACATATTCTCGCCGGTGGCTGGTCAGTATTGACCGTCAGGATGGCATAAATTTTCCCCCCTATCCGCTGCGGGAAGAGCGCCATAGCTTTGGCGTTAAACGGCGTCACCGGGTATTTCTTCCAGACCCTTTTCAGGTCCTTGCTAATCGCCAGGCCCACTCTAATCCCTTCGGCTTTCGGTGGCCAGGTGGAGAGGGCGGTATAAAAGATGTAATACCTGCCGTTAAATTTTGTTACCCGAGGGTCTTCACAGCCGAAACGCTCCCAGGGGTGCTCGGGGTAGATAAACCGTCTCCGGCCGGCAAAATGGAGCCCGTCCTTGCTGCGGGCAATGCCAATACTGGAGACCGAAAGCCTGGCCCTGGTCAGACTGCTGTAATAGGGTAGGGACAGTGCTCTATAGACGAGAGAAATTCCCTCCCTCGTCCTGACCGGGCAGCCGTTGAAAACTGCCTGGGCTTCCCAGTAGTGGTTCCCCTTTGGTTTCAAGACCGGGTTTTCCTCAAATCTTTGAGCCAGCATGCAACCTCCTTCGCTACCACTCTGGAAAGTCAGGCAAACTCATGGAGTCACTTTTTCAAGCCTTCATTATCCGGAACATCCTAGTCCCGCATCTGGGGCATATCCCCCGGCTTGCCCGTCGGCCATTTTTCAGGGTTATCACTACGGGGTTTTTCATCTCCCGCTTCGTCCGGCATTTTACACAGTACGCCCTTATTCGTTTTACTCTTACCGGCATAACCGGGCTGATGCCAGCCGCTCGGGCGCTGACAGCACCTGGTGCCGCTTCTCGTATCCCGACAAGGTACCCAAGAAGTTTATCCAGTTCTGCCGAAGCAACGCACGTCACCCTGTCGGCTCCACCATAGTAGACAAATAACCGGTCTTTAATTACCACCGCGCCGCAGGGGTAGACCACACCGGCTTTCCACCCTTCGTTTTCATACCATGCCTCAGGCTCCAGGATTGGCTCCCCAGACCGGGCTAAGACCCTGGTCGGGTCATTTAAGTCAAGCAGCATCGCTCCTATCTTGTAGCGTCCGGGGTCACCCTCGTCCACACCCTGGTAGATGGTCAGCCAGCCGTCCTTTGTCTTAATGGGAGGAGCACCGATACCAAGCTTCCGGCTATCCCAGTGAGATGCTCTCACTGGTATCCTGAATTCTCCTTTTAACCACCTGGTTTTGCCATCAAAATCCAGGTCGTCAACAAAATCAATCAGGACGTCAGGGAAAATCCGGTGGAAGATAACGTATTTGGAATTTATCCTCTCGGGGAGAATACAGGCGTTCTTATCTACAAGTCCGGGAGGGGAGATAAGCACCGGCTTCTTCCATTGCCAGTTCCTTGCCAGGAAATCATCAATATGTATGGAGGTCAGCGCCACGCGAGGTGGGTTGTATCCGTCAAAAGCGACGTAGGCCATATATAACCTGTCGTCAATCCTGGTCAAGCGAGGGTCCTCACACCCACCCCATCCTCCCCCTCCCGATACATATTCCTGCTCTTCCTCTTTGTCTTCAGCGGAGACATAGGTGACTTCAGGGTTAATTACCGTGGGATTGACCAGGCCAGGGCCTTCAAATGGCTCTCGCGGGACGTATATTGGTCCGTCCAGCCGCTCGTCCACATGGACTCCATCAACACTGCAAGCATACCCGAGAACGGACACATCTGAGTCACCGATCGCCCGGTATACAATGTGGACCTTTCCCTGCTCGTAGATAGCTCCGGGATTGAAAGCCGCTTTTGACTCCCACCAGTGATTGGCCTGTGGCTCGAGAATAGGATTCCCGTCAAACCTCTCCAGAACAGGGACAGCTTCTTTTTTCCTCTTCGGAACCGGGACGGCTTTGATTTTTCTCTTGCTTACAATCTTATGCATCGTTTACCTCCATTATAGCATTACAGCATTGAAACCGTTTAATTTCGTCTTCCCGTTTCATTTCCACCGTCAAATGGCCCTCTCCGGTCTGGCTTCTTCTGGTCAGTGTGATGGATTTCTTCGTAAGCTCTTTCCCCCGTTGTATCTATTGCTACTGTAAGTGCTTCGGGAAGGTCTTTCTGGTAATAAGTGAGATCCATACCAGCAAGAGCATTATCGGCACCTCGGTAAGTACTCCCACCACTGTAGCCAAAGCTGCCCCTGAAGCTACTCCAAAAAGGGTGGTGGCAACAGCTATGGCAACTTCAAAATGGTTACTGCCGGCAATTATCGCGGCCGGTATGGCGTCAGCATACCTGAGTTTCATGATGCGGGCAGCAAGGTATGTAATGCCGAATACCACCAGAATATTGACCAGAATTGCCAGGGTTATCATGCCGATGATTGCTGGCAGTTCAACGATTATATGTCCCTGATAAGTGAACAAGACTACCAGGGTGATGAGCAAGGCGATTACGGAAACTTTACCCAGAGATGGCTCCAGTTTGCGTTCAAACCACTCAATACCTTTTTTCTCTATCGTCCACCGGCGAGTAAAGTAACCGGCGATTAGGGGTGTTACGATGTAAATAGCCACGGAAAGGGCGATGGTGTCCCAGGGAACGCTGATGCCGGAGATGCCGAGCAATAATACCGCCAGCGGCGCGTATAGCACAACCATGCTTAGTGAATTAATCGCGGTCATTACCAGGGTATGCCCCATGTTGCCTTTGGCCAGGTAGCTCCAGACCAGCACCATGGCCGTGCAGGGGGCGACACCAAGTAGTATTGTCCCGGCGCGGTACTGTTCGACCTGCTCCGGACTAAGGAACCTGCCGAAAATAATGCTCAAGAATACCCAGGCGAATAAAGCCATGGAAAAGGGCTTGACCGCCCAGTTAGCAAACAGAGTAAGTCCTATTGGTTTGGGTGACCGAACTGCCTGTTTTATCTCTTCCCAGCTTATCTGGACCATGATGGGATAAATCATGGCAAACAGCAGTATGGCTATCGGGATAGAAATATGCGCCACCTCAAGTCTGGCTAGGACATCGGATAGTTTGGGAAACAGTCTACCCAGTCCGATTCCCGCCCCAATACACAATGCTACCCACAGAGTGAGGTATTTACCCCAGATACCCAGTTTTCTTTCTTTTTCAGGCATATTACCTCCTCTTTCTGCCGCGAACGTATTGACAATTTAAACTTCATCACTATAGAAAACTACCCCTGACAAATCTGTCGCTGAAAAGATACAAGCATTGACCTATGCTTGCCTCCTAGCATACCAGCCTGGCGGCAAAAGCAAGACAAGAGGGCTCACCGCATTCTTTGTAGTTGGTGCCCGTCAGTAACTTGAACGCATCAAGGTACTTGAGCTCCCCCACCTTTCTTGTAACAGGGTTGGATATTTCCCCGCTTATCAGTTGTCATTAAAGTTCGTTGAGGAGCTGTATCACCCTCTCTTTTATCTCATCTCTTATCTTTCTGACCTGCTCGAGCGGTTTGCCTTCCGGGTCTTCGAGTGCCCAGTCTTCAGTCTCAATGAAGCTCGCCGGGCAGACCGCTTCTGCTTCGGCACCGCAACCCATGGTAATCATCCTGTCTGCTTTCTCAGCCATGTCCATGGTGAGCATTCTGGGTTTTTTTTTACCGCTGATATCTATACCGACTTCCCTCATGGCCTCCACTACCAGCGGATTCACCTTTTCTGCTGGTTGAGTACCTGCTGAAAATGCCCATGCCTTACCTTTCGCCATATGATTGAAGAAGGCCTCAGCCATCTGGCTTCGACCTGAGTTGTGAACGCAAAACAAAGAGGACGCTGCTCATCGTGATTCATTCCATCAGTATTGTCTTTACAATAAGCTCTTTCGCCCTTTTTACCTCATCGTCGGAGATATACTCCATGACATTCTTGATATT
>DAOUCV010000087.1:0-31777 GCA_034432095.1 Dehalococcoidales bacterium
AGCCGGAGCCGGTGGCTACGGTCAGGGTAGGTTCAAGGGTAGCCCAGATTCCGCTCCGCAAGAAGCGGAGAGAGGCTATCAAACGGCTGATGGAAATCCTCGCCGAGCTGGAAGGCAAGGACGTCTACATCGGCTCGTATGACGCCGGCGGAAGGCACTTCTGGCTGGACAACCTCAAGCTCCCCAGGCTCAAGCTGGACTTTTACCCCGTACGACTGCGGGATGACGAAAAATACATCCCCAGCGTCATCGTCCTCTGGGGAAGCCGAAGCGCCCAGGTCAGGATATTCACCGACTACCTCGTCGCCGTGCGGGAGCAGGAATACCAGGGCTACTGGCACTACCTGCTTGATTTCCGCAACGGCACCTGGGAATACCCGATAGACAACTACCGGTGCCACTACGCCTGCCTGACCATAACCAGGTTCAAGGACTAGGGGAATTAGCCCCGGTCCGAAAGGGGTAACCATGCCCAGAAAAGGAGGTGAACCTATGCCCGAGGCAACCGAGATGAAATACTGCGCCTATTGTCGAAAACAGACGCCGCATAAGGTCATAAATCCCAAAACTGATGGCAAGGGGACAGGCCGGGAGCTGCACTGCACCAGGTGTGGCTCAGCTCGCCTGGGCGAAATACAGGGCTTCGATGCAGCCCTCATGTAGAAAGGAGGATAACAGTTGACAACCGAAAAGCAAATTGAGAAAGGCATCTCCGATATCGTAGGTGTCTTTACAGACCCCATCATTGTCTTTCCCGGAGGCTGGGGCGATAGCCTTCCCGAATGGCTCAAGAACGCCATCACCCTGGAGAGGCTGGCCATGAACATGAAGGCACTCAGGGGAGAGGAGATGACCGGCACGGACGCCGAAGCCTGCGCTTATCTCTACACGGCTTGCCTGACTCAACCGTTGGACCACGAATGGACTCAAATCTACCTCTATATCGCTACCCGGACCTATCGCCGATGGGGCAAGAATGAGATGCCTGATGATATCGCCATGGACTCCCTGAATGATTATCAGATGCAGAAACTGAGCCTTCTGAAAGAGTGGCTTTACCGCCAGCGGGTTAAAGTGAGACACGAACGAGATCGCGCCAGGCGGGCGGAACAGAAAAAGGCCGAGGTGGCTGAAAGGGAGGTACTACAGCCGGCATTGTTTGACTTATAATCAGAGAAAGGAGGTGAAAAATGAGCAAGGAAGAAATTCGGGCGTATTATGAGGAACGGGGGTGGGACGGGATATGTAAGACGTGTGGGCACGATTACATCAACGACTGCAGAGGGAACTGCACCTGTCTCTCCTGTAATGCCCAGCGTCAATAGGAGGTTGAGCTAGAACTCCCCTTCGCTGATGAAGATTAAAGGGGAACTTATAATGAATTGGGGGAAGGAGATGAAAATGGACAAGGGAAAAGTTAGAGCACGCTTCCGCTTTTATCGCCAGAGGATTGCAGAACTGGAAAGACAGCTAGACGAACTGGAGGGACAGCTAGACTTCGCCTACTTCCACGCCGAGGAATCCCGGGCCCGAGCTGAGCGACGCCTACAATCTTATGAGCGTGAACTGGCCGAGAGGGAGCGACAGGCTGAAGCCGACCGATGGTATCGCGAAGAGGAGATGCGAAAAGCGACCAGAGACTTAGAGAGGGCGCATAGCTACGGCGATGATTGGGCAGTAGCCAGAGCCCTTGAAAGATTGAAAAGAATAACATAAGGAAAGGAGGTAGTATGCTGGTCATCCGCATTGCCGGGAAAGCGAAAACCGTCTTCGGCGTCCTGAAACTGGCAGCCGAAAAGGCGGGAAAGCTAACCATCGGCGAGATTGTCAGGCTAAAAACAATTAGTAAATAGCTCGGTCACCCTTGGGGGGTCGTGGGTTTTTCCACGACCCCTTTTTGTGCCCTTTTTCTACCAGCAGAACTATCACCAGAGACGGGCAACCCTCCGGGGTAATGATAAACATCCGGCCCCTTTCAGGGGCTTAATTTTTGACTACAGAGCGTCATATCTTCAGCAAAACACCAGACCGACGGCTCCGCCAAGCGTGGAGCCTCTTTTTTATGCCCCGCGCTGTTTATTAACCTCACCCCCATTGTCCCGCTGAATTTTCACTACAGGGGTTAAAATACTGCCAAAACCCTCTTGACAAAGTCTAGAGACTATGGTAACATACTCATTGTGAGGTGTTACCATCGTGGTAAGAGAGTTGAAAGTTATAACTGACGAGTTTGTAACTGTCCCGGAGGCTGCAAAGCAACTGGGGAGGCCTAAAATGACTCTATACCGCTGGATTGAGGCTAATAGACTCATTGCCGTGACATTCGGCGGTATTTTGTTTATCCCAAAGAGTGAGGTGGAACGGCTTAACAAGGAGAGAAATAAAAAAGGTTACCGCTTGAAGCCCGGACGGTAACCCCGGGCAAAAACTGTGAGCATTGCCCAGTAGCGGCGGAGTGCATCGCCTTTTGGGACACCACGGTCTGCCCGCAGATGAGGCTAAACAAGTATCGCTATTCGGGCTTCGCCACCCGAATAGCTGAATTCAGAAAACGGAAATGGATGCTAAAGGGGGATTCAACTCAAATGGAGGCGAAAAAATGGAAATAAAAGAAACCACCGAATATGTCTTTAGTCCCACAGGAGAGCCAGACCAACTCTGGGTGCTCTCCAAGGGCTCTGGCGAAACCTATCGTGTGGACTTAAGAGATTTCGTCTGTAGCTGCGCCGATTTTAAGTTCCGGCACGCCAAAGGAGACCGCATGTGCAAGCACCTGAAGGCAGCCGCAGAGACCTATGAAATAGAGACGCCGAAAACGGAAAGGCTACCAGTGGTGGCAGAAGGGCACGCCATCACCATCTCCCAAGAAGAAATCATGCAGGAGCTAACGACGGAACTCAAAGAGGAAATGGTGAGGCGCTACGTATATAAGGTCCCTGATTACTACCGTAAGCAAAGGTCAAAAACCGGCAAGGAATATACAGTAAAGAAGCCGGGCTGGATAGACCTCACCGCCACCGGGGTACAGGACCTGGCACACATGCTGGCTGACCGTTATGGCCAGATTGAGTTCGGCGAGTTCAGGTTCATGGAAGCCGGCGATAGGTGGATAGCCTGGCGGGACATTAAACTGGGCAACTTCACCGCCACTGGATTTGCCGACTGCCCTAAAGACCGCGAGTTCCCCTTCCGCTACCTGGGCAAAATCGTAATGAGGAATGCCTACAAGTCCATCATCCCCAGAATCTACCAGGACATTTTCACCGACAAGTTCAAGGAGCTGATGCGCAACGAGCTTGCCGAGCTAATTGGGGATGATGGAGAAAAGAAACTGGGGAAGCCAATCAATCAGCTCAGCGATGGCGAACTTGCTTATGCCCTGGAACAAGCACAGAAAGGCAAGCTCCAACTGGCACCACCAAAACCAGAACTAGAGGAAGAGTTGTCTGAGGAGACAAGTAAAGCCAGCCTCTCGGGGGAAGCTCATAAGGATGAGGAACCGATCGGCACGACAGCCCCGGCTAAGCCGAAGCGAGACCCGGAGACTATAAGGACAATTGCAGAACTGTATCGTGCGTGTCACGAAGACTTCAAACTCCAGCCAAAACAGGTTCTTAAGGAACTGGGGTACTCAAGCCAGAGCGATATAGCTGAGAAGCCATCTGAATGCTACAGAAAAATCGCCGCGGTGAGATGAGAAGATGTTAACCGCTAAAGAGGAACTCCAGAAGGAAATTAGAGAGAAATACCAGACGAGGATAGAGGACAACTTGGAAACCCTCTGCCAGAACTGCGTCAGCTACTATTACCACTGTACCTTTGGCTTACTACCCGTCACCAGCGAAGGCAAAGACTGTCCGTACTTTCGCCAAAGGAGTCAAACTCCAGCCAAAACAGGTTAAGGAGGATTTATGCCACTAGCAATGTGCACCAAATGCGGAAAATTCTACCACTGGCGAAACCGTCGGGGATACCGCCTAGCTGACTTCCCTAGCCCCTGTTGCAAGGCCCCGGGCAGAGCCACAAAAGTCATCGTGGTTCAGGACAACAAAAATCCTTTAAAGAGGGAATTTAAGCGAGTACCAGTTTAAGCTAGTAGGAAAGGATTAAACTATGGGTTATCCTGAATATCCAACTTGGAAAGAAAAAAGGAAACTCCGCCGGTATAAGTGCCGGCGGTGCGGCCGGGTATTCAAGGACTGGTATTTGCCGGAGGAGAGAAGAGTATGTCCGAGGTGCGCGAAAAGTTGAAATTAGCTGAAATCAGAAATCCAGAACCCAAAAGGGACCATGGGTCTATCGAAGACCTGAAACAAAGTATAACCGAGATAGGTCTTATCAATCCTCTGACGATTGATGAGCATAATAATTTGCTTGCTGGTCAGCGTCGGTATCAGGCACTAATAGAACTCTATGGCCCAGACCATGAGGTTGATGTCCGGGTCTTGCCAGTTAATGGTGACCAACTTAAATCCTTCAGAATATCAATTGATGAGAATTTGCAACGTAAGAACTTGACCGACCCAGAAGTGGCAGTCGCTATTAAGGAATATGACGAACTGAGAAGGAAACTGGAAGGTAGTGCTAGGCAGGGTGAACGAACTGATTTAACTTTATTACACCGTAATAAAGTTCCCTGGACACAAGAAGCGACTGCTAGAGACTTAGGTATCAGTCAGCCTGCTGTAGCCAAAGCCATCAAGATAGCCACTGCCATCGAGAAATATCCGGACTTGGCAAAGAAAAAAGGCCGGGCAATTCTCTTTGAATATAATCGGCGTGAAAATGCGAAGGAAGCACAATCAGAACCGCAACACCAAGAAGGTAACAATATTATAACTGGGGATTTTTCTCTCCTTTATAATGAACTGAAGGACAATTCAGTAGACTTATTCTTTACTGACCCACCTTATGATGAGAATTCCATCAAGCTATTCAGTGGCCTCGCTGAGTTAGCACAAGCGAAACTCAAAATTGGCGGTTTGTGTCTTACTTATAGTGGACAAAGCCACCTTGATAAAGTCGTCGAGGCAATGTCAAAACATCTAGATTACTGGTGGACATTTGCGATTTTTATCACTGGCAATGAGCTCAGGATATGGAGTAAGAACCTATGGGTACGGTGGAAACCAGTATTAGTATTCACAAAAAAGCCTAGCGCCAAAAGACTAACAGACATTTGGTGTTGTGATTATATTACCGGAAACGGCCAGGATAAGAGATTTCACAAATGGGGGCAAAATGTACAGGAAGCCGCTTATTGGATAGAATCACTGACCCCAAAGAATGGTTTGGTTGTGGACCCCTTTTGTGGAGCTGGAACTATCCCGCTCGCGTGTAAACTGACGAAACGACGATGGCTGGCGACTGAAATAGATGAAAAAACCGCCGCAATAGCCCGTAAGAGGTTGAGGATTGACGAGGGGAATTCAGATATATGCCAAGAGCGCCTTTAGCGCTTGGTTAAAAAAACATGGACCATCTTCAAGAGAGGATGAGGATGCAATTGACATTCAGGATATAGATTTTGTCCTTTTTAACTATTTGACAGGTGACCTAATGACTATTGAAGCAAAAGAGAGAAAGGGTATAGTGCGAATGCCTCAAGCTGATACTCAGAATGTACTAAGACAATTGTTAATGCTCAGTTCTGGTGCCACCGTGCAAACAAGAAAAGGTTTGAGGCAAATCAAATATCATGGTCACCATCTGATACAATTTCAGAATAGCAATCCGGATGATGGATGGATAAAGATAGATGGTAAAACGGTGACTAAGAAAGAGTTAATAACATTTCTCAACTTTGGCAGGCCTCTTAAAAGGATTCCATATGTTTAAACCTGATAAACCCTGCTATGCCTGCGGCTCCACCGCCTGGTGGTGGCGAGAGCCACGTATGTTGCTTGATACGTACAGTCCGGGCGAATGGCTATGTAGAAGGTGTCACCCGGATCCAAATAAGGAGGCAAAAATGCAGCCACAACTGATAACCGAAGCACCAACCGAAAAGAAGGCACCGCCGCTATCAAAAACTCAGGCACACATTCAATACCAGCTTGCTGACGGCACCATTGTCCCCGGAGTAACTACTGTCCTTAATATCCTTGCCAAGCCCGCCCTTATTCAATGGGCCTGGGAGTTAGGACGCCAAGGACTTGACTGGAGAGAGGTAAGAGACAGCGCCGGGGATGTCGGCACGCTAGCGCACTACCTTATTATGTGCACCTTAAAAGGCGAGACACCTGACACCTCAGAATACTCTCAAGTAGACATTGAGAAGGCAAACAACTGTCTTGCCAAATTCAAAAACTGGCTGAAGGAACACCCGGTATCGCCGATAATGATAGAAACACCCCTAGTATCCGAAGAGTACAAATACGGCGGTACACTCGACCTCTTCGCCGAATACAATGGCGAGTTTATCCTGGTGGATTTCAAGACCGGGAAGGCACTTTATCCGGAGTACTTCTACCAAGTGGCAGCTTACCGGCAATTGCTTGAAGAGCAAGGCTGGCCGGTAGCCAACGCCAGAATATTGAGAATTGGCCGTGACGAAAACGAAGGCTTCGAGGAGGTGATACGCACCAGTCTGGAGACTGAGTGGCAAATTTTCTTGAAATGTCTGGAGATATACAGGCTAAGGGGATAGAGGTGCCTAGAGAAATAGCCCGAAAACCTAGATTTATATACCCGCAAGTGGCGACATCACTTACGTTGGCAAAAATCTCAGCTTTGGGGGAGTTGCTTTTTTGGCGAATTCTACCTCAAGCAGATGACCAGGGAAGACTACCAGGAGATCCAAAACTGATAAAGGCTATAGCCTGTCCCCTTCGCCAGGAGTTAACAGAAGACAACATTTCTCAACTTCTATCGGAGCTAGAAAGTGCTGAACTGATTATCCGTTATTCTAATTCTTCCAACCAGTATATCCAAATCACTAAATGGTGGGACTACCAATCAAGTATGAGGCGCATATTTCCTTCGCAATATCCCCCACCGGAAGGATGGAAAGATATCATAAAAGGTGTTGTCCCACAAACGCCGACAAACGCCGACAAACGCCCAATAGAAGAGGAAGAGGAAGAGGAATCAGGAAAGGGAAAAGGAATAGTGGAAGAGGAAGTAGGTACCGCCACGTCAACTACTGAAACAGCCATGAAACCAAGCACTGAGGAAACTCACGAGGACTCAAAGGGAGTTACTGAAACAGCCTCAGAAACAGCATTGCTTAGGTTTCTGGAAACTCTCGAGGGTTGGCGTTTTAGAAGAGCGGAAGACCTTGCCTGGCTGAGAGAATTCTTGGCTGAATATTCCGAGTTCTCCTTGTCCTTTGCCAAAGCCTGCAGAGACTATCATTCTGGACGTGTGAAGGCGAAGCATAAAGGCATATGGAAAAATCGCTTTCGCGAATGGATGGAACACGATCGTCAATTCAAAAAGGAGAGAAGTCAAGCCAATGGAGTCGATAAAAAGCATTCTGAGCCAGCTGAAAAATGGGACCCCAGCAGACCGCTCCGACCGGCAACCGGAAGTCTCGGAGACTGGACGCCAGACAAACCCCTCCGCTGAGTGCAGGATATGCGGTGGTGTTGGGGTGGTGCATCCGCTAGGCGGGGATGGCAAACCCCGCTATGGGGAAGTTATACCGTGTGTGTGTTCGCGGGAGAGACTTTTGAGGGAACGGTATGAGCGAATGCTTAAATTCTGCCAGCTTCCGGCGGCAACTGAGGACTGGACATTTGAAAACTTTGATGCCTCCGGTGCGCTGCGAGAGGCATACGAAGCGGCACTGGAGCTAGCCGAAGAGCGCGGTATAAAGTGGCTGACGCTGGTAGGACCGGTTGACGTCGGAAAGTCTCACTTGTCGGTGGCAATTTGCCGTCGCTGGCTGGCTAGGGGTAAGCCAGCCAGATATGTGCTGGTGCCGCTTATGCTGGAGGAGTTGCGGTCAAGTTATCAATGGGAGGGTGAATACGACCGGCAATTGGATTTCTTGTTGAAGGTTCCACTACTGGTGCTTGACGACTTGGGCACACAGAAGCCTACCGAGTGGGTAATCGAAAAGCTAATGCTGGTAGTAGATTACCGGTACGTGAACGCCTTGCCGCTGGTGGTTACTACAAATCGCCCTCTGGACGACCTTCCGGGGGATACTGAGCGTCGCATCGGCAGCCGGTTACTTCGGGCACCTTTTGGCAAGGTTGTATACATAGACGCAACTGAGTACCGCTTGAGGAGGCGGCGCGGTGCGAGCTGAACAAAGATGAAGGGGGAGCTAATGACGGAAAAGAAACCCAAACAGACTGTTAACAGCGAGGTGCGGGGTGTCGAGACGCCTGAGAAACCTGCAGAGCCAAGGGAGGCGATAGCCAGTAAGAGTAAATGGCCTGAGCAGATAAAAATATCAGTCAGCCTTGACGTCAGTGGTTTCCAGAGCGTCTTAGAGCAGGTGTATAACGATGGGAGGCTATCGGGATTTTGGGATGGAGTTAAATATATCGTAACACTGGCTGAGAAGTTTTTGGTGCAACATGAGAAGCTGTCCGGTAGAGAGGCATTGAGTAAGGACTCTACGCTTATGCCAACGTGGTGGATAGCTACTTTAGTTGAGGCGCTATACTATAAGCCGCCGTATACGCCAATGCCCGAGAAGTCTCGCGAGAAGTCGGCACTGAGGCTTATTAAGAAGGAGGAAGGCGGTAATGAGGAACCCACTGGACAGGATACTGGCTAAAGGTCTTCAGTCTATGTTCAAGACTATCGAAGAAGAATTGGGCAAGCTGATTAACCAAATGCTCCAGGATGCTATCAGCCCCCAGATGCTGGCTGACATGTTGAAGAGGATGGGTGGTGCCGGCATGGACTTCAGTCAGCTTGTTGGTATGGTGGGCCAGCGGCCGGGTTTCGACCCTTACCGCATACTCGGACTGGACAAGTCGGTCTCGGATGAGGAGGTCAAGAAACGGTACAACGAGTTGCTGAAAAAGCTGCACCCTGACACCGCTGGGGTTAAGGGGACGGAGTTTCTATTTCAGATGGTCATGGGTGCTTATGAAGTAATAAAAAGCGAACGGGGATGGCGATAACAGTGTTGGGTGTGTGGGAGCGCCAAAGTAGCCAGATAGTCGAGATGTGGCGGGAGGGATACTCCTTGCAGCAGATTGGCGACGCTGTTGGGGTCACCAGGGAGCGAATAAGACAACTGCTGGAAAAACATGCAGTAACCAAGCCATCCTTTTATACTGAAAAACAGGTGGCGAGGCTAATCGGCTGTTCGACTTGGTTTCTGTGCAATTTGCGGCGAAGGGGCGTGATAAATCCGAAGCGGTCTGGACATTTGCTTTACAGTGTTGATGACCTGACCGAGGCGCGACGAGCACTAGACGAGTATCGCCAGGAACATAGCCCGATTACTTTGAAATGCAAGCAATGCGGCAGGGACTTTCAGTTAAAGCCTTCCCTTTATAGGGCCAGGTTGCGCCGCAGAAAATTTCCTGGCTTCTTTTGTAGTCGAAGGTGTATGGGGAAATGGTCGGGTGCGCAATATGGTTTTCGCGTCCATCAGAAGAATAGAAAGTGGGACTGGGGCATGGTATGGCAAAGGCATTTAGAGACAGGCTATGGTGCCAGACGGCTATCCAGACAGCTGGGAATACCAGAGAGTACAATAAGTGAAATTCTACACCGAATGACACAATTGGATTACAACAGCGCAATTGCTCAGTTGTGGGGAAAATATAGAAGGGAAAAGACTCAACTTATCGCTAAACTCAGGAAAAAGTACGAGGAAGAGGCGCGCCGTCTGTACGAAAAGTATAGAGACGAAACAAAAAAACAAAGAAAGGAGGATGTAGCAATGAGGTTCCCAACAGAGTTAGCCGCAAAGGCGAGAGAGGTCGAGCCGAACTTTCCAATGGGTCTGGATGACTGCCAGGCGTGGCTTAAAGACCATCCCACCTGCGAGGGCTGCCAACACTACGACAAGTGCCAGTACTTCGGGCTGGGTATTCTGGTGGCCATCGGCAGGACAGAAGAGATTCTGAACGAGATGAAGGGCGACATCGGGCAAAAATCTAGCTAAGGGGTGGCGACATGGATAAATTATCAGCCCTGGTAGATGCAGCTCTATCAATAGAAAAGGTCAGGGTAAGAACGCAGGTAAGACAATCTCACCTTAAACTTGATGGCAGAGAGGATGAGTAAACCAGTGGTAGTGAGCGAGCCACCTTGAAAGAGTAAACCAATGAAAGAGAGCGAGCTGGTGTAGACGAGTAAACCATAGAAAAAGAGCGAGCCATCTGCAAAGAGTAAACCATCCGTTGAGAGCGAGCCATTGCGATGAAACAGGACAACTACCTTAACCTGCTCCAGCACATAGCCGATTTTGAGGACAACCTCGACCCCAACAGCCTTACCGCCAAGCTGGGCTGGCGCTCCCGCGACGTCGGCCTGTGGCCGGGCACCTTGACCAAACTGCGCATGGAAGGCCTAGTAGAGGATGCTTACGAGTCTAACTCTTACCACGGCTACCGGCTCAGCGAGAAAGCCCGGGAGCTGCTGGCGATTGGCATGCCGAATGAAACCGCTGAAGTCCCCAGGGAGAAGCTGGAGCTGCCGGACGACCTATTTGACGTCATCGAGGGCTATGCTGACGTGAAAGCCCTGGTAAGAAAGGCTATAGACAGCGAGAAACCGGTGCATGTCCTCTTTACCGGGGTGCCGTCCAGTGCCAAGACCATGTTCCTTCTGGAACTGGCCCGGGCCGGAGCACCTTACATCCTGGGGTCACAGGCGACTAAAGCTGGTGTCGCCGACCTGCTTTTCGACACCAAGCCCCAGATTCTACTTGTGGACGAAATTGACCGGATAGGCTCTAGGGATATAGCTGTCCTACTCTCCCTGACCCAGACTGGCATAGTCTCCGAGACCAAGTTCGGTCGGCGGCGCGAAGTGAAGCTGGACACCAGGGTTTTCGCTGCCTCGAATACGTTGCGGATGCCGCCGGAGCTGCTGTCCCGCTTTCTGGTGTTGCAGTTCAAGCCCTACACCAGGGCTGAGTTCCTGACCGTGGCAGCCAACGTTCTGAGAAAGCAGGAAAACGTTGACGGCGACCTGGCGGGCTATATTGCTGATAGGGTATGGGCGCTGCCGCAGCGGTTCCCGGACCCGCGCCAGGCGGTCAGAATAGCTAGGCTGGCCCGGTCAAAAGAAGAAGTGGACGAAATTTTGGGTGTTATTTCCAGACATTCAGAGGCAGGGGGAGGTAGGCTGGTCTGAGGCTAAAAACTGACGAAAGGTGTCAATTTCCTATTACCAAAACGTAGTCTTATATCCTAAAATTAAAGTGTTAGGCTGACACTCGCTAGCTTTGCCAGTGACACAGGTTTGACATATTTTTTGACATATTTTAGCTTCAGCGGCTGAGACAGTTTGACAGTTTTGACACTCTCTGGTATTCTGTCTGAGGAGGTGGAATAATGGAAGAGAAAACGCTGTCGCAAGTGAAGGAACTCAGGGATCAGGGTTTGAAACGTGCAGAAATAGCGAAGAGGTTGAATGTAAGCGTCGCGTCTGTTGCCCGGGCGGTTCGAGAGTTGAAGCGGCGCGAGGCTCAGAAGGGCAGCCAAGACGAGGCGGTTGCTGAGAAAATATTGGCGCAAGTAAGAGAGATCGTCCGTGAGGAAATGCAAAACGCCGAGATGGAACGGCAGAGGTTCCCCATCGTACTAAAAGATGGCAAGGGTGAGGCACTCGCTCCGGAGTCAGTCTATTGGCAACTCGTCTCTGAAGACGGTGTTGATGGAGAGAGGGATTTTAAGGCTCTGATGAAGTGGGCAGCCGCTATAGAGCTGGTGCAGAGAATGGTCAATATCAGAAAGGGTGAGTCTGAAGCTATTGCCAAGATGTTTGAGCCTGTGCTTGAGATGATTGACAAGTCGAGGCAGGAGCTTGATGCTGCCGCTCAGAGGAACCGCGAGACCATGATGGAAGTGGCCTCAGCAGCGGCCGGCGAAGCTGCCGCCAGGGCGACCATGCGTATCGACGAGCGCTTCAACCAGATGCTGGAGAGAAAGAAGGACATTGCCGAGGTGCAGGACCCTATGAAAGGGCTTATAGCCCGTACTATGGAGACAATCATCAACCAGATGACCGGGCAGATGTTTGGCGGGGGTGGCGCGGTCGGCCCCACACCGGGACTGGTTGATAAGCGACAAAGGGGAGGTTAACGATGGCATTCAATCCAATGGCATTTACCACACAGTACCAGAGAGAGCAGCTGGCCAAAATGCAGCAGTTCACCAGAAACATAAAATATGTTGTCCATACTGAGGACAACCGGGTGGAGGTTTCACTGGAAACTGAAGACCCCCACGCGGCGCAGCTGATTCCCCAGCTTCAGGAGGGCATTGTAACCAGTGTGACTCAGATGCTATACACCATGTTTGACATGAAGGGGGAGCGGGTTTAAATGGTCAAGGTGGCTGATGATCTTTATGAAGCGGCGAGGGTGATTGAAGCCTTGACCGGGGCGCCGCCGACCATCTGCCGACCAATGACCCGGCAGGAAAAGAGGAAGCAGGAGGAGCGGGTGAGGCGTTTTCTGGCACTGCCACCTCAGCTTCAAGAGGGGGTGCTTCGTTACGGAGAAAATCTTCGCGATGCCTATCAACAAAGCCCTTGACAAAGTAGAAATTATATATTAGGCTTAAATTGTAAGCCTCGGAAGCTTGCCGATGGAAGTCGGCTTCCGAGGCTTTTTTGCTTTCATCGGCAGCTTCAAAGGCTAACAAAAGGGGTTAGCAATCTGGACCGGGAAGGTTCAGGCTAACCCCTTTTCCTTTTCGGCCAGATTGCAACTCCGAATACTGGGCGCCACCCCAGCCCAGACAAAAACTAAAATAGGGAGGATTTACAAATGGCTACAAAGTCAAGCGCAAAGGAAAAGTATGTTAGCAGTGTCACCGACCCACTGGCGGTGGACAAGATGACCGACAAGCTGGGGACCTACCTCGGCATTACGGTCAGTGATGCCGCCGCACCGGTAGCCAACTGGAAGAAGTTTGCCGGCCGGGCAGCTGACTACTTCGAGAAGCTGTACCGCAACATGCAGGCAGCCTACGGCGGCAGATAGTAGGCTGCCTGTCCTGTTTCCATGCCCAACTCCGTGCAGGACACTGTCAATCTAGCGATGCAGGGCATCATCGTAGCCGGGGTGGCGGTTATGGTGATGAAGGCGATAGGGGAAGAGCACCACTCAATCCCTTGGGAAGCCAAGAAGCCGCTGATAGAGAAATACGGACTCTGGGCGGTTAATATCGCTGAGAGTGTCTGCCCGCACAACGATGTAGCCTGCGTGGAGAGAGAGGCAGAGAGGCTTTACGAAACTAGGATTTCAAGGAGGTAAGTATGAGACCACTACAGTTAACTTCAATCGGCGGCCTGCAGGCGCCAACAGTAGGCTTGCAGTCAGGATCACTCCCGGCTACTTACACCGCTGCTCAAATCGACATCACCTCCATCATGAACCTGATGCTCATTATGGTTGTTATGGTCATGATGATGCGGGTAATGGGCAAAGCCACTGAGGCAGTGTAGCTAGGGAAGAACTCTAACGAAGGAGGTTTAGGCGATGACAACTGGACTGGTTACCACGCAGCAAATCGACATCAACTCCATCATGAATCTCATGCTCGTCATGGTCATTATGGTCATGATGATGAAGATGATGGGCAAAGCCACCGAAAGGATCTAGTTGTTGCCGGTGGCGAAAAATAACATTTGAAAGGAAGGTATTCCATGGAGAAGGACATGGGAAGACAGAAGGTTGTTGATAAGACCATTAATCCAATGCAGGTTGGGCTTACCACCCTTACTCCAGCCTCAGTAACCGGTGGTCGTGCGGCCAATACCTTGGGTGTAATACCTATTGGCAACTACAAGGGCGTTGCCGCATTTATTGACCTGGACAAGCTGGTAAACCAGCCCCTTGTTCTGGCGGAGAAGGCCTACTGTCTTGATAAGGTAGATAGCCGGAATGGTGTTGCCGTAACTGTGGAGGACGGCGCTGCAATTGGGGATGTGGTCACCGGGGAGATTGAGGTGCCGGCGGGTGAGGTATGGTTCCTCAATCGTCTGTCGGTTACCTGCCCGGCGGCTGATGCAGATGGTTCCTGCAGCTTCAATATCTTGGTATCCAGTTGGCCGCTAACAGAAGCTGGCACGCCCAAGGGCTACTTTGCTACCAACCAGACAGCAATGGGTGCTACTACCGACATTGACCTGCCGGCTCAGGGTGAGCTTGGTGAGGAGCTCAGGCTGGTTGGTGGTGATAAGCTGACACTTCAGCTTGTCGTTACCGTAGCCTTCACGGCAGATAAGGTATTCCGGCTTGACCCATTTGGTAGAAAAGGTAAGGCTCTGGTAGCATAACCCTGATAGGGGGTGAAACATGAGCAGAGGTCTCAGCAAGGCGGAGCTCAGCTCCATCCTTGCCAGTAACCCTCGTATGGTTGGAAGCATAAGGGGGACAATTATGGCTGGATTTCTCAGTAAAGCGGAACTAGAGGCTTTGGTCACCGGTTCAGTCCAGACGGCTGACATCGCTGATAGCGCAGTTACCACGGCTAAAATAGCTAACGGTGCTATCGGCAATGCTAAGGTGGCTGCCGATGCGGCGATTGCCCCGACCAAACTGGCTACTGGTGTAGTGAAAGCAACCCTGATTGCTGGTGGTGCTGCTGGCAACCATACCGTCAGTGGTATAAGTACTGGCGACCACCTGGTGGCAGTGCTTCAGGTCGACGCCACCGACGCCAGCGAGACCTACGACGATTTGACCAGTGAGTTCACCATCAGTGCGGCCAACACCATCAATAATACCGGCGGTACCAACACTACCGGCTCTGGGTTGCTGGTGATATGGGAAGACCGGACGGCCTAAAGAAGCTTTAAGCCCCTTTTGGGGCATGAAGGTTGATATGAGATGTGACCGAACAAAATAGGTTTGAGTCTCGTACAGGTGGATTATTGCCTTTGAAAGGGGCTGAGCTAGGTGATGGTTCAGTCCCTTTTGTTTAAGGAGGGCTTGATGCCGATAGGATACACCAGCTATTATGCCGGGTCTTTTGAAGACCTGAGAAGCCAGCAGGCTCTAGTTGCGGCTCAGGAGGAGACGGCTCCGGAGGGGACGCTGGCGATGCTTGAGCTTCAGTTAGCCGAGGCTCCGCATCCGGACACGCTGGTTGAGGTCAACAACCAGCTCTTGAGTGCTGGGGTCCCTCCCTGGGAGGGCTACAGCAGCATCGTCTTTGCTGACGCAACTGACCCAAAGAAGGTGTATGTTTGCTGGACGAAGGAGCTGGCATGGTCCGGCGTTATCATCGGCATTCTTCTCTTCCTGCTGCCGACAATACTCGGTGGCGTGCTCTGGTTTCTCATCCCCCAACCAGTAAAGGACACGATAATTATGATGGGGTTGATGATGGTAATGCTCCCCATCATGGGAATGATTACAAAGGAGAAGTGAATGACACAGCAGCCAGTTCCATACCCGGCGTCAGCGCCCCAGCCGCTCTTCTGGCAGGGCGTCTTTGCCGCTATGGTTAATATCCTGATACTGATTGCCCTCGCTTCTTGGGCATTTTCACAGGCGAAGAAGGCCTGGCGGGGCGAAGAGATAGAAAGGCCATTTTAGGAGTTAACAGTGGCTGGAATATATACGGAAGTAGTCGAGATAATTCTTCAGAGCAGCGCTCTTCCAGATGAGATCGTGCCCATTTCTGCCCGGGTAAAGAACCTCTACTCAGCGGCCATTGGAATTAAGGTCATTGGCAGCCTTTTAAATGCCGGAGTGTCCGTGTCGTGGGCGGTCGACACCTATAATGTCCCGGCAGGAGCGATACAGCAGTTTAACGGCGGCTTCAGGATGCCAGGCGCAGATGAGAGGGTAAGAGTGTATTCCCTCTGGTATGGCTCAGACGGTATCTGGCGCTCCGACGACTATAAGGAGAAGACGATTAAGGTGGCTGAGCTGGTGCCTGAGTTCAGCCAGTTTCAGATAACCGACTACAGGAAAGTTTGAGGAGGAAGATATGACAATAAAGACTCTGGCAGTGATCTTGAATCCTCTGGCGCTGGCGGCAGGCTGGTACCAGGACCCTACGACTGGGCAGTGGTACTACTATGACGAGGAGGGCAATCGGTATGTCTATGTTGCTGGTTATCTCTACCCGATGATGTTGTGGGAGCCGGCGCCGAAGGTGGTAAATGTCCGGCACGGCGACACGCTGCGAATCTTCGTCTCGTTCAAGTACAGCGGGCCGGCTAAGACCGTCAAGCTCTACGGGTGCATCGGCAACCTGGGGACGACCTGGCCTTATGCCTTCGACGAGGTGCTGAAGGCTACTTCGCCGTCTTTCACCATTCCCGAGTCCACAACGCCCACTACCAGGACGGCGCAGGTGGACATACCAGTTACCACAGCCATAGCGGCTGGCAAGCACTACTCAATCTACGCCAAGCTGATAGACGGGATATCTTTCAAGGAGGGCGAGACCGGCAGCGTGGCCCTGAGAGACGCTATCTTTGTGGTATCCGTCGAGCCGACGTTTACTGAGTTCAAGATAACGGATTACGTCAAGGTGTGAGATATGCAGGTGCAGGTAGGGGGTAATATCTATACCCTAGGTGAGGGGCAGCCGCTCCAGATTCAGGCGGGGCAAACGCTGAGGGTGTTTTACTCCTTCAGCTATAAAGCGGCCGATACCGCTACTGTGCCTATATGGGCTTCTCTCTACACGAGGACCTTGGGGGTTGTAAACAGAGAAGAGCAGGCACAGACCAAGACAACTATAACTCTGGACAAATCCATAACCTGGCAGACATATGAGGGCTCCATAGATATCAATGTAGGTACCGGCGTGAATGCTGGCCTATATGGTCTGATTGTTGAGCTTCCCGGTTTTGAGGGTGCCGAGGCAAAGGTGGACGACTGCATTGAGGTCACTGCGGGATTTGACTGGACGCAGATGATAGGGTTGATGGTGGTGGTCATGATGATGGGGATGATAATGCCGATGATGGAAGAAGGATTGTCAACCACCCACGGCTAAAGCCAGTGGGCTTGCCCCCCTTTGAGCGATGTTAATCGCTCCTGCCAGGTCAGCGTTGGAGGCGAAACCGCAGGCCTGACAGACAAAGGAAGATTGGGAGATACGGTTATGTTTAGAGACAAAGCCGCAACGAGGACAGGAGTCAAACCTTTAGAAAGGAGGTGTGCGTCAATTCCTCCCACCCCTAAAGGGATGGGTTTCCTTGACGCCTTTCTATGAGCAATGAACTGGCAAAGAGGGTTACCAGCCTTGAGAAGGATTTTGAGGAGGACTTTATGGACTCCGTCGTCATGGCGGGTATGATGGTGGCGATGATTATGTTAATAATGCCGATGGTCACTCAGCAGATTTCGGCTACCTACAGCCGGGTGCAGACGCTAAGTGCATCGCCAGACACCATAGCTCAGAATGCTGGCTTTATGTGGTATGAAATAACTGCGCTGGGTCAGCCGAACCGGCTGAAGATGATAGGGGAGAACAGCACAGGGGCCTTTGAAGAGATTCTGGTGTCGCTATCAACTTGAGGAGGAAGGCGATGACAGAAAGGAGAAATGGACACAAGTTGGGAATGATGTCAAGAGTGCGAGCCTGGCTTCTGGGTGTTGAGCCTGAGAAGCTAGAGGCATTCACCACGCTTCTGCGGGGTTATCAGCCACCAAAAGGAAAGCATAACTCTCTTATACTTGGTGGACCTACTTCATGGACATGGAATGCTACGATAGACGACACTCACCATGGCAGCCGTGGCTCAGGGCTTCATGCCGACTCACACGCCAGACAGCACGCACTGGACAGTGTTTTAGACCACACTGGGGAAATAACCGATACCCAGCATGGGAGTAGAGGCTCAGGACTTCACGCTGACTCACATACCCGGCAGCACAATATGGATTCCGCCAGTGACCACGGTGCAGGAACTGAAGGCGACCTGATATACGCTGCCGCTGGTGGTGCCTGGACAAGACGAGCAATTGGTAGCGCTGGTCAAATACTTACTGTGGTTGCTGGGCTTCCAAATTGGGCAGACGCCCCTGCAGGCGCAGTGCATGGTAATGAGCTGCATGACCCGGACTTTTACCCTCTGGATGGCTCAGAGGTACTGACTGCGCCTCTGTCGATGCAGCTTATGGCGCCAGCGAATGAACCAACTGCGGTTGCGGGTAACGAGGGCAAGCTCTACTACCTGACGCCCGGAGCCTCAGAGACCGGCAAGATAAAACAGATTATGAAAAATTCTACTGGCGCTTTTGAGCAGGTACTGATCGCGATTAGCACTTAAAGGAGGTTAATATGGCACTGATAGACGAACTCAAGACAAGGAAGGCGGAGCTTCTCAAGCAAATGGAAGCTATAGACAGAGAAGCGGCTAAAGTCAGAGAGCAGTATGAGGAAAGACTGGCTGACCTGAGAAGACAGCGCATACCATTAGAGGAGAAGGTGAGGCTGATAGACACCCTCATTAAGTCAGAAGGAGGCGAGTAATGGGGTTTACAGGTACTGTTGGGCCCGGAGGATTACCCCTGTACAGGTGCGAATGCGGCAATACCTTTGAGCTTGACCCGAATGCTACCAGGTGTCCCTGTGAGTGCCATAATGAGGCGCTGGAGAGGGCTAAGCAGCTCGGACTTTACTGCGAGGACTGCGGATTTTCGTCATTGGAGCCGACAACATTCCAGGAGCATTACCACTGGCCGACACACCAGAAGGCTGTGGCGGCAAAGGAGGAGGGATAGTTTGAAGCGGCTTTTGAAGGGACTACTGTTAAAGCCGACACTTAACCTGCTTGAGTGGATACTGAGACGGGACGGCAACAGCTTAATCCTTGGTGGTCCCCTCGGCTGGTCATGGCAGTCCACGCTTGATGCTACTCATCATGGGAGCTTGGCTGGCCCGGCTAATGCTCATAGGCATTCTGACCTGGCTAATATTGGCATTGACGACCACCATGCCAGGGACCACGCCTCAAGGCACCAGGATGGCGGTGCAGATGAAATCTCAGTGGCCGGGCTTTCAGGGGAACTGGCTGAAAGGCAGAAGTCCAAGTGCGGGGACAGCACGCTCGGGTGGACCGCGGGCAAGGTGCTCAAGGGCGCCGGGGCTGGAAACGCTCCGACGGAGGCCGACTTCCAGGGGTATTTCGATATCTGCTTCACCAAGGTGTATGACAATTCCCCTGCCCCAACAACATGGACCGACCTGAACCTCTCCTCGGTGGTGGGGGCCAATATGGCGGTTGCTCTTCTCAGGATTAGAAACAGGGATCAAACAACCGAGAACGCCTATCGTTTCAGGCTCAATGGCCAGTTATACGATGTTGGATACGGGCCTGATTACGCCGGGGTAAATGTGGGCACGGCATGGGAAGAGCAGGTTATTTATGTCATGGTGCGCACCGATACCAGTGGGATAGTGGAGTGGGAAGCTAACAGGGGCCTTAACACTGATATCTGGGTATTCGCCTGGTGGAGGGAGTAAACATGACAAGAGAAGAAATAGAAGAGAAATACCAGAAGCAGCACGACGAGTTGAGCGAGAGGTACTATCGCGGCGGCAATCCGGACGGACTGTCGCCGACCGAGTTCAGGAGCCGGCACGATAAAATCTGGATTGACCTTGAGCGTGAGCTTAAGGCGGCCGGCTATATCAAAGAGCCGCAGGACTACAGGGCCCTGTACCAGAAAGCTGGTACGATTAATGAAAAGGTGGACATCCTGGCGAGAAGGATGGGGTTAATAAGTTAATCAGGAGTAAGATGGACATAAAGACAGCTGATTTATTTGCTACGCCACCGAATACGTGGTGGGAGAGGTGGATTTGTAGAATTATCGGCGCCAAGACGTTCCACTGGGGGATGTTTGTTGCCCAGCACGATAGCGGCTGGATAATAACCGAGAGTATTGGCAAGGGCACAGCACTGACCAGGTTTACCTATCCGAAGGCTTGCATCTACCGAATTAAGGAATTGGGGGAAGTAGATTGGAGAAGGCTGATAGCCATTCACGCTGAGTATGGTGAGCTTCCCTATGATTGGCAGGTGCTCTTCAGAACGGCTATCTGGTGGCTTCTCAAGCACTACTTGGGTAAGGCTATCCCCGTAATCAAGGATGAGGCGGTCAACTGCCAGGAATGGGTAGTGTTAATTGCCTATGAGCTGGGTGTCAAGATAATACCCGATGACGAGTACCCGATGTGCACTAATCTTGAGAACAGTCCCTACCTTGAATACAGAGGGGAGGTGACAACTTGAAAGCTAAAGAGGTCCTAGACGTAATTAGGGGAGCTATCCGTCCTTATCTTGCCATTATCTTTCCGACCACGGTAGTAATAATTGGTGCAGTAGTAACATTCAAATTGCTCCCCCAGGCGGTCAAGTTCATTGACCGGGACATAGGTCTGGTGATTATTACGAGTGTGCTAACTATCGTGACTACCATTGTATCAGCGGCTACCGCAATTATGGCTTTCTACTTCGGCGAACGCGGAAGCAAGCGGAAGAAGGAGAAATGATGGACGGCACTACAATCAGTATACTCATTGCTATAGTGGTTAACATAGTCATCTCAGCCTTTAGTGCTGGTAAGCTATACCAGAAGGTTGGAGATTTGTCTTCCAGAATCAACAAGATGGAGGGAAAACTGGAGAATACTGACAACCACATTGATATCTTGAGTGAAAGGATAGCTAAATTGGAAGGAAGGCTAGAGAAGTGAGATACGCCATAACAGGAGCAACCATTGACCAAGTAAGAAATGTTGGTGCTGTCGACATTAAAGAGGCGCGCTCTACTGGCATTATCTTTGCCACGCTCACCGAGGAGCAGGTAGGTAGGCTCAAATCTCAAGGGTGCACAGTGACTAAGATAGGCGAGGTAAAGACAGCGGTAATGCCACCGGCACCTGTTGCTGGGATGCCTACTTACACCCCGGAGCAGCTCGTGCAGATAGCTGGGCTGGAAGACCTCAGAAATATTAGTCACCCACCTCTCTATGGTGAAGGCTTCAATCTGGCTATAGTGGATACTGGCATAAGGTCTACGCATGAGAAAATTAATGGCCATGTAGTTTACTCAAAGAACTACACCTCTGACCCGGCTGGAGACGGCTTCGACCATGGTACTGGCGTCGCTTCGATCGCTTTAGCTGTTGCCCCAGAATGCAACCTTCTTGACTTTAAGGTACTGAACAACAAGGGACAGGGAACTGAGGAAGAGGTTGTTCTGGCACTAGATGACATCATCTCAATGCATGATGTAGGGTCAGAGTTTGCACCCCATGTGATAAATCTTAGTTTAGGCTCTCTGGACGATGGCAACCCGAATAATATATTGAGGATTGCCTGTCGTGCTGCCCTTCAGAGGAATATCTGGGTTTTTGCCGCTGCTGGAAACAGCGGGCCTGCCCCAGGAACAATAACGTCTCCCGCCTGTGAAAGGTATGTAGGGGCTGTGGGCTCGGCGAAATACCTGCCAAACCAGAAGACTTTTGTCGTGAGCAATTTTTCTTCCCGCGGGCCAACCTTGGAGGGATTGATCAAGCCGGACGCGCTGTTGTTTGGCGAGGACATTGATATGGCAAGTTCCTCTAGTGACACTGCCACTACCGCTAAAAGTGGCACCAGCTTTTCCACACCCTTTGCTTCAGCAATGGCACTCACCTTTCTAGAAGGTCTACAGAGGCGAGCCGAACTTACACAGGAGATACCTGGCGTATATCCAGAGCTTGGTATCTGGTATTTTACCCTGGCTGACATAATTGACAGATATCTTGCCGGGGTCTCTATTAAGCCTCAGGGTGTACCTGCTGGCAAAGATAATGAGTACGGTTACGGTCTACCATTTGGGCCTCTAATATTGCAAACACTCGGAGTCAAACCGGCCATTGACCTGAGTGCAATGTTCACTGGCATGATGGCGGTCATGATGATGGGAATGGTGGTGAAGATGATATGAGCCAGGTTCAGCTGCAGTCGTTAGATTGGACACTCATAGTCATCGGCTTGGTCGATGTTATGGTTGTCACTACCATAGCCATAATGATATCTAAGTTGTTAGGGCCGAGAGGATAAAGGAGGTGAATATGGAAACAGAGGAAAAGATAGTTATCGGCGGTATGGTAGCAATAGTTAGTGTCTTGATGCTGGCGCAGGTAGTCCAGGCAACCATACCTCAGCCTCAATATACCTGTCCCATCTGCGGCGCAAAATTTATGACCTATGACGAGCTATACAGCCACTTTATACAAAGTCACCCGAGTGAGCCGATAGAGGTGATATGGACGGATTGAAGGTGTAAGGAGGAAAAGATGAAGCCACAAGTCAAGATAGAGATGATGAAAATGGATGACCCGACTTTCGAAGCGGGGGTGACTAAAACCGCTAGGGCCAGGCTGACCAACCCTACCGCCAAGCAGTTCACCTACATGGCGGAGCTGTATCTTGGGGTGACTAAGGTAACTACTTCAGGGGTGAGCACGGTAACGATACCAGCTAACAGCTACTTGGACGTAAACTTCACCGTGACCATGCCTCTGGTGGAGGGAAGCTATCCCGTGTTCCTCGATGTCTGGTCTGACTCTACGCTGCTCAAGCACTACCAGGCAATGGAGAATGTAGTGATAGTCATCTCGCCTGCAATAGAAATTGGTGTAATTACGTGGGTGTGATATGATGAGGTTGTAAGCAAGGTCAAATTATTCTTTGGGACAAGGAGAATGAGATGCCTCAATTCGCGCCAGGAGAAGTAAAGACCGCAAAGGTCGCCATGCGAAACCCGACAGCTAAAGCCTTCGACTACAACGGCTTTATCTATATGGGGACAGACCTCGCGGTGGTCTCCGAGAAGGCTTTTCGGCTGCTTGCTGGCGAGGAAAAGCAGGTCAGCTTCCCGGTGAGTATGCCTACCACTCCCGGGGTATATCCTGTACATATCGGGGTATTTTCCGAGGGAGCGAACATTGTCCTCTACCGGGCAGTCGAGGATGTTGAGATCATCTCGGGTGTGGCCAAGTTCATCTATGCCTCTGATGTAAAGCAGACGCTCTACCATCAGCCAAACTATCCGGCATGGGCAGAAGGTCTGGAAATCTCGGTGGATATAAAGAATACCGGTAGTGGTGCTGGTACCTGCACTCCCATCTGGTACGTTGAGACATGCTACGGGTACCACACGGTGGGTCTTGGGCAGCAGATAGTCAACCCCGGGGAAACTGCCACCTTCTCCGGGAGGTGGTACTGGCCCTACGGGCCGATGGAGCCGGATGAATGGTGGCGTCCGGGCTTCATCATAAGTGGAGCCGGTCCCATTTCCCTCGCCTTCGGACGCTCGCTCTACCTTGTCTCGGTAGACATTCCATCACAGATCATCTCGGGTAGCAAATACCTGGCAACACAGACTATACACTTACCCTACGCTGCTGATAGCCTTTTCAGGGTTGAGCTGTGCTTAACCCCGACGCGAAGGTCGGTAGCCAGTTCGGCTCTAATCGGTGCCGTTACCTATGCGAACATTATTCTTACCGCAACAAAGGATTACGAAGTTAAAGGCGTCTACACAGATAGGGTAAGTTATCCCGCCGAGGCAATTGACTGGGACTATTGGAACAGGCCTTTCCCACTTCCGCGGGGCACCTACAATGTGGTTTCCAGCGTCTATCACTGGTATGCGACTAACGAATACATGACCGCCGGTTATGGCTGGATTTGGGAGAACTATATTGTTGGGCAGGTGCAGGTAGTATGAAGACCTACCTTGAGACAGAAGATGTGGAAAGGCTGGAGGAGGCTGGAGAGTACCTGAGGGATAGGCTACTTATCCGGCTCCTGTTCCGGCTCGGCTGCCGTATCAGCGAGGCGCTGGGTATTACCGTGAGCGATATTGACTTCAACCGGGGCACGGTGACCATTCAGCACCTGAAATTCAAGGTGAAGCTGACCTGCCCTCACTGCGGCGGCGGGGTGGCTAAGACAGCGAAGTTCTGCGCTGCCTGCGGCCAGCCGGTGGAGCAGGCACTGGCCGAGGAGAAGGAGCACCGCCGACAGCGGACTTTACCCCTAGATAGAGAGACGCTGGACATGCTGAAGGACTACATCGACCGGGGCGGACCAGTGTCTCAGAATGGCAAGCAGCTTCTCTTCGGTATCAACCGCCACCGGGCCTGGCAGATAGTCAAAGAGTGCGCTAGAAGAGCAGAGTTACCTCATCTGGTGAATCCAGAGACGGGTAAGCTGCATCATGTCAGCCCACACCGACTTCGTGACGCCTTTGCCATTCATGCGGTGAAGCACAATGATTCCGGAGACGGACTCCGGCTTTTGCAGGAACATCTTGGTCATCAGAGCATAACGACTACCATGAGATATAGGAAGATATCGGGGGAGGAGCATAGGGAATGGTACGAAAAACTCTGGGAATAGATACAAATCCTCACCAGAAAATAGTGGCCAAGGAAAGAGGCGAACGGAAAACAGCGTTTGGCTACTGCCAGACATGCCGGCGGTATAGCTGGATGACACTGAATAACAAGCGCTGGGTATGTAATGAGTGTGGCTGCCCGGTAGAGGAGGTCTAATTTTGAGAAAAGCTTTAGGAGACCATCAGTCCCTATCCCATATTTCAGAGAACTAGGAAGGGCAAATATGTCTGGAACAGGTTCTATAACAATAAGGAATCGCCAATGGGTTGTGAGCTTAACCTCAACCTATGCCGAGCTTACCACAGGGCTTAGCGGAGTGGAGTCAATACCCGCTGGGACGGGTATGCTTTTTGACTTGGGCACGGACTATAGTGTCATCCAGATTGACATGACTCAGATGCTGTTCCCCCTAGACATTATCTTCATCAACAGCGCCCAGGGCGTGGTGGGCGTGATGCATAACGTCCAGCCAGGCGAGACTGATGTCCGTTTTGAAGCAATCTCAACACCCGGTGCCAGGTGGTTTCTGGAGGTCAACGCCGGTGAGGCAGAAGGCATATCGGTTGGCGACGATGTGGCCATCCAAGGCAGTGTCGCCACCACCCAGCCCAACATAGCCAGCATTCTCAATTTCGTCATCATCTTCATGATTGTGGTGTTCATGGGCAAGATGGCTATCAGGGCGGTTTCGCCACCAAAGCCCAGGCTGCAGCTCTATGGCCCCAGGGGAGAAAGGCTGCTGCAGACGGAACAGAAGATTAACCCAAAGGAATGGCAGTTTGCCGAAGGTATGTGGGAGGTGACAAAGGAAGACGCCGAGAGAGGAGATGTCGCCGGTGAAGACATCATGTTCTGTGAGTACATCCGGGACCTGGTGAAGTTGGGTGAGAAGGTCACCGATGAAGAGGCCAAGGTGTTGCGGGATGCCTGGAAGAAGCGATGGGGACAGCCATACCTTGCACAGACTGTCCCCAGGAGAGAACTGCGCTTCGCCGACAGGCCGCAGATAGTTACCGCCGATACCCTGAGGGGCTGGCTGAAAGAGGGCTTGGCCCGCCCGATACAGACCGCTGGCTTCTATGGCGCCGAGGGCTACAAGCCGCGGCTCTATGTCGTGGGTGAGACTATTTACCAGATAGAATGGGGACCCGCCAAGAAGCATCAACTGCTCCCGGCCGGCATCGAGCACATGGCCCATGAAACTAAAGAGCGACTTCGCAAGGAGGGGGTGGAGATTGGCCCACCTGCAGGGCCACCACCCGGTAAACCTACCAGGGCTGATGTCACTGTCAGCGCTAGGCAGAAACTGGGCGTCTGGATTACCGATAAACGAACAGGCGTTACTCTGGCCGAGTGGACGGATAGAGACGCCAGAACACTGTTTGAGGAAGGCTCGTTCCGGGGTCGAGTGCCAGTATCCGCCTGGGAAGCTCCGGACGATGAGTTGGTGAATAGCGTGCTGGACTACGCCGAGGCCGTTGGCTTGCTGGCCAAGAAGAGTCCGGTAATGCACCTGCCCCAGACGGAAAAAGGTCAATATGCTTGGCTGATAACTGACCCGGAGACGGGAGAGATCATAATCAAGCCTGGCTATACCACGGTAAGCAAGGCGCAGAGAGCAGCGCGGGATTTTGCGCTGCGCCGGGCCAAATACGCCGGAGAGCATACCGTCAAACTCAGGATATACGATAGGGAGCCGGATATAGGCGACCTTGAGACCGGCGTGGTATTTCGCGGTGAGATACGCCTGCCTGAAGGCAGGGTGATGGAGGAGATGCTGGAGCCTCAAGCTCTCCCCAGGTTCAAGCCAGGGGAAATAGTTAAGTATAAAGGCGAGAGGGTGAGAGTCTCGGAACAGATTGGTGATATGGTAAATATCTTCATTCCTTCCCGCCAAGAGTTAGTTTGGGTGAAACCTGAGACACTGGAAAGAATCGAAGGCGAGTTGTTGGCGAAAGAGGTTGGGAAACCAATAACAAAAGGGGGAGGGGGCAAGCCGGCCAGCAGAAAAGTTTACTTCATCGGCTCCTGCAAAGTAGAACAGATTGGGTTCTTCCCTGAGGTTGAGTGGTTTTGCATCACTCACAACGAAGAAGTTGGCTTAGAGGTTCGGTGTCCTCGGTCGCCCCTTACCAATGATGAGTGGAAAGCGGCTTTTGAGCTTGTACGAGAGGCTTTCCCTGAAGGTCAGCAGATGGCCAAGGTAATTCCAATTGAGCCGCGTCGCCCCCGTCCCGGCAAAGAAGAGCTGGAGTTTTTACCCGACAGCCCGGAAGTGCTAGCCCAGACCATTGATGCCATCGGCTACCGCGAGAAGATAGACACCGCCTTCCTGGAGGCAATCAAAAGGGCAAAGGGGTTAAGGTAATGGTAGTAACCGCAGCGCCGCCCACAGTCCTCTCTATGGATGAATACCGCCGCACTTGGCAGCCGCAGGGCTGGGAGATGATCATCATCGGCCCAACATCAACCTGGCGGCCGGAGTGGAGAGAATGGGAGGCCATCAGGGATATTGTGCAGAATGCACTCGACGAGAGCGAGTACTACCGCTGGGGCTATGATGAGAAGGGGCTGTGGATACGGGACACCGGGAAGGGCGTGGCGGTAGTCGATTTTCTTTTGGGCCCGCCCAAGCTGAAGCCTGACTACGCCCGGGGTAAGTTTGGCGAAGGAATGAAGATTGCCGCCCTGGCCCTGATCCGCAAGGGATACTCCGTACATGTCGAGACGGTGGGGCGGGAGTTGTGGCTTATCTTTCTAGAGCAGAAGGCGAACGGCACTACGGAGACCCTGGCTGCCATGTGGCGGCCCAACGGCAGACATCGGGGCACCGAGTTTCACATCATCGGCTACTTCGGCTCGGCATTTGAGAACAGGTTTGCCGTTAACCTGCCGGCAGAGGCTGTCCTGGCCAAAGCCCCCAGCCCTCTGGATAAGCCAATCAGGCGCTTCAACCAGCTCCTCAGCCCGGCTCATACCGAGACTCCCCGGATCTACGCCCGTGATATCTATATGAGGGACATAAAGAGCCTCTACAGCTACAACCTGTGGGGCTTTGAGATGGCTCCGGACCGTCACGGCCCGAAGCATGAACCGGACATGTGGGCTGACGTGGGTCGGCTCTGGTGCTGCATCACCAAAGTCGACCTCGTCAGGGATTTCCTGCGCATGGTGCACCTCCCTCCGGTAGTCGAGACCGACGAGTCCCACAACATCCAAATGGACAAGTGGTCGATGGGTAAGGAGCCGAAGACAGGCATGCTCTACGCCGAGTTTGTCAGAGAAAACGCTTCCGTGTGGCGTGAGGCCTGGCGGCTGGAGTTCGGCGAGGATGCCGTCATAAGGACTTCGGATCGCTGGGACAACATGGTAAAGCACTTGGGCTACACTCCCCATAGCATCAATTGGATGGCGAGGGCCACTATCAGCGAGGCTATTACCACCGACAAAAACATCATCGACGCCAGCGCCGAGAGACTGAGGGAAGCTGAAGTTGTCCCAGATGAAAAGCTGACAGCGAGGCAGTTGGCCCACTTGCGGTTAGCCAGGGAAATTATACACGGGGTTACCCCCAATATAACCGGACGTGATGTCCGTGCCGTCCATGCCGCCGTCATCCCGCCCGCCAGCGACCGGGTGAGGACAGCCGGCATGTACAGCCGGGTCACCGAGGAGATATTCATCGACTTGAACACCCTGGAGCATGGCAAGTCAACGGTGGACGCTGCAGTTCACGAACTGGCCCACCACACCTCGGGAGCGGAAGACTTGGAAGAAGAGCACTCCAGCCACATGACCATGATAGCCGGTTACGTAGTGCAGTACACTCACGCAGGTGTTTTTGATGAGTTGATGGAGGGAGTGACATGGTGACTAGCCAGCAGCTTAATATCAACAGCCTCATAAGCGCCATGGCCCTCATGGTCATCTTAGCGGCGTTCTTCCGCATGGTCAATAAGATGCTGTTTGCTGAAGAGAGGGGATTGCTGCCGCAAACAAAGAAGTATCTCACCATCCTCGACGCTGGCGATACCATCTTCCAGGAAGGAGAGGTGGTATCACCTGAGGCTTATGAAAGGGAGAATGAACGGGTAAAGAAGCTGGGGCTCAGGCCCGCCTTCGGCAAGCACTTGGCGGATATACTGCCCCCCAGGGCGGCCCAGACCGAGCCTCAAACGACAGGATACCGAACTCTCAAGCTCTTTGATGAAAAGGAACCCTTCTTTGTCTACCTGCGTCCAGGTGAAGATGTAGCAGCGGCAACTAAATTCAGAATGGCGCAGTTAGAAACCAAGCCAGGCTATAAGTATACCGTTTTTATAGTCATTCAGGAGAAGGGGAGAATAATTGACATCCAGGGATACCATATGCACGAAGACCCTCAACAAGACTATCACGTTTACTGGCTCCCACACTATCGACCACCAGATGAAATCATGACCCGTATTGAGAAGGATGCTGGCTTCAGATTCCCCCCAGAGATATGGAGAAAGCCGCCCAAATTCTTGCATCTTTCTCAGACGGAGCCTCTTATGCCATTAACAATTAAAAGGGGTTTTGCAGGAGTTGACTAAGAAGCTCGACGAACTTCAAGTTAAAATGGCTAAGGCAAGGTTCAGCATTTAGCCGTTACAAAGGACAGAATGGTAACCGAGATTAGACCAGGACGGGGCGGCACCGGCGGTTTCCTCCGCCCTGTCCGCTGTGGATTTTTCATTCGGGACTATCTTCTCGGCGAGGGTCCCTACGGCACCGACAGGATAGACCCGGATAGAGGTGCCCCGCAGATGCGGATCTTCTCCGCCTATAAGTGGGCCGTGCACCGGGGCTTTGCTGAAGACTTGGCGGCCAGGGAAGAGGAAAGGCGCATAAGGCGGGGAGAGCCGGCCTTCACTGAAGAGGAATATGCCGCCCGTGTTGACCGGTACTTCCGTGAAATCCCCCGCAAGCTGGTCCGGTCTCGCTATCACAGCTTCAGGCGCTATTTTCACTACCTGAAGCAGCTGGGCTGGGTGGAGCCAACCGGTGAGGTGGGCCCCTCATTTATCCATGACCTGACCGGCGAGCACCCTGCAGCACAGCTGGAGAAGTTCTATCGTATCACCAGGGAAGGCCGCCGGGCGACTGAAGAGCAGTGGGGAAACCCGCAATACGCTCTCTATCCTGAGATAGCCGGCGAGCCGGTGGGTGACTACATGGCGGAGAAGCGGAAAGAGAAGAAATACCGCCGGGCACGCAAAGAAGAAAGGTTCCTCAGGCCAACCACTGTGGGCCTGTTTATCCGTGACTATCTGATGGGGCTGGGCCCTGAGGGATCTCCCAGAATCGACCCCGACCAGGGCGACTTCACCGAGAACATCTTTTTCCACTACAAGGAGATGCTCAGGCGGGCCAACGCCAGAGACAACGTGGCAAGAGAAGAGGAAAGGCGGGTTCAGCATGGGGAGCCCCCCTTCACGCCGGAGGAGTACACCGAGCGGCTGGAGTGGTATCTGGAGCGAATACCATATAAGCTGCACCGGGCCCGCTCCGTCAGCTTTTTCTCCTATTTTCATTACCTGAAGCTCCTGGGATTTGTCGAGCCCACCGGGCGCGAAGAGGAGGCTTATATCCAGAGCCTTGACTATGCCGATGCCCCGCCCCGGCGCTGGTATCGCCTGAGTGAAAAGGGAAGGCAAGCACCTGAACACGAATGGTACCGGCCGCAGCTGACGTTGTACCCTGAGTTGACACCAGAATACTTTGCCATGAAGAATATGGAGCGAAGGCAACAAAAATGATGCTCATCAGAAGAGCAATATTCGACCTCAAGACTAGAATTCTTGTGTCGCGTTTTTGGTGGTTATATCCGGGATGCATTATTGCTTTTCTCAGAAACCCCGTAAGGTGGCTTCGGATACTGAGTCGGTTAGAGAGGTTAGAGAGGGATTACTTTGCCCGCAAAAATAGGGAGCGGAAAGGCAAAGCTTAATGGAATGAAAAATGTGTCGAGTGATATTGTCTTCGACTTCTGGGCTTGTCAGCGACCACTGACACACAAGTGGGGGTCAGGACAAGTGTTTGACCGCCTCTCCAAGAGGTTTAGTAGACCAGATTGCGTTTTCGGCAAAACCGATAATATTCCCGATGATGTATTCTATGTAGACTTGTCCAATGGCTTTAATTGGAAGTCTCTGCCTTTCAACGACAATACTTTTGAGTTCGGCTACTGGGATCCGCCTTATGATAAGCTCTACAAGCAGGAGGGCCAGGAGATATGGCGATGCTGTAAACGATTGGCAATACTGCACATCTATATCTGGCCCCGTGCTTGGCTGACAGGCGCTATTCGGGAGGGCATGGTTGCTATCACGATGGGGCCGATGAAGCGGATTAGATGTTTACAGGTGTTCAGAAAGGCAGCATAGCTCAGTCGGTTAAAAGTGCTCCCTGCCACCAGAAATCGTAAGAGGTAGATATGGTCACGCTTCGACCAATGACAGACAACGATTATCAGGACAGCTATGCTTGGGAGGCTGACCCGGAAATCCACCAGCTAAATCCCCCTGTCGGCAGGCTGAGCAACTACCACGCCTACGCCATAGACGCTGACGGTAAGCATATTGGCACTTGCTTTATGCAGAATGTTGACGGCGAAAGTGGCGAGCTGGCCATCGAGATTGGAGACAAAGACTACTGGGGAAAAGGATACGGTACCGAAGCCGTCCGCGCTCTGGTCAACCAGTGGCTGTCTAATGGACTCAAGCGCATCTGGCTCAAGGTGCTGCCCTGGAATGCTAGGGCGATAAGGTGCTACCAGAAGGCAGGATTCGCCCACAAAGGGCATCTGGTACTTGATGGAATTGAGTTTCTGGTGATGGAGATAACCGGCAGGTAGTTTGCCCCTCGCTGCCGAAAATAACCGCCTATTTTTGCATCCTGGCGCGTCAGTTATTGTAAAGTAGCCCAACTTAGCTTCAATTCCTCACGTTTTACTAGCTCCAATTTCTAAGTCCTTGTCTTGTGCCCTAGAGCTGTTTATGGTTTTCTTCAAACACCGCCCGCCTCTGGGGGGGGAGAGAAGAAAACAAGTAGTTTATCAATATTAAACAATAGTGCATTTTGTTCAATAATGAAGCTGTAAAACACAAAAGCACCTTAAAAACTGAATACCGACAAAGCCGACCTGACGCTTGCCCTGAAAGGGGGTTCAAGCGATGGTAACAGCGACAGCATCACCAGCACCATCACCGCAGGGGTATTGTAGCAAGTGCCACA